>CAYXYT010000012.1:0-17777 GCA_964469785.1 Candidatus Woesearchaeota archaeon | reverse complement strand
CTGTAGTTACCTTTTATTTTTATCTTTTTATATAGGGGAAAGAGAAATCTGAAGAGAGAGGGGGTCTTGTTGCTATATAAAACAAAATGGGGGGTGAGATTGATAAATTCTGTCGGAAAAAAATACAAAAAAACCCTGAAAACCCTGAGTTATATTTCAATAAGTATTGGATATATTTTAATGCTTGGTATCTTATATTTATTTGGAAAAATCATATGGATTTATCTTTTCAAGCAAAACATTGTTCAGGCAATCAAGGTTCCGCCGATAATGCCTCTTATTCCTTATTTGCCTCAGGCCTTTAAACTTGATTACCTACCGCCTTTTTATTTTACATACTGGATACTCATCATTGCTATAATTGCGATAACTCATGAATTTGCTCACGGAATCTTTGCAGTCCGTAATAAGATTAAAATAAAAAAAACCGGGTTTGGGTTTTTCCCTTTCTTCCTGCCAATCTTTCTGGCGGCTTTTGTTGAACTTGATGAAAAACAGATGGCTAAAAAAAGAAAATTCTCTCAACTAGCTGTTCTTTCCGCAGGAACTTTTGCAAATGTTCTGACCGCGATTTTATTTTTCCTGATATTAGCGGTTTTCTTTTCACTTGCATTTACTCCTGCAGGAATTATGTTTGATGATTATTTTTATATTCCTATGGCAATTGGCGCAATAACATCTGTGAATAATGTTAGTTTAGAGAATCATACTTACGAAGAATTTGTAAGCTTAGTAAATACAACTGGTCAAAATCAGGCTGTAGCAGAAGGAAAGGGATATGCGGGAGTTGGATTCTTTATGAATACTAATCAATACGTGAAGTTATATCCAGATGCTCCTGCAATAAATGCTAAATTAGAAAGCGTAATACTTAAAATAAATGGGGTTGAGACAAAAACTAAAGAGGTTTTGACACAAGAACTATCAAAATACTCTCCAGGAGATATTGTAACTCTTAATGTTCCAGAGGAAGATGGGGGAAATTATAACAGAGATATTGTTCTTGAAGAAAACCCGTATGAACCAAAGAGGGCTTGGCTTGGAATTGCCTTTTTCGAAAGAGCTGATTCAGGAATAACGGGAAAAATTTATTCTTTGTTAACTTCTTTCAAAAAACCACATGTTTATTATGCGCCTAAAATTAATGGATTAAGTATCTTTGTTTACAACTTAATTTGGTGGGTTGTCTTAATCAGCATAAGTGTTGCACTAATTAATATGCTGCCTGTGGGAATCTTTGATGGTGGAAGATTTTTCTTTTTAACAGCATTGGTATTGACAAAAAGCGAGAGAAAAGCAAAAAAAGCCTTCGCATTTGTAACAAAGCTTATATTGTTTTTGGTCTTATTATTAATGGTGTTCTGGTTTATTGGGGTTTTTTAAGAAAATAGATAATCTTATGCCAATTAAATCCTAAAAACAAAAAGCTTAAATATCCCGTATTCTTTTCCGTATGGTATAATGATGATTATTAAAGCAGTAAAAATATCACTAAAAACAAAAATAAAGATCTATGATAAGCACAGAATAACAATGGAAGAGATGCAAAATACTTTATTAAAAAACAAACCTTACTTTTCAAAGACGCGGTTGGGGAGATATGTGGCTTTAGGAAAGTGGAATAGATATCTAACAATTATCTTTGAGTATAACAAAAAACATAAAGAGGCTGAGATAATAACAGCCTACCCTTCATCAAGATGGCAAATTAAATTATATAAAAGAAAAACGAAATAAAATGGCACATGAGTTAAGCCCAGAAGATTTTGAGCAGGAAATTAAGGTAAAAATAGATAAGGAAGCATTTGGGGCGCAGAGATTACATTGTGATAGATGTAATAAAAAAATGGATAAAGTTTCTCTTAACATAGATATACCAGATACTTCATTATCAATTCATTTAGATGTATTTAAATGCAAGAAATGTGGAAGAGAATATTTAAGTGGGGAGCAGTCTAAAAATTTAGATAGGGCTCTTTCTATAAGTAAAATAATAGCAAAGAAGGGTTTTGTGTATGAAAGAGCTGGTAATTTTGATGGTTCAAATGTTTTTGTAAGGTTTCCTGCACAAATGATAAAAGAGAGAGGAATAAAGGCAGAAATAATGCCTCTTTCTTCTAATGAATTTTTTGTTGAGTTCAAAAAGGTTAAAGGTCAATAACCCCGTCTTTTGTGAGAGCTGCAAACCTAATTCCAACCGGCAGATTAATCAGGGCAGAAATAAGAGCCATATGCTCTTTCCCGTCGCCAGAAGCAATACTAAGTGCAACTTCTGTGCCATTAATTTTTCCTTTTAGTTTTTTTGAAAATTCATCACAGAGATCTTTTAGTTTTTTGTTTAAATCAACCCTAATAAACTCAAATTTTTTATCAGAACTAAACTTTTTTGCAAAATCATCTCCAAGAATAATAACTTTATCCCATTCTCCGTATCTTAACAAACCCGCAACCTGGCCCCAGGTTCCTTTTCCTGTTGAAAGCAAAGCAATTAATTCCATTTTAGTCAATTTTTGTCTAATCTTTTTTGAAAAAGATTATTTATAAGGATTGCTGTATTGGAAATTTTACTTGTAAATCTTTTTCCTATGCCCAACTTCAATAACGAGAACCAGAAGTTTATTTCTTTTGATATTTAATATTGCTCTGTATTCTCCAATTCTTAAAATATAATGTGGGGTTCCTTGTTTTCGTTTGACAAAGTGAAATGGGCGAAATTTAATTCTTTCAAAGGTGTTAAGAATCCTTTCTTGTAATGGTCTGTTTAATTTAGATAGCTGTCTCTCAGCCTTGGGTAGAATTATAACCTCATACATCTAAAACCCCAGCTCTTTTTTTACTTGCTCTAGAGTTTTGAATTTCCCCTCTTTAAAATCTCTTTCAGATTGTGCAATATTCTTCTTTGTCTCATCGGAAAATTCCATCCTATCTTCTATCAAATCCCATATAAGATTTTCATAACTTTCTTTTGTGTGTATTTTCATTGCTTTAAGTTTATCTACCAATTGTTTGCTAACCTGTATTGTTGTATCCATAGTATATTATATAGTTACTATAGATATTTAAATATTTCGGCTCTGCTCCATTTAAAGAAATCTTTATAAACATATTTCTTCTTGGGAAAATACCGTTAAACTACATCGGCGACACATATCTTCTATGGTGCCGGCGCATAATGTAGAAGGTTAATCTTTTAGAAAAAGATTAGACAAAAATCGATTAGATCAAACCAGAGAAGATTAGACAAAAAAAATGGAACCTAAAAAAGATTTAGAAAAAGCTTTATCTGAGCTTAGAAAAGGAAAACAGAGAAAATTTGACCAGACACTAGACTTAATCATAAATCTACAAAAATTTGATGTTAAAAAACATTCAATAAATCTTTTCATAAATGTGCCTCACAAAATTAAAGAAAAGAAAATAGCTGCTTTTTTAGAAACAAAGGATAATGCCGTCGATACAATAACTCCTAGTGAGTTTGCAAAATACTCTGATAAGAAAGCACTGAAAAAATTAGTTAAAAAATATGGCTTCTTTATTGCTCAGGCAAATCTAATGCCTAAGGTAGCTACAAGTTTTGGCCGGGTGCTAGGTCCTGCTGGAAAAATGCCTTCTCCTCAACTCGGAATTCTTTCTGTTACAAATGATAAAGAAATAACCCAGCTAAAGAATAAAATAAACAACACATTAAAGATAAGAGTAAAGGAATCCAGCATTAAGCTTCCTGTTGGAAAGCAGAGCATGAAAGATTCTGAACTTATTGAAAATATTCTTGCTATATATAATAGCGTTGTAAACGCAATGCCAAAACAAAAAGAAAACATAAAAAATATAGAAATAAAATTCACCATGACTAAACCCCTAAAAATAAAGTTAAAATGACAACGAAAAATAAAGTTCCAGAAACTAAGTTAAAAATAGTTAGAGAATTAAGTGATTTAATAAAAAACAAAAAAACACTCTTAGTTGCGTCTATAAAAAATATTCCAGCATCGCAGTTTCAAGAGATTGTAAAAAAACTTCGTGGAAAAGCAATTGTTAAGGTGCTTAAAAAAAATCTGATTACTCGGGCTTTGGATTCTTCAGAAAACCAGCAGATTAAAAAACTTAAAGAGCAGATTCAGAGCAGTGTTGCAATTTTATTTTCAGACCTGGACTCTTTTGAGCTTGCTTCTGAGTTATTAGAAAGTAAAAGTCCTGCAAAAGCAAGGATGGGTCAAGAAGCGCCTGAAGATATTGAAATTGAAGCAGGACCTACTGATTTAATGCCTGGTCCGGCAATAAGTGAACTTGGCTCTCTCGGAATACAAGTTCAGATAGAAAAAGGAAAAATTAATATTAAAGAGCCAAAAGTTATTGTAAAAAAAGGTGAAAAAATTTCTGCAAATGCGGCAAGTGTTATGAATAAACTTGATATGAAACCATTTAAACTGGGTTTTATCCCGCTTTCAGCTTTTGATACTCCAGAAGGAAAGTTATATCTTGAGATAAAGATAGATAAGGAGGCGACACTTGAAGAATTAAAAACTGCTTGGTCTAAAGGCCTGGCATTTGCTATTGAGATTAAATACATCACTAAAGATACAATTAAGTTTATGATAAGAAAAGCAGGACTTCATAAAAAAGTTTTGGAAAATTTAGTTGGTAAAGAGAAAATAGAAGAAAAGAGAGAAGAGGAAAAGAAAGCTGAACAAGAGAAACCAGATGATGAGAAAAAGGAAAAGAAAGAGGATAGTAAAGAAGATAAAAAAGAGGTTGATAAGGAGGACAAGGGTGGTGAAGTTTCGCAAAGTATTAAAGAGAGCGGTGAGTTAAAAGCTAAGGAAGAGGAAAAAGAAGAAGTTAAAAGAGATGATAAACAGGTAAGTGATAATACTGAAAATCAGAGTGGTGCTAAAGATGAAACTAAGCTGGTTGAACAAGATGCTTCAAAAGATTCAGGAGATAAAACACTAGCAAATAATCAAACTCAACAAAATAAAAATCAGGAGGAAAAATAAATGGAACTTATACACGCGGCTTTATTGTTGCACAAGCTCGGAAAAGAAGTGAATGAAGAAAATATCAAAAAAGTTGTTGCGGCAATTGGTGCAGAAGTTGATGAATCAAAAATCAAATCACTTGTTGCCAGTTTAAAAGGTGTTGACATTGATAAAGAGCTGGAAAGTGCTAGTCTGGCCCAGACAGCTCCTGCTGCTGGCGGAGAAGCGCCCAAGGAAGAGAAAAAGCCAGAAAAACCTAAGGAAGAGAAGAAAGAAGCTGCAGCAGAAGGCTTGTCTTCTTTATTTGGATAATTTTTATTAAATATAGGCAAGCCGGGCTTTTTCTAGACAGAATTATATTTTAAAGATTGCTAAGGCTTCCTTGCTAAGACAAAATACGAATGATGGCTGTGTCTATCCTCTCTTATATATCCTAGACCATGTGGGGGATCTGTAGATCCTTCTGCTGTGAAACATAAAATCTCAAACTTATCCATCATCTTATATATGTCTGGAAGAGTATCGAATCTTAAATAAACCCCTCCTTGAAGAAATTCGTTTTCTGAAATTTTTTCTCCTTGACCATAAGTAGAATCATAATGAGAAGTAAATTCTATAAGAGCATATCCTTGCTCTTTTAAAACTCTATGAAATTCATTTAAAGTTTTTTGTGCTTCTCTTACATGGACTAGCACATGATCACACATAACCATATCAAATAAACTAGTACTAAAGGGCAACCTTCTGATATCTGCTTTCATAAATCTTGCATTTTTTCTCTCACAGAAAGATCTTTGACATATATCTATAGCAACCTCTGAAGCATCAACTCCTGTAAGATTAAAACCAGCCTTAGTATATGGTTCTGAATTTCTTCCATCCCCACAACCTGCATCCATAACATTCTGAACTGACGATTCTCTCAGAAAGTCAATTAATCTAACAAAAAAAGGTGTTGGCTCTTCATTCCAAACAGATTTCCGAGGAGGATTAGAAGTATGGAATCTTTTATATACCCCATCCCAAAGCTCAGATATTTGATATATGTTTTCCATATTATCTTCTTTCTTAGAATTTCCTTCAGTTTTTAAGAATTATTGTGATAAAAACGCTGGCACCGAGATTGTATATAAAGTGTTACAGTTAACTGCTTACTACTTTCTTCTTTATCTGAGAAAGATCAAATCCAATGGGAAGGGAGAATTCTATGTCTTTCAAATGTGTTCGTTTTCTAAAATCAAGTATACCTATGCTTTTTGCTTCCCCTGTTTTTTTATCCACCCTTGTAAAAACTCCTGGTTCAATTTCTTCGGCATAACATTCTGTTGGATTGCCCACAGAAATCTCTAAGAAATCTCCCTCTTCATCATAATAAAGCCTTGTTTTGTTTTTCATTTTATATGAGATACATAAAATGCTGTAATCACAAACCCTTCTCCATTTAAATAATTAACGATGACCATTAGATACTTATCCGGGCCTTTTCTCTGCTTATAATATCTATAATAATAATACTTAGTTCCCTCATAAGGCTGTGTCGTCTTTGTTGGCTTTTCTAGTGTCTCTTTTATTACCTCCTCGTTTTCAACTTCTGGGTGATCTTGCCTTATATGTTTCCATTGTTTCTTCGGCAACCTAATTTTTCTTCCTGTCCTGTCAGTTGTTTCAAAGATTACATCCATTTCTAAGGAAATAGAACTTAATTTATATAATTTGTCTCAAAAAAAACGCCGCCGGCATAAATGCGGTAGAAATGAGAACGCCTGGGTTTAAGTTTTTTAAAAGTTGCTAGAACCTAGTAAGGCAGTAATTTCTCCATCCAATCAACTCGCTTATACTTATGCTTCCATGAAATATCCATAAACAAATGTCCAATCACACTGGCTTTATACTCGCCGTAGTGCTTATCCAAGAAAGCCATGATCTTCTTGGGGTCTATTGTTTTCAACCCAAGCAACTTAGAATATATCTTGGCCTCCCAAGGTGGAATTGTAGTTAGAATACTTCTGTGATATACGCCAGACATGATGTAGTCGACTGATGCTGGACCTATTCCGTAAATTTTAAGCAGTTCTTTTCTCAATTCTGAATTATTTAGCTTACGCATAGCGAATTCATTTACTTTCATATAGTCTTCTGTAGCTCTAAGGAAACTCTTAGCCCTATAACCTACTTTAAGATCTCTTAATTCAGATTCTGACACTTTGAGTAATCGTTCTGGCCTCCAGATTGAATATAACTTAATTCCATCAAACTCTATTGCATCCCCATAATTCTCTAACATAGCACTAGTCATCTGTACTGTCCGCTTTATAGTAGCGTTTTGAAGTAAGATAGCAATTATCAAATATTCATAAAGTCCTTCTATACAAAAACTATGCATGCCTTTGAACTTCCTAAGAACTTTTCCAACTAATGCATCTTTTTCAAACCTCTTATAAAACTTATAATAATCTTTTTCAAACTGGAACCGATAACCTAGTTCTTCCAAAAGCTCCTTTTTATATGTGTTACTCAACTTATTTTTGTAATAGATCTCTAGCTTGATTTTTGGCTTACTTACTGTGCCTTGGTTAATGAACTTAATCCCAAGTAATTTATTTTTAAATCTGAAAGAAAACCATAATTTTCCTTTCTCATATTTTACTAATGGTGTGGGATAATGTGAAGGATTATGCACGCTGTAATCAAAATTATAAGGGGGTTTTGGATCTATTATTTTTTTGAATTTTTCTGTTAATTTGATTTCTTCCATGTAAAAATCTCCCAAATATGTCCGTCGGGGTCTGTAAAATATGCTGTGTATTGCCCCCAAGATTGCAGTTTTGGTTTTTTAATGAATTTAATTCCTTTCCCTTTCAATTCTTTATAAGTACGATTTAAGTTTTCAACTTCTGCTGTTATCAAATAACTATGTCTCGGATTTGTTATATTTTTCCCAATTAGTTGTTTTACTATTTTTGGTCCAAGCAAAGCAATATTGTTCTTTCCAATTTTTAAATTAACAAAATCTTCCTCTTCTTCTGTCTTTTTTAATCTTAATTTCTTGACATAAAACTCACTTGATTTCTTAATATCTTTAACAAAAATTGCGGTTGCTTCAATTTTTTTTATTTTCATTTTATTCCGATAAGTATAAAAAAGATAGTACTTATAAAATAGATAGTATCCAAATGTAAAGTTACTATGGCTACCCACATAGAAGAAGATAAAAGCGGAAGACCTGCAGATATATTTTGTCCTATAGGGTATACAATAGATATTATTAGCAAAAAGTGGAGTCTTTATATTATAAGAGAACTTACAGAAGGTCCAAAGTTCTTCAATCAATTTCTTAAAGCAATAAATTGGGGTCTTACTCCAAAGATCCTCTCAGCAAGACTAAAAGAACTTGTTAAAGAGAATATAATTAAGAAAAAAGTATATTCTAATAAAATTCCTGTTAAGGTAGAATATTCTTTAACAAAACGGGGGAAAGAATTTATAACAGCATTTAAGCCAATTGAAAAGTGGAGTAAGAAGTGGAATGTTATAAAATAATTATTTCTCGCAAATCCCAACACCGGGCGTGGAATAGAGATGGGAAAAATTTCTCGGAAAAAGAAAGGTTTATAAACTTATATCAACTGATATAAGATAAGGAAGTAGGAAAAATGGCAAAGCAAAGTGAAATACTAAGGCAACCCCGACTAGATACCGTCCTAATGGTTGAGAAATTTATAAAAAAACACTCGGCAGAATTCAAAATTTATCAATTGTGGAAAAGACTACCCAGAAAAATGATGTATCAGACTTATAAGCTCATACTAGCATATCTACTTGAGATTAACAAAATAGCAATAGACAGAGAAGGTAAGATTGTTTATATATGGAATCCAGAGATAGCAAAAAAATTTCTTGTTAAGAAGGGCTTAGAATGGGAATAGTAAAACCC
Organism: Candidatus Woesearchaeota archaeon; assembly: GCA_964469785.1. Taxonomy (GTDB): domain Archaea; phylum Nanobdellota; class Nanobdellia; order Pacearchaeales; family GW2011-AR1; genus CAYPBR01. The sequence goes on along the minus strand of CAYXYT010000012.1, from coordinate 8,864 downwards.
AGCACAAAAATAATTTTTGCAGATGAGAAAATCAAAAGGGCTTGGGAAAGTGTTAGCAAGACAGATAAAGATTTAGCAAGGCAACTTTCTAAAGCAAAAGAAGATATAAAAGAAAATGCTTTTTACGGCAGAGCTGTCCTAAAAAAATTAATTCCGAGGATTTACATAAAGAAATATGGAATTGATAATCTCTGGATATATGACTTGCCTTCTGGCTGGCGACTTCTATATACTATAATAACTCCAAACAAGATAGAAATAATAAGTGTTGTCCTTAATTGGATGAGCCATAAAGAATATACCAGACTTTTCAAATTCTCAAAATATCTTTAACTGGTTCTTAAAATAAAAAAAACGCCGCCACCAGGAATCGAACCTGGACGTCCGAAAGGACCCTGGGCTCAAACCAGGTGCATTACCATTCTGCGCATGGCGGCTTAATTTAAGAATTCATCAAGGAGTTTTAAAGGTTACTATATCTTTACTAGAAAGAAGACTAACTTAACATCTTAAACCCCTAAAATCCCCCCACATTTGAGTAAGCTGTTATTTATTGAGAAAGATAGTCACTTAACCAAATATTCGCTTCCACCAGGGTTTTTTTATTATAATTGGATGATTGTGCTCATCAATAATCTCGTGTTTTATTTCTGGTTTTTCTTTAAGTATTGGCGCCTTTTTTGCAAGCTCTTTATCTGCTTCGTTAAATGCCTTCTCTATAATAATTTTTGAATATCCCTGGTTAATTAATGCCCATTTAAGTGCTTCAGAAGTATAACCTTTTGCAATATTTTTCTTATAATACTCTATAATTTTTCTTTTATACGCATCTTCTACCATGCTTTTGGAAAGCATAAGAACTTTAAAAATATAATTGTGGTTATTTTATCTTTACGGGTTTTATTTTTTCATAAAACCTAACACCCTCCCTCAATCTGGGGAGGGATTGTGCATAAAGAGTAATTATTGGCTCTCCTTTTTTCACCCGGTCCCCCACTTTGATATGAAGATAAACTCCAGAATATTTGTCTACAGGACATCCTGTGGCTCTTGCTAAAAGATTTATTTTTTTATTATGAAGCTCTATAATTTTCCCGCTCTTTTTTGCCAAAATATCTTTTTTGTGTTTTGATAATCTTAATTCAATTATTTTTCCTTTTTGAGCTTTGATTATTTTTTTAAATCTTTTGAATGCTTTTCCAGAATAAAGAATCTCTTCTGCCATTTTTGTTCCTTCTCCTTTTTTTGCCTTTCGCGTCATCTCTAACAGCTGTGCTGCAAGGAAAATTGATTTTTCCTCTAAATCTTCCGGTCCTTTTTTCTTTGGATCTAAAATTTTTATGACATCTATGAGCTCTAAGACAGGACCTATGCCGCATCCTACTGGCTGGCTTCCGTCTGTTAAAACAACTTTTAGTTTTTTTCTAAAATGTTTTCCAAGCCTCTCAAACTTCTTCTTTAATTTTAAAGCGTGCTTTTTGTTTACTTTTGCTGTTGCACCATAAGGAATGTCAATTATTATGTACTTGCTTCCAACCGCAAGTTTTTTTGCCATTATAGATGCTAATAGTTGAGCTTCCGGGTCTATTTTAAGTGTCTTTTCAACTTTGATTATCTTTGAGTCTGCAGGGACAAGAGAGAGAGCTCCCCCCCATACCATAAATGCTCCTGCTTTTGTCAAAATCTTTTGTAGTTCTTTAGGCTTAAACTCTATTTTTGCAAATGTTTCAATAACATCTGCTGTTCCTGCTGCACTTGTTATTGCTCTTGAAGATGTTTTAGGCACTTTTAAGCCAGCAGAAGCGCAAATAGAAACAACAATCGGGGTTGTCCTATTACCAGGTACCCCCCCTATAGAATGCTTATCCACTAGACCCTTTTGTCTAAATTTAAGTGTGTTTCCTGATTTTAAAATTGCTTTTATCAAGTCAATCGTCTCTCTCTGGCTCATTCCTTGTTTATACATTGCAGACACAAAAAGAGCAACTTCCAGCTCTGAAAGATTATTGTCTATAACATCTTTTATTATAGAATCTATTTGCTTTCCGGATAATCTTCTCTTGTTTAATTTTTTCTTTATGTAGATAATGCTTTTTGGTGAAGGTGCAATATTAACATCAACGCGTTGTCCCTGCTTTAGCCCCAACCTTTTTTTTGTCTCTAAAGAAACAAGTATCTCATCCTCCTTGACGACGCCCTCTATAGTATCCATAACTGTTGAAAATTCTTTTGGGTATTTTGAAAGTGTCTTGATTGAAACTCTTCCAGTAGTATGAACCCCTATTTTCTTTGCTGTTTCCAGATGCACCATAGACCCGGGAATTCCTGCAGACCACTTCAAAAATTTAACTTTTAATTCCATTTTCCTCTTTTATTAAAAAAGAATGAACCAACCCTTTTTATTTATTTGGCTTGTAAAGAACTTTTGGTACCGGCTTTTTCCTATAAATTTCTAATAATATAAGTAGATATGCCAATATTAATGGCCCAAGAATAAGACCAAGGACTCCGAAGAAGAATAATCCTCCAATCATTCCAATAAGAATTATGGAAGAATTTAATTTTGTTCTTTTCGAAACAATTAGCGGCCTTAGGAAATTGTCCATTGTTGAGGCTATTACTCCAAATAGAGCAACACCTAGTGCTGAAAAAGTACTCCCTTTAATAAGAAGGTAAATTACAAGCGGAACCCAAATAATTCCTGTTCCAATAATTGGAAAAACCCCTGCAAGAATTGCAAGTGAACTAAGGAGCAGGGCGTTAGGAACCCTGAAAATAAAAAATCCTAAACCCGTGATAATGCCCTGAATAATTCCAATTATAATCTGACCATAAATAACAGAAATAGTTATTGCCCTTGAGGATTCAAACAATTTTTTCTGGATGCTTGCTGAAAAAGGCAACAAACTCTGAATATATTCAATCAACTTCTCTTTATCACGAAGCACAAAGAAAAATGTGAAAAATACAACTAATAGTTGTAAAAAGATTATGGGAAAATTCAGAATCATCTTTGCCAGGGAATTAACTAACGAATTAGCGATTTTGGTCACAAAAGAATGGGTTATAGAACCAACCTCTGCTGAAAACTCTTCTGAAGCAAATAAATCAGGGAAAATGCTTTTTAGTGGGGTCACAAAATCTGCCTGTTGAGCTGCAAAATAAATTTTTAAAGATTGGTCAATTAATATTGGGGTTAAAAACCAGATTGGCAAAATTATTAAAACCAGTAGTAAGATACAAATCAGGGCTGCAGAAGCATTTCTCCATTTTGTATGCTTATAAAACCAGTTATATACTGGGCTAAAAATAAATGCTAGAATGATTCCAACTATTATAGATAACAAAATTGGCCTTAATAGTAAAAAAGATAAAACTAGTAAAAGAGCTAAGATTACTATTGTTGTAATTTTTTTGAAGTCTTGATTCTCCATACGACAAGCAAGCAGTTAAAATTTATAAAGCTTTGTAAACCTTTATAAAAAAGATTAATGGAAATTTATCCGAATCTTGAAATGTCCTTTTTAGTGCAAAAGAGCGGGTCTTTCTTACACTGCTCATTTATATTAAAAGATAGAACTTCCTTTATATCATATATGGACCCAAAAAGTTTATAACTAAAATTTGAGAATATAAAACATGAACTTTATAAAAAAAGTGTTTGATAAAGAGGTTGATGGCTTCACACACCTGCTATTCCAAAAATTTGGAAAGGGTGAATTTAGAGACCGGGCTTTAATTAAAGCAAGACGCACGGGAAGTAAATATACAATCTGGACAACTCCTGAGTTTGCAAATGGGCTTGTAAGAACTGTTGCAGAAAAACTAGGAGATGAAAAAACCCTTATTAAAGGAGCTATTGTTACGACAGGAGATTTAGATATAATCTTCAAAGATAAAAAACAATTTCAGGGTGTTAAAAGGTATATAATTGAGGAAGAAATGTCTGGAAATGAAATTCTGAATCTCTTAGATAAATTTCCGAAAGCGTTTTTTGGTTTAAGCTTTGATTCTTCTGATTCTAAATTAAAAATAAAACCAAAAGCTCCAAAAACCGGAAAACCAAAAGCAAAAGCTGGAGAAAAACCAAAACCTAACTTTTGCAAGATTATAACAAGAGACTCTCAGCTTGGGCAGAGTTTTGTCTTTGAAAAACCAGATTTTAAACACGCTGAAATAAGTCATGATTTTATAATTAATGAATTAGTTCTCCCAGAAGGTGAAACAGATTATTCTAGGATTAGGGAGGTGGCGAAACGTAAAGGAAAAATTCTGAGAAAAGCTATAATCGACGGCAGAAGTGTTAATTCTGAAGCAGGGTTTGAAGCGTGAAAACCTTTAAAAACTCTCTTTTTCTTCCTAGTTTATCAAAGATAATTCCAGGGATTACATTAAAATGCTATCCGCAAAAAACATAAGAAATGCCTACAAGAAAATCGCCGAGAAAAGGGAGTTTGCAGTTTTGGCCAAGAAAAAGGGCTTCTAAACTTTTGCCTAGTGTAAACTGGAATGCTATTAGTTCTGGAAAAAATCTTAAGGGATTTATTTGTTACAAGGTTGGAATGGCTTCTGCATATGTTAAAGATAACACTCCAAGTTCTATGACTCACGGCAAAAAAATAGTTGTGCCCATTACAATCCTTGAATGCCCTCCAATGAAGATTTTCTCTGTTAGATTTTATAAAAATAATAAGATTAAAAAAGAGATTTTGAACAAAAATCTAGATAAGGAGTTAAAGAAAAAATTAAAACTTCCAAAAAAAGAGGCGGGCAAAATTAATAACATAAAATTAGATGATTGTGATGATGTTAGAATTATAATTTATTCTCAGGTTAAAAAAACAAACATAAAGAAAACTCCTGATCTAAGTGAAATTGGTTTGGCGGGAAGTGTTGAAGATAAATTTAACTTTATTAAAGAAAATTTAGGGAAAGAGATTTCTGTATTAGATGTTTTTGAGAAAGGCGGGCTTGTTGACCTGCGCGGGCTGACAAAGGGAAAGGGTCTTGTTGGGCCTGTAAAAAGATTTGGAATTAAGCTTAAACAAAAAAAATCTGAAAAAGGGCAGAGAAGGCCGGGCAGTTTAGGTCCATGGCATCCTGCAAGAGTTACTTTTAGGGCTCCTCAGGCAGGCCAGCTCGGAATGTTTACTCGGGTGATTTACAATAATAAAATAATTGATTTAAGAAAATCAGAAGGTAAGCTCAAAAATATAAAGAATTTTGGAGATATTAAAACAGATTATGTTGTTGTGACCGGTTCTGTACAAGGGCCATCAAAAAGACAATTGTTAATCACAGCTCCTTTAAGACAAACTAAAAAACAATTAAAAAAAGATTATGAACTAATTGAATTGGTATGAAAATGAAAGCAAATGTTTTAGATATAAATGGAAAAAACTTGAGAACACTTGATTTGCCTACTTGTTTTTCTCAGGAGATTAGAAAAGATATAATTGCCAAAGTTCTGGAATCTAAAAAAACAAAACAGCCGTATGCTCCCTCTCCTGTGGCAGGAAAACAGCACTCTGCAAGCGGGAAGATAAGACATCGGAGGCATGTCTGGAAAAGTGGTTATGGTCGTGGCGCATCAAGAATCCCGAGAAAAGTTCTGTCCAGAAGGGGTTCGCAGTTCAACTGGGTTGGTGCTGAAGTTGCAAGCACAAGAGGAGGTAGAAGAGTCCATCCGCCAAAAATTCTTTCCATGATAAATACAAAAAAAATAAACAAAAAAGAAATGCAACTCGCAATGAGGTCTGTAATAAGTGCAACAGCAGATGAAAAAGAAATTAGTAAGAGGTATTCTAGTCTAAAAGGTGAAAAGATTGGTAATCTTCCTTTGGTTATTGAAGCAAAATTCCTCAATTTGAAAACAAAACAATTAGTTTCAAGTTTGAAAAAAGTTCTCGGGAAAGACTTATTTCGTCTGGCTTTGAAAAAGAAAAAAGTAAGGGCTGGAAAAGGAAAATTCCGTGGAAGAAAATACAAGAAAAACCAGGGGTTATTATTAGTTACAGGAAAAAGCGAAAAATTGAAAACAAATGCTTTTGAAATTGCCAGTGCAAGCAATCTAAATATCCTGAATTTAGCAGAAGGCGGTGTTGGAAGATTAACAGTTTATACTGAACAAGCAATTAAAGATTTGGGGGGGAGATTAAAATGAACTTAAAACCAATAGTATTAGATATTGAAACAAGCGGGGCAGACCGGGTTAGATGTGGAATCTGGCAGATCGGAGCTGTAGACCTAAATAATCCAAACGAGTATTTTTTAGAAGAAGCAAGAATCAGTGAGAATGATCTTATTGAAGATAGAATTTTGAAGAAGAGTGGAAAAACAAGAGAAGAATTAAGAGACAAGAAAAAACAATCAGAAAAACAATTATTACTTAATTTTTTTACATGGATTGAAACAAAACCAATGAAAAATTTCTTATGCCAAAATCCATCACTGGATTTTGTTTTTATTCACATTAAATCAAAAAAATATAGTTTGATAATGCCGGTCCATTACAGAAATTTTGATCTGCATTCAATTGCTCAAGTAAAATATTATGCGTTAAACAAGGAATTTTTGGTTAATAGCGATGATCTCGAAAATAAAGGAGAATTTTCAGTTAAAGGTATTCATAGTGATATGGGATTAAGCAATATACTAAAATTATGCGGGATGAGAGATGATAGAAAAGAACATAATGCGTTAGAAGATTGTAAACTTACAGGAGAGTGTTTTTCAAGATTAATGTATGGACAAAATCTTTTTCCTGAATATAAAAAATATCCTATTCCAGAGGAACTTAAAAAATGAAACCGGTCGTTACTGAAAAAGCTGTTATGTTAATTGAGGCGGAAAATGTTTTGACGTTTCAGGCAGATAAAAATAAAACAAAACAAGAAATAAAAAAAGAAATTGAAGATTTATTTGATGTAAAGATTGAAAAAATCAGAACTCTAATTAAGAAAAATAAAAAATATGCTTATATCAAATTAAAAAAAGATTTTCCAGCTATTGATGTAGCTACGAAATTAGGAATAATATAATGGGAAAAAGAATAATTCAACAAGCCAGGGGGCGCGGAGGAAGTGTTTATCGGGTTAGACGAAAAGCGTTTAAATATAAATTAAAATATCCCGCAAAAATAGAGGGAAAAGGGAATGTTGTTAAATTGTTGGATTCAGCAGGGCATAGTGCTCCATTAGCAAAAATAAAATATTCCAAGGGAAGTTTTTATGTGCCTGCATTTAAAGGAATGGTTGAGGGGCAGGAAATAAGTTTTGCCAAAGAGGTTAAGCAAGGAAATATTTTAAAGCTTAAAGATATCCCTATAAAAACACAAATCTATAATATTGAATCAAAACCAGGCGATGGCGGAGTGTTCATAAAAAGTGCGGGAAATTCAGCAATAATAAACCGGATTGTGAGTAAGCATGTTTTTGTCTTAATGCCTTCTAAAAAAGAAAGAAAATTCAATCAAAATTGCAGAGCAATTATCGGCAGGATTGCGGGCTCTGGAAGATTAGATAAGCCCATTATTAAAGCAGGAAAAAAGTATCATATGAAAAAAGCAAAGAGCAAATTGTGGCCCAGAACATCTGCAGTAAAGGTAAATGTGATAGACCATCCTTTCGGGTCTGGTCGTGGCAAAAATCCAAAGAGCAAAATTGCTAAGAGAAATGCTCCCCCTGGAAAAAAGGTTGGCTTGATAAGACCAAGAAAAACAGGTAAGAAAAAATAAAATGGAAATAAGAAAAAAAGAATTCACGTATCGCGGGAAAACACTAGAAGAGTTAAAAAAATTAGATGTTAGAGAATTTGCAAAATATTTAAAATCGAGGAAGAGAAGAAGTGTTTTAAGACAATTCCAAAGAATAGAAGATTTTGTAAATAAAGCAAAAGAAAGAGCAAAGAAGAATAAGAAAATTAGAACCCACCAAAGAGACCTTGTTGTTGTTCCAGAAATGGTTGGCATGACGATTTACATTCACGATGGAAATAATTTTGTTCGCACCGAAATTATGGAAAAAATGTTAGGACACAAATTTGGAGAATTTGCTCCGACGAGAAAAAGAGTAACTCACGGAACCGTGGGTGTTGGAGCAACAAAAGGAACAAAATTCAAAGCTAAAAAGTAAATTTTTTAGAAAAATTTAGAGTAAACCAGGACGAGATAAAGAATAAATTTTCAAAAACCAAGAAAAAACAAGAAGTAAAATGGCTGAAGAAAAAGAAAAACCAAAAAAACCTGAAGAAATAGGGAAGGAAAGGAAAGTTAAAGAAGAAAAAAAGCCAGTTGGAACTGCAAAAAAGGAAGAAAAGAAAAAAGAAGTTAAAAAAGAAACAAGACCTAAACCAAAAATCAGAAAAACTCAAGCCAGCGTAAGTGCCCATAATCTTCCAATTTCTACTAAACAATCTAGTGCAATTTGTAAATTTATTAAAAAGAAAAAAATTGCAGATGCGATAAATGAGCTTGAAAAAGTTTTGGCATTAAAAAAAGCTATTCCAATGATAGGAGAAATCCCGCATAGAAAAGGAAAGATAATGTCTGGGAGGTTTCCAAAAAAAGCTGCACAACACTTCTTAGTCTTATTAAAAAGCCTGGCATCCAACGCAGATATGAATGAACTTAATGAACCAGTAATTACAGAAGCCAGTGCAAATACTGGATCACGACCCTATGGAAGATTTGGGAGAATTAGAAGAAAAAGGACTCATATAAAAATAAAAGCTAAGGAGAAAAAGAAAAAATAAAATGGAAGAAAGAAATGTGGTTAAATTCAAAAAAGACGAATTTAAAATTAGGGAATACATAAAAAAATTTATTGGGAAGGGAAAAATAAGTAAAGTAAAAATAAAATATACCC
>CAYXYT010000011.1:0-18778 GCA_964469785.1 Candidatus Woesearchaeota archaeon | reverse complement strand
ATTGCTGAAGAAGATAAACGCATGTATGATTTTTTAATGGACATAACAGAAGGGCGGGAGAGTTTAAATGGATTTTACGAAAATCTTGGGTCAGAGATTGAGAAAATATTTTTTGAAAATCAAGAGTTTGTTGAGAACTATAAAAGATTTGAGAGCAATTACAGAGAAATAGGGGGAAAGAAGGGGCGGGAGCCTCAAGACACAAAAATAGAAATTAAAAGAACAAAATTAACAGGCAAGCAATTAGCAAGCCAAGAAATACTTATTATAAATGCACTGAAAGACTTTAAAAAGAGAAGGAATTAATTTGAAATGCAGATAGATATAAAAACAAGCAAGAAACAAGAACTTTTAGATATAACAAAACAGGTTGAAGAATTTATTTCTAAAAATAAAATTAAGGACGGGGTTTTGATTTTAAGATGTCCGCATACAACTGCGGGGGTTTTTGTGAATGAAAACTATGACCCTGCAGTTGCCCAAGATATTTTAGACACGCTTGAGAGATTAGTTCCTTCTAACGCGAGCTATAGACATCTAGAAGGAAATGCACACGCCCATATAAAATCAAGTTTAATTGGAAAAACCGCAATAATCTTTATTGAAAACTCTAAGTTACAATTAGGAAAATGGGAGGGAATCTTTTTTGCAGAGTTTGATGGCGGACGAAGAAGAGAGTTGCAGGTTAGGGTTTTGTAAAAAACCAAGATTTTAAAGTGAGAAAGGGTGATAAAAATATAAGGTTTTTAGGCGGGCTATTAATAAGTCGTCATAATTCGATTCAACAACCAAACAAGATAATAAAACTTATGTATTAGAGAGAAATAATTTTATCTAACAGCTTTCATCTCTTTCCACGCCAGATCAAATAACTGTTCCAGGGCCTGGGCAAAGAATTCTGTATTTATCCAAACCCCAATGTCATAATTTGGATGGAATTTTTCATCATCAAGCAGCATAAACATTAACTGGTTTGAGTCAATGATTACAAACCTCGCTTTCATTTTATCAAGCTTGCGAACTTCTGCAACCTTTTTGAAGTCTTTTGCAACTTTTAAATTGTTTTTATCAATTGGTGCCGCAACCCTTATCTTAATACCGCGTTTTTTACACTTTTCTAAACTTGGCATCAAAGCCTCAAGTTTTCTATTTAAACCCTCTGGCGTGGTCACAATTACTATTGTCTTTTCAGCCTCCCTGACCATCATGTCTAAATGATTATAAAGATTTTGTCTACCTTTTAAACTCCCAGACAAATCAGAGGGCTCTACAAATTTGATTCCCTTGTTAAATAGAGTTTTAAGCTCTTCAAGAACCTCCTCACCCTTTAATTTTTCAAGACGTTTTGTTTTTTCTTGAGCACCTCTTAATAAATTCTTTTTAACACGCTCAACAACCTCTTCTGGCTTTAAAGCAACAAATTTAATAGGTTTGCCAAGTTTCATAATAATAAACCCCTTTTTCTCTAGACTTTCAAGGATATCATACGTCCTAGATCTCGGAACATCTGAAATGCTACTTAACTCTCCTGCAGTGCTTGTTCCTCGAGAAAGCAAGGCTGTCCAGACTTTTACCTCATAAAGATTCAAATCAAAGATTTTTCTTAATCGACTCAAAAACTCATCTTTTACTATCATTTTCTATTTTTATCTGGAATGTTTTATTTTTAAATATTGTTATGCTGAAAGGGAGTAATCCCATTAGATTACTCATCGGTAGTTATAATAGCAATTTCCCCTTTTTTATCTTTTATCTTAACGTTGCCTTTATTTTTAAATCTTTCCTTACTAGTTGTAACAATTTCCAGCTCTTTAGAGTTTGTACGCTCTTTTATGAATTCCCTCTGCTTTTCTAAGATTTTCTTGAATTTGTCGTCGGTAATTATGATGGTTTTAACTTTGTCTTTTTTATCAAGCCCTAATTTTCTTCTGAATGCCTGCACCCATCTGGAAACTTCTCGAGCATATCCCTCTGCCTCAAGCTCCGGAGTAAGCTTTGTGTCAAGCTTAATTGAAATTTTATCTCCAACAATTAAGTCAATTTCTTTCAGATTAAGTTGTCTCGCAATAATCTCTAAAAGTCCGCTGTCTAATTTTTTATCATAATTAAGTCTTGCCTTTGCTAGTGGCCATTTTAACCCGATTTTAGCTTTATCACGCTCTGCAAGACCTTTTTCAATTATAAAAAACACATCTTCAAAGCTTTCTTCAAGTTTCCCGTCGGTTTTTTTAGCATCAGCTCTTGGCCATTTGCATAAATAAACACTCTCTTCTTTCACAAGTTTGTTTTTTTTCAGAACCTGCCAGATATGCTCTGTTATGAATGGAATTATGGGAGCACATAATTTAATCAAATTTAGATAAATTTCTTTCATGAGATATTTAACAGCTTCATCATCTTGAGAAATTCTCTCTCTTACAAGCTGGATATAACCTCTGCTTAAGTCATTTAGCCAAAAATCTTGTAATGCGCGGGCTGCAAGATGCGGGCGCAGATTTTCTAATTCTTTTGTGACTTTTTTTATTAAAGAATTAAACTTTGATAAGATCCATTTATCTTCTATCTTGGAAATTCTTTGTGCCTTTGAATCTTCAACCAATCTCGATAAATTATATAAAATATTTACATGATTTCTTGGTTCTTTTGCAACCTTAAATCCAAATCTTAATTCTTGAGTAGGATCTTGTAGGCAGTATAAAAGTCGCATAGTATCTGCACCGATTTTTTCAACAGCGTCATCAAACCAGATTGCATTCCCCCTACTTTTATGCATTTCTTCCCCTTTCTCATCTTTTAGTGTTTCATATCCAAACATTGTTTTGAATGGAGCATTACCAGTAAGAGTTATAGAGGCCCACATTAAAGCATTAAACCAGCCACGATATTGTCCAGGCATATTTTCAGAAATTAAATCTGCAGGATACCATTTTTTCCAGTATTTTTTATCAGAAAGATAATTTAAAGTTGAGAAAGGAACAATCCCGGCATCAAGCCAGGCATCCCCAACATCTGGAATTCTTGAAACCTGTTTTTTACATTTCAAACATTTTATCTTAATCTCATCAATCCATGGACGATGAATTTCAGAAAGTTTGTCAACTTTTTTCTTGTCAACAGCTTTCTTCTTTAATTCTTCAAGGCTCCCAATAACCTCAACATGCCCACACCCACACTCCCAAATTGGCAGAGGAAGCCCCCAGTATCTTTTTCGAGAAATCAACCAGTCACTCATATTTTTAAACCACTCCTCTTGTCTTGTTTTTCCATATTTTGGATACCAATTTATTTTTTTATTCTCTTTGATAAGTTTGCTCCTAATCTTACTGCATTTAATATACCACTCATCAACTAACCTGAACACAAGTTCTTCACCACATCTCCAGCAGTGAGGATATCTGTGAGGGTATGGTTCTATTTTGTAGATAAACCCTCTCTCTTTCATGTCTTTTAAAACAGCCTTGTTTACATCAGAATATTTTTTATTGCTAAATTCCCCATATTCTTTTTTGTATACTCCTGCTTCGTCGAGAGGGGATATTGCTGGAAGTTTGAGATCTTTACCGAGCTCAAAATCTTCTGTTCCGCAACCAGGAGCAATGTGAACAATTCCTGTTCCTTCTTCTTCAGAAGCTAAATTCCATAATACAACTTTATGAGGGGATTTTTTATGGCATTTTAAGTCTTTATAAGGCATCAGATACGCCATTTCTTCAAGATTTTTTCCTTTCTTTTTTTCAAGAACCCTATAATCCCCTTTTATCTCGCTTAGTGTTTCTTCAGCTAACCAGTATTTTTTTCCTTTATTTTCAATTTTTACATAATTAATTTTTTTATTTACAGCAATTGCAACATTTGCAGGAATTGTCCAGGGAGTTGTTGTGAAAATCAAGAAGTATTCATTCTTTTTTCCTTTTATTGGGAACCGCATAAATATTGCTTCGTGCGTGACTTCAAGATAACCAGCTGTTATAATATCATGTTTAGAGCTTGCAGTTCCACATCTCCAACACCACGGAACAGCATCTTTGCCTTTATACAACCACCCTTCATCAAAATATGTTTTAAGCAGCATCCAGTTATGAAGCTGGTTTTCATCACTCATCGTGTAGTAACTATTATCCCAGTCCATCCACTGACCAAGCCTAATTGACTGGTCTGTCTGAATTTTAGAGAATTTTTCAACCCTTTTTCTGCATGCTTTTGCAAATTTTAAAATTCCAAATTTTTCAATATCTCCTTTATCTTTTAACCCAAGTGCTTTTTCTTCTTCTCGCTCAACCCAAAGACCCTGGCAATCAAATCCGTTCTGCCACCGCGTATCAAAACCCTGCATTGCTTTAAATCTGTGAAATAAGTCTTTGTAAGTTCTCCCCCATGCATGATGCACACCCATGGGATTATTTGCAGTTATTGGACCGTCAATAAAACTCCAGATTTTTTTTCCTTTATTCTTTTTTCGCAGCTTATCAAATATCTTTTTCTGCTCCCAGAATTTCAGAGTTTCTTGTTCTATTTCTTTAAAGTCATACATCTTAATTCCCTTGCAACACCAAAGATTTTTTTGTTTTTAAATTTAACATAAAACACTCCATGACAAACAAAAATAGTTTGTCAAATTAAATAATAATAGCTATAGAAATAATTCCAATAATTTTAATTCTGTTTATACTCATACTTATTAGTAGAATATAGTATTTTTAAAATTAATTGATTTGGCATATAAATATTTAAAAAATGAGTTGGTTTAAAATTTATTATGAACATAAATGAGAAGATTAATAAGCTGTCTGAAGGACAAAGGAGATGGTTTCTTAAGGAATTATATGAAAATCTTAATTATAAGACCTGGTATGAAACCAATGGGTTAGATTGGGTGAATCCAGACTCAGAAATAGCTAAAGAGATATTATACAAGAAGCGGTATGGATCATTGGGAGAGTTTCCTATTCAAACCCCTACTCAAGCCCCCCCAGAACCTCTTTCTCAACAAAATGCAATTTACTCGGAATAATTAAACAATATGGTTTTCTGATTTCTTTGACTTCTTTTAGATTTTTAATATTGTTATACCATATTTTTTTCTTGTTTGTGGCAAGAGCAGAACAAACAATTATCTTATCTAATTTTACATTATGTTTTTCAGCACAAACTTCAAGTTGTCTTAAAGCATCTTGAAGCTCAAGTCCAATATCAACTAAAATCAAGCTATGAGCATTTATTTTCTTATTCTCTTTAATAATTTCCATAAAACTATCAGGAGTAAAGTTTTTTTCTTTATCCCATTTAGGCATGCTTGCTGTCTTGCCAAATTTATAAAGTTGCAATCCTGTTTCTGCAACAGCGTCGAGGATTGAGGCATTATATATAACCTTGCACTTAATCCCTGATTTTTTTGCTTCTTGCATTAGCGAGATGTGTGTGGTAGCTGTAAGTGGACTCCCGTAAACAAGAAGAGCAACATCCATTTTTCTAGCTTCATCAACAATTTTCAAGCTCTCGACAAATTCTCTATCCGCAGGATGAATTTTCTTTCCGATAACCTCTCTCAATTGATTTTCAGTATAAGGAAAATTAGTTGTATAGTTTTCCAAATATACTTTTTTGCATTTTTTTGCAATGGCTAATCCCGATTTAGATATGCTGTCAGCATCCAGACCAAGCCCGATTAGGTATAGCATAAGAACACGAGAAAAATTTAGTTTATTAAGCTTCTGCTCGTAACAATAGCAATAAATAAAAAGCTGAAGAATAAGATATCATTCCTGAGAAAAGCACCCACAACACCCCCAATTAAACTGAGAATTATAATTAATTTAAACCAGACCTGCCCTGGTTTTAACTCTTCTTTTGTTTTCTTAGCTAAAAAAGTGCCAATTGGGATTCCTAATAATAGAACAAGGACACCGATTAATATCTTAAATATCTCTTGCATGGTTAAACTGAGTTAAAATTCTTTTTAGACTTTTCGGGAGACATAACACATGTTATATGAAATCGTTGACACGGGCGCCAGAAATAATAAAGCTTAAAAAGAACATAATAATTTAATTAATGGAGATAAAAACCATGAAAAACACAATTGAAAATTTAACAAAAGCATTTATTGGCGAAAGTCAGGCGAGAAATCGTTATACTTTTTACGCCAAAACTGCACAGAAAGAAGGGTTTGAACAAATTGCAGAGATTTTTCTGATTACTGCAGAAAATGAGGGGGAACACGCTAAATGGTTGTTTAGGCTAATAAACGAGTTAAAGAAGAAAGGCAAGGAAAATCTTGATGAGATTAAAGTTGAAGCAACAGCCCCCACAATTTTAGGCGATACACTAGAGAATCTAAAAGCTGCAATTGTAGGAGAAAATTATGAGTACACAAAAATGTATCCGGAATTCGCAGATATTGCTGAAAAAGAAGGTTTTCCAGAAATCGCTGTTCGCTTAAGAGCGATTGCTGTTGCAGAAAAACACCATGAAGAGCGATACAAAAAACTTTTAAAAGAAGTTGAAGGAAACACCATATTGATAAAAGAGAAAAAAGTTTACTGGGTTTGCAGAAAATGTGGTTACATTTACGAGGGAGAAGAACCACCAGAAAAATGTCTGTCATGCAGCCACTCAAAAAATTACTTTGAGCTCAAATGTGAAGAATATTGAGGGCGCCTTTGTCAGCGACTCTGCGGTTGCTTCGCAACTTGTTCTTCGGTCACATAACACATGTTATGTCTAATTGCTCCCGGCGCTTCCAACAGAAAGTTTTAAATACTAATGTATACAATTAGATACGTATGTATCAAAATAGAAACAAGGAGTTGGAAGTAATCTCACTATTTAGAGGAGAGTGTAAAGCGAGATTTTATCTAAGAGAGATAAGTAGGTTAACAAAGCTTCCTCTTAAAACCTGTCAAAATGTTTTAATGGCATTAGAGAAAGCAAAAGTTCTAAGAAGTAAGATTGAAGGAAAAAACAAATATTTTTCACTAAATCTTGAAAATATAAAAACCAAATCCTACCTGTTACAAGCTGAAATTTACCAAACAGATATTTTTACTGAAAAATATCCTCAATTCAAGATGTTCTTAAAATCTATTAAAACGACTGCTCCAATAATTGTTTTTGGAAGTTTTGCTAAATTTACGGCAGATAAAGATTCAGACTTAGACGTAGTTGTTATTTCAGAGAAAAAATTAAAACCACCCTTTCATCTATTGCCTTTCAAACCCCATCAAGTTAATTTAACTGAAAAAACTTTTTTAAAATCGCTTGAAGAACAAGAAGATTTAATAAAAGAAATTGAAGAAAACCACGTAATTTTAAATAACCATTCATTTTATGTAAATATAATGTGGAGAGAGCATGGGAAATAATAAGCTGAGATGGTGTTTTAGGATAAAAGACGGATTGAAGATACTCGAACCAAATGAAAGACTTTCCAAATCTTATCTTGAACAAGCCAAATCCTCTTTATTAAGGGCCAAAAAAGATTTTGGAGATAAAGACTTGCTTTGGGCAACCGTGACAATTTATTATGCAGAATACTATGCACTTTACTCTTTTCTTCAGAGAATTGGTGCAAAGTGTGAAAATCATTCTTGTTCAATTCTCGCTGTAGGTTTACTTCTTGGAGAAGATAAGACTAAGGCTATTAATGAGCACAAAGACAAGAGAATAGATGCCCAATACTATATGAAAATAGACCAAGAAGATAACGTCGAATCTATGCTCACAGAAGCACAAAACTTCATTTCAAATTTTGATGAATTGACATCTAATCTTTCTGATAAAGATATTAAAGACTACAGAGATAAACTTTCGTCTTTGTTAAAAAAAGAGCAAAAAGCTGATGACCCTTCCGAAAAAATATAGATACAATGACTTTGATTTTTCCCCTTCGGGAACGTTGCACTAAAATTCAATCCCCCAAAACTTTAAATTATTCTTATTCCTTGTTCAATCATGTACAAAAAATACCTCATTGTTGCGAGCAAGAAAGACAAGGCAGGAATAAACATAACCACAGAGCTTTCTCAGTTTAGGAAAAATCCTGTTTTGTCTTCAATGGAAAAAGATGCACGTGGTTTTGATTTCTATTTAATTGATGAGGAAATTATTCACACAGGAAACCTCAATCTCGATAAGATAAATCAGTATGATTTTATTATTTTTGCGTCTAAACATAAGTCTGAAAAAAGAGAAAAAACACTTTCTGTCCATGTCCCGGGAAACTGGAGGGGGGCTGATTTAGGGGGCGAGCCAGAGAGGGTTTGCAAAGCTTCTGCACTATTTATGAAACAAGCTTTTGAAATTCTTAACAGAAACGCAGAAAAATATCATTTAAAAGATTATAAAGTAACAATGGAATGCACTCATCACGGCCCATTTATTGATAAGCCGTGCATGTTTATAGAAATTGGTTCAACAGAAAACGAATGGATTAATAGAAGAGCGGGATTTATTATTGCAAAAACAATTTCAGATATAATTCAAAAATTTAAAGAGAACCCTTATAACGAGGTTGCTGTTGGAATTGGCGGACCACACTACTGCCCGAATTTTAATAAAATTCAGTTAAACTCAAATCTTGCAATTTCACATGTTATTCCACAATATGTTTTGCCCTTAACAGAAGAAATGATTAAGCAGGCCATAGCAAAAACACAGGAAGAGGTTGACTTTGTTTTACTTGATTGGAAAGGAATAAAAAATGCAGAAGAAAGGAAAAGGATTTTAGAAATCCTAAGCAAAAATTATCTTCAATATAAAAGAACAAGTGAGATTAGTAAGTAAAAGATAGATTAAATTCCGCTACCAGTGTTTACAATGAGGGTTTTTTTCCTTTGATCCACTTTTCCTTCGTCAAAACGTTGTAAATATAAAGCGAGTCCTGCCGAAGCAGAAGGTTCTGTTTCTATACCTTTACGTCTAAGCATGTGATATGCTTGTTTTATTCTTTCCTCTGGAACTTTATATACCCCTGTATTTTCTCCACTCCATGAGAAACTTTTTAATGTAGATATATCTCTGTCTCTAAATATCGTGAATGGGTTGTAATCTTTTGTTAGTTTATCTGCAACACTATCTCGCTTTTCTGGCTCTGCACCAAGTATACTAATCTCAGCAAGTTTACCCCGAGGAATTTTTAGTCTTGGATCTTTATTTCGTGCATTTCTCTGTTGCCAGGTCAAATAATTTTCCATTAATCTTCCAGAACCATAAGGAACATAAATCTCATCGGGGTTTTCATTAAATCCCTCGTGGACATGCCAATCATAGAAGATTGCTTGGGGTTCTATAATCATTAATGATGTTAAATCTATTCCGTCTTCATTATTTGTTAATCTTTTTATATCTTTATCTGTTAATTCTCTTCTACTCAAGTCTACCATATAAATATCAGCATGTAGTTTCTTCAAAGTTTCTAATCTTTCCCATGATATTGAAGAATCAACTAAAATTTTTAATGGGGGCAATCCGTATTTTTGAAATGAATGAGAGATTGATCTCCCTACGTTTCCCGCAGTGATAATTGATAGTCTTGGGACCACTAAAGAACCAATATTTCCATTTAATATGCCTTCTTTCTTTTTTCTATATAAACCCCTCCCATAATCCCTATATACAGTAGTTAATTCCCATGCAGGCCTATCTTTAATCGTTTTTGTAGGATTGCTCTTCGGGTCAGCCTCATTTTTTATATAAAATACACCATAACGTTCATCAGATAAAGGAAATGTTGATGTTGCCCTCCATTCAGGACGCCTTGGATCATTCTTACTAAATAGAGGAATATCTGCCCACCCCTCAGCAAGCCTCCAACTCATTACACTAGGATGTTCCATTTCTTTTAGTGTTGTTCTTTCGAGGTCCATTATAGTTTTTAGAGAAAATCTGCATATATAAATCTTTTTCTTGTTATCACTTAATAATTAATAAACATTATTTTGTTTTTCCTTAATTATTTAAATTCAATATTCTTTTATTATAAAATGAAAAAAGAGGAGCTAATTAGAAGCTTAAAATACCGGGGTTTTTCAAAAAAAATTCTCACTGCTTTTGAAAAAGTTCCTCGTGAGAATTTTGTTCCAGGAGACTTGAAAAAATACTCTTATGAAGACAAGCCCCTGCCAATAGGTGGTGGGCAGACAATTTCTCAGCCATACACAATTGCATTTATGCTGAGTTTACTTGAATTAAGAAATAAACAAAAAATCTTAGAGGTTGGCTCTGGTAGTGGTTATGTTTTAGCCTTGATAAACGAGATTTCAAAGAATTCTGAGATTTATGGGATTGAACGCGTGAAAAAACTTGCAGAACGCTCAAAAAAAGTTTTGGAAGATAATAAAAACATAATTGTAATTCACGGCGACGGTTCTAAAGGAGTTCCAGATAAAGCACCTTTTGATAGGATATTGGTAAGTGCAGCTGCTTCTGAAGTTCCGCAAAAACTGGTTAAGCAGTTAAAAGTTGGGGGGGTGATGGTTTCTTCTGTGAGAAGTTCTATTGTGTTTCTTAAAAAATACACTAATGAAAATAAGATTAAAGAGTATCCTGGCTTTAGATTTGTGCCTCTGGTTGAGGAATAAAAAACCTTATAAGTTTTGAATAGTATTCAGGATAATGAAACCTAAAATTTACGCGACAGGAAATGAAACAATAAAGGGAGAACACAATATCTCTTATTATATATTTGAGAAAGATGACTCTTTTTTAGAATGGCTAGGAAAGTTACTTGTAGATGTTTTTGAAATTGAAAACGGAGAAAAGCAGGCTAAATTTATAATGGGAATTTCAGAAGATGAAGGTGAAGAAGTTTATAATAAAAAACTACTTAATGAAATGATTGATGTTCATGAAAAATATGGGGAAAAAGAAGATAGAATAGATATTTTTTACGGGAAAAATAGAGTTTATGTAACACTGAAAAAATCAAAAGAAATAAGAAAAAAGTTTACTGATTTTGTTAAAAAGACCAAGGATTGGATAAAAGTTAAAGAAGTTCGACGAATACCTGTTTATGTTTAAAAAAAACAAACTAAAATAGAAACATAAAGCTTATATTTACAAAAACACACAAAAAACCATGCCGCAGTCGCATAATGGTATTGCACTGGATTGCTAATCCAGGTCCTTCGGGACTCGCAGGTTCGATTCCTGCCTGCGGCGTTTTTCTTTTCAAAACATTTAAAAGTTGAGTCACATATGAAATATTAGCGCGGTAGAACAGTCTGGAGTGTTCGCGGGGCCCATAACCCCGAGGTCGTGTGGTTCAAATCCCACCCGCGCTATCTCTCAATCTCAATTAAATTTAAAAATCAGATTTTGTTCTTTTTATGATGAAGGCGTTAAAACTAGGTATTGACGATGCCGGTAAAGGTCCTGTCATAGGCCCAATGGTTCTTGCTGGTTGCCTGATTGACGAGAAAACCGAGCGTGAATTCCGAAGACTCGGAGTTCGCGACAGCAAACAACTAACACACAAACGGCGCGAGTTCTTGGAAAAAATCATCAGGGAAAAATCAGAAGCTTTTGAAATAGAAATTATACACCCTCTTGAAATTGATGGCAGAGGAGATTCTGGAATTAATTTAAACCAGGTTGAAGCAATTATGGCTGCAAAAATAATCAACAGGATAAATAAGGGCTATGGAAAAATAAAAGTTGTAATAGACTGCCCTTCTCCAAGCAGGCTTAAGTGGAGAGATTTTGTAAAAGTAAAAATTGATAATTTATCAAACCTAGAATTGTCTTGCGAGCACAAAGCAGATAGAAATCATATTGCTGTCTCAGCAGCTTCAATTTTAGCAAAACAAGAAAGAGAAAGAGAGATGGCGGTTATCAAACAAAAATACGGAGACCATGTCGGGTCTGGTTATTCTTCAGATCCCAGAACCAAGAAATTCCTGGAGAAAAACATTAAAAAACACAGGAAATCAGGGATTTTCAGAAAATCCTGGAAAACCTGGAAAAGAGCAACTTCAAAAGCAGAGCAGAAGAAGCTGGAGTTTTGAAGATAATAGTGTAATTCTTTAGTGGTAATAAAAAGAAAGGTTTATAAAGGATATATTTGTGGTTATGTTAAAGTAAAATGGGAATAACAGATGATCAGAAAGCACAGAAAAATAAAATAAAAAAAAGATACAAGAGAACAGCGAGAAGACTTACTGGAACTTATTTGTTAGTAGGGACATTGGCAATTGGATATAAGATTTCTTTAGACAATAAAGCGGATAAAATAATAATCCCAGAAACTTATGAAGTGCGAAGATATCTCGATGCAAAAGAAACTTTAAAATATTTAAAAGGTGAACTTAGAAATTTAAGCGATAATGAGC
Source organism: Candidatus Woesearchaeota archaeon (assembly GCA_964469785.1). Classification (GTDB taxonomy): domain Archaea; phylum Nanobdellota; class Nanobdellia; order Pacearchaeales; family GW2011-AR1; genus CAYPBR01. Next base: position 6,452 of record CAYXYT010000011.1, on the reverse strand, counting down.
CTTCTTATATGCCAAGAACTTTAGAGAGGGAATTAAAAGATTTCCTTGTACAAGAAATATTACGAAAGAAAAATCTTGAAGAATCTAGTTTAGCTATTCAAAACGCCATTAATGAAAAGGAAGATACAGGCGAGATTAGAAACTATCATGAGATATTAAATAAAAGAAGGGATTTGAGGGATAGGGGGGGTCTAGGAATGCTTTTAGCATTGGGACTAGGGGGGCTTGGTTTTATCTTAGCTGGGACTAGAAATAATCGGAGAAGAGAAAGAGAAGCAGATGAATTAAAGAAACAAATTAGAAATGGTTGGGGAAATGAAGGAAAATTAGATGAATAAAAAGACAATATAAAGCATAATAAATTTTATTTCTTAAAAATCTCTAACTTACTCTCCTTAATTTCTAAACCCTTAATCTTTAAAAACTTCTTGAGCTATTTTAATTATAATTAAAAAGGAAGATTTCGTAAAAGAAACCTTGGTGTCTTTTACAATGGTTTATATAAAAAAACTGGTGATGAAGGGATTTAAGAGTTTTGTTAGAAAGACAGACATACCATTTACACCGGAAATCAATATCATCCTCGGGCCAAATGGAAGTGGAAAATCATGTAGTTATGATACTAGAGTCTTATTATCAAATGGAAAAGAAATAGAGATTGGTAAATTAGTTGAAGACCAAATTAAGAGTTCAGGGAACATAAAAAAACTTGATGATGGGATATATGTAAATGGAAAAGGGAATGTAAAGATACTTTCTTTGAATAAAAAATCTATGAAAATAGAAGAGAAACCCATTTCTAAATTTATTAAAAGAGAGGGAGAGAAATTATATAAAATAACAACAAAGACGGGAAAAGACGTAAAAGCGACGGAATGTCACCCTGTTCTGATATTTAGAGACGGAAAAGTTCAAAGCACAGTTATTAGAGATTTAACTAAAGGAAATTTAATAGCTAGTCCAAGGATATTAAAAGTCAAATCAAAAGAAGTATTTAATCCAGATATAGCCAGATTAATTGGATATATTATAGGTGACGGGTATATTGCAAAAGACAGAATCGAATTTGTAAATAAAGATAAAGAAATCATAAATGACTTTTATTCAATATTAGAAAAGCATTTTAAGGTAGAAACAAGAGAGAGACACGAAAAGAATATTACAAGGATTTATATTAGAGATAAAAACTTTGTGAAATATATAAAAGATTTATTCATAAGAACACATAAAAGTTCAATAACAGCAAAAGACAAAAAAATTCCGGATATTTTACTTGGTTGTAATAATAAGGTTATTTCTAATTTATTAGCAGGATTATATGATACAGATGGCAGTGTAAGAAAGGATATAGCAACAATAGAATTCTGCACAAAAAATAAAGAACTTGCAAAAAATATCCATGGTTTATTATTGAGATATGGGATAGTCTCAAAAATTAAAGAAAGATTATCAAGTGCTAAAAATACCAAGGCCAGGATAAAAAGACCTTATTTTTATATTTATATTTATGGAATAGAAAATCTTCGTAAATTCTACTACTCAATTCCCCTTAGAGTAAAATATAAAAAACAGAGTATTGAGGCATTTTTAAAAAAGAAAATTGTACCAAACCCAAATAATGATGTACTACCTAGAGAAGTTAATCATATAATAAGAGAATGTAAAAATACTTTGAGAATTCCTTTTAAGCCAATAAGAAAACAATTTCCTTCATTTGGAGCATATTTAGATAATAGATGTTGCCCAACTAGGCAAGGAGTTAATAATCTTATTCTTTTATTTGAAGAAAAACTAGGAATATTTGAAAAGTCTCTAGAGAATCTAAAAGGTGATCAAAAAACTTTAATGAATATTATAAGGAATCTTAGGCTTTCAAGAGTTGGAGCCCCAGAGTATATAGGAGTTACCCGCCATACTGTAACAGCCATTTGGGATAAAGGAGTATTTAAAGCAAAAAAGGAAAATTTAAGAAGATTATACAAATTTGTAAAAAAAGAAATAGAAGAAAGAATAAAAAATTCAAAAAAATTGATATTAAATCTAAAAAAAATTTCCCGTTCAAATATTTTTTGGGATGAAATAACAGAAATAGAAGAATTAAAAGGTGAAGATTGGGTTTATGATTTATGTGTTGATGAGCATCATAACTTTATAGCAAACAACATTTTTGTTCATAACTCAAATATTACAGACGCATTATGTTTTGTTCTTGGCAGATTAAGCATAAAATCAATAAGAGCTGCTAAAGCAAAAAACCTGATTTTTATGGGGACAAAAGCAGCATCGCCTGCAAAAGAGGCAATGGTTGAAATTGTTTTTGATAATACAGACTCAACTTTTTCTATTGATGGAAGTGAGCTCTCAATAAAAAGGATTGTTCGCAAGACCGGTCAGAGCACTTACAAAATAAATAATCATATTAAAACCAGGCAGGAGGTTTTGACCTTGCTGGCTCAGGCAGGGATAGACCCCCATGGATTTAACATAATTCTTCAGGGAGAAATTCAGAATTTTGTGAGAATGCATACTGAAGAGAGAAGAAAGATTATTGAAGAGGTTTCAGGTATTGCAATTTATGAATCAAGAAAACAAAAATCTCTTCGAGAGTTGGAAAAAACAGCAGAAAAACTAAAAGAGATTAACGCAGTGCTTAAAGAGAGAACCTCTTATTTGAATAATCTTGAAAAAGAAAGACAACAAGCTCTTCGTTACAAGAAGCTTGAAAAAGATATTAAAAAATATAAAGCAAGCATAATAAATTTTGATTTAAGAAAAAATAAAAAAGAGGAAAGAGAAATAATCTCACATATTGAGAAAAAAAATAAAGAGATAGAAAAAATCAAGAAAACAATAGCAGGGGTTGAGGCAAGAATAAGAAATTATGAATCAAAAATCGTTTCTATTAATTCTACAATACAAAAATCCACAGGTCTTGAGCAGGAAAAACTTAACCAAGAGATAACAAATTTAAGGGCAGATCTTGCAGGAGTCAGTGTGAATATTGAGAACAATGAGAAAAAACTTTCCCAAACCACAAAGCAAAAACAAGAGCTTTCACAAGCAATAAAAGAAGGTGAATTTTCAATAAGAGAGATTCAAAGAGAGCTTGGTGTTAAAAAGCCTAAAAAAAGAGATAAACAAAGAGAAATTGAGCTGAAAAAACAAGAACTAGAGCGTTTAGAAGAGCAGAGAAAAAGGTTTTATATGCTTAAGTCAGACTTGAAATCATCAAAAGAAAAACTTAATGACAAGAATTACGAATTACAAAATTATAATTCTGAATTAGAATTTTTAGCAAAGCAGATCAGATCTCTTGCAAAAGAGCTTTTTGATAAAAAAACAAGCGAGAGTAAAATTAATGCTTTAAAAGTCTCCCTGGATGAAAGAAAACAGATTCTTGATGATTTGAGAAAAAAAGAGATAGAGCTTGAAAAAATATCTTATAATAATGAACACGAAATTGAGAGGCGGGATAAGCTGATAGAAAAAATTTCTAAAATGGACATTTGCCCTCTCTGCAAAAGCAAAATAACTGAAGAGCATATTGATTCAATGCACAAAGAATTATTTCCTAAAATAGATTTTTTGAAAAGAGAGGTTGAGAGTTCTGATAAAGAGCTTAGTGAAATTTATAAGAAAAAAGAGATTTTAGAGCAAGACATAGAGCACTTAACTTCTGAAATTAGTAATAGGGGGGCAGACCTAATTAAAATCTCAAATATAAGAGAAAAAGAGCAGCAAATTAAATCGCTTCAAAACAAGATTCAAGAGATAGGGGCAGATATCCTTAATCTTGAAAAAAGGAGAAAAGCTTTTGAGAAAAAAATTGAGCAGGATTTAGATATTGAACAAAAATACGAGACCTTAAGACTAGAGGTCCAGGAAGCCTCTTTAATTAGCGAAGAAGACCTTGGTTCTGAGATGGTTTTTAAGAAAAGAGAGCTCGAGCGTGCAAAAATTTCCTTAAAGCAATTATTCAGAGAGGAGCAGGAGGTAAAGGAAGAGCTTTCAACCCTCAGAACAAACAAAAAACAAAAACAAGCTCTGCTTGAGAAGAAAAAGAAGCAGGAAGAAGAACTAACTAAAAAATTCCAAGGATTAATTTCAGAACGTGATGGATTATACAAAAAAATTAGAGAAAGTGAATCAGAACTTTCACAAAAACAAAATCTTGTTTATAATATTGAGCAGGAAATAAATAATCTAAAAATTGAGAAAGCAAGAGTTGATGCGACAATCGAGAATCTTGAATCTGAAATGCTTGAATTTTCTGACCTGGTGATTGTGAAAGGAAAGCGAGAAAAGCTTGTTCAAAGACTTATTAAGACTCAGGAGACATTTTCAAGAATCGGGTCTGTTAATTTACGTTCCTTAGAAGTTTATGATTCTATAAAAAAAGAGTATGATGCAATTAAAGAAAAAGTCAGTACAATTGAGGGAGAAAAAGAAGGTATTCTTAAGATAATTCATGAGATAGATATTAAAAAGAAAAAAACATTTTTGAAAACACTAACAGCTCTGAACGAGATTTTTTCAAAAAACTTTTCAGAGTTAAGCACAAAAGGGCAGGTTTATTTGGAACTGGAAAATAGAAAAGAGCCTTTTGAAGCCGGGGTTAGTATAATAGTAAAGACAGGCCACGGAAAATATTTTGACGTTACATCTCTTTCAGGAGGAGAGCAGACAATCGTGGCTCTCTCTTTGATTTTTGCAATCCAGGAGCTTAACCCGTATTGCTTTTATGTATTAGACGAGGTTGATGCTGCCCTGGATAAAAGAAACTCAGAAAGATTAGCTCGTTTGCTTAAAAAGCACATGAAAAAAGGCCAGTATGTCATAATAACACACAACGACGAGGTTATTTCAAATGCAGATACTCTTTATGGAGTGAGCATGCATGAGGGCATCTCGAAAATTGTGAGTTTGCTGGTGTGAAATGGAGATAGTTTTTGAAATAAAGGATAAAACAGGAAGAAAAATTCATTTGTCAGAAGAGAGGTGGAAGCATATCACAATCATACATTCTGAAATGAATAATTATTTAGAGGAAATAAAACAAGCCATCGAAAACCCATTAAAAATAACTCCACACGAGAAAGGAGATTTAAGGAATTATTATTTATATTTAAAGCATAGGAAACATCCTGAAAAATATTTGAAAGTAATAGTTAAATATTTAAACGATCTTGGTTTTGTTGCTACAGCACATTTTGTTAAATATATAAAATGAATGGCCCAATTGATATCTATTACGATGAAGAGGCAGATTTCTTAGAGATAACTATTGCAAATCCTCCACCAGAGAGTTATTGTGAAGATATTCATGAAGATGTTTTTATAAGAAAAGACCAAAGCACACACGAGGTCATAGGCGTTGGCATTTTGAATTTTAAAGAGCGCACAAAAGAGCTAAAAGATATCCTTGTCGATGCACCAATAAAAATTAATTTTGAGATGATAAAACCATAATGAAATACAGGTGCGGTGAGGGATTTGTTTTATCAGCATATTTTGTTACGCATATCAATTAAGATGAAAGGACAAATGAGTATATACTACGATGAAGAAGGGGACTTCATGGAAATAATGTTTGACGAGCCTAGCCCAGATTATGGTGATCATATCTCGCAGGATATTGTTCTTTTCAGAAGTCAGAAAACAGACGAGATTATCGGGATAGGTATTTTCAACTTTAAGAAACATACGAAAGATCTTGAAGACTTAAAATTCAAACTACCGGTAAAAATAAATCTTTCTACTATCAGCCAGGATATAAATTAAATATTTAAAACTTATTTTTTAAATAAATAAAGGGAAAAAGATAGTTAGTTTGAGGGTTTAAGGTTTTTCTTTAACAAGTTTTTCTATACCCTCTTTTACTTGTTCTAAAAAGACCTTGGCACTTGAACCTTGAGGGACTTGAAAGGTCCCCACTTCTCTCATATGAATGATATCAATACGATCACTTTTTTCTAAACTTTCATATACCCTGACTATGTAATGCCGTGTTTCTTTTTCAATAACACCGGAATTCCACACATCTATATAATATCTTTGAGGGAGTCTAAATCTATGTTCCGATTCATACACCATAAATTGCATAAATGAGGACCCCTATTTAAGTATTTATTTATCAAAACACATATTTTATACTATAAATTAAATAAAATTAATTAGTTTAGGGGTTTAATCAATTAATCCCCACCTTTTATATCTGTCTCTTATCCTTTGATATTTTATTGGAAAAGAAGATTTCAAATACCCCAAATTAGTTGTTCTTATAACATCTTGAACTAGATCAATTCCAGCCCCCCCAACCATAAACTCAGCAGTAACATAATTATCTCCTCCAGAAATACCATACCCCATCAATCCTCCAAAAATAGCTCCCCTAATTAAGGGCCTTATCAACTGGGCAAATAAATTTGCAATATATTCATCTGAAGTTTCTG
>CAYXYT010000010.1:4329-19213 GCA_964469785.1 Candidatus Woesearchaeota archaeon | reverse complement strand
TACCTAAGTTATTTATTCTTAACTATTTTTCGGTCGAACTCCGGACAGAACATAAAAAATACCAACCATTACTATTTTTATGTCTCAAAAACGATTTAGCAGAAAGAGAAAGAAAATTTCCTTGAATATAGATGCAGAATTTCTTAAAGTTATAGATGAAATAGCCAGCTTAACTAAAAATAGTAGAAATTTAATCATAGAGGCCATTGTTGGTCAAGGCATGAACCCATTTTTTAGTTATTTGGAAAATACATGGAAAAAGCATTCGAAAGAAAAATGGGATAAAAAAGGAATAGTAAAAAAAGAAATAAAAAAACTCTTATCAGATCTAAAAAAGATTAGGGATAGACATGTTTGGTTAAAAAAAGGAGTTTATAAAAATAATAATCTACGACAATTCGCATAACTCTAACAACAAATTCTTGAGGCAATTGACTGGCGAATTTTTGCCATAGAAATAAAGAAAGAAAACAGAGTTAAAAGGTTTTTGATTCTAACACTCGGTCAATTCTTTCAATCTTTCAAGACTCTGAACACCCACATACACTTTTCCCTTTATTATCCAGGTCGGAGTGTATTGAATATCAGAACATTTTTCTCCTTCAAACCAGCAGTCAGTTATATCTAAATACTGATAATATTCACCGAACATTTTTTCCTGACTCTCACAAGCACGGCATCCTAATTTAACATATAATTCTGAATTTTCTCCAATACATTTTGCAAGATCTTCTGCTATTTGAGCTTTTGGTCTTGTTATTATTATCAGTGAGATGATTATTACCCCCAAGATTATTAAAATTGTTATTACTTGCCTCTTTTTTATCTTCATCTTATGGTTACTCTTTTATTATTCTTATAGCTTTTCCTTTTATTATAGCATCTGATATTTTTTTCCTAGCACTTTTCAGTATCCTTGACAGTGTTGGTTGAGATACTTTCATTTTATTTGCAGCTTGTTCTTGAGAAATTTGCTGAAAATCAATTAACCTTACAGCCTCAAATTCATCTAATGATAAAATAGTTTCTTCTAAATCAATCATCCTTATGCCAGCTGGTTTGAAATAATAAGAGTTAGGCCTGCCTCTTACCCTTCTTCTGATACATGGTCTAGACATTTTATATTTAGACTACTCTACTTCTTTTAACTTTTTCGCTATTGCTTTTTTCTCTGCTTCAAGCTCTTCCAATTCTTCTTTTAAGATTTTCTTTTGTTCGTCTTTGCTAAGTTCAATTGGTTGAAAAAATCTCCTGCCAAATCCTCTTCTAAAACCCTGTTTAAGTCCACGGCCTCTTCCACAAGGTCCAAAACCTCTTCCTGTTAATGGCCCTTCACCACAAGGTCCTGTTCCATCTCTATACGGCATTTTTATATTTACCCTCCAGTTTAGTTATGAATACATATTCATTAAACTTTATAAACCTTTTGTTTTGAATAGACATTCATAATTAGAATTAATAATCAGGCAGGTCTTCCTTTGCTTTCTTAGACTCTGCTGTTTCCTCTGGTCCTGTCGGGACTCTTTCTTCCTCAGGAGCTTCTTCCTCTTTTAGAGTTTCTTGTCCAGGAGGAACTTGTTCTTCCTCAGCAGGTTTTTCTTCTACTTTGAGGTCTTCTTCCTTAACAGAATTTATCATTTCCTTAAATTTTGGAAAATCATCTGCATAAATCTTCACTCCAGATTTCGTGAACCCGGTATATCTGTCAGTAGTTATAAATTCCCTTATTGTAACTCCTGGCCTGTCCCCAAAATCGTCAACCCTGACAACTATATCTGTTGTGTCATTTTTGGGTATTTTTCCAATATCTTTTTCCATGTTATATATAGAAATTTGGATTTTATAAATTTATGGGGGGTTATCTATCTTTTATAGATTTTCTTTCTGTGGCCTATCTTTAAAATACTTATCACTTTATTTTTAATGTCCATGTCAAATATAACTCTATAATCTCCAATTCTTAATCTAAATGCATTTTCTCCCCTAAGTTTTTTGACATCTTTTGAAAACACATCTTCTTTTAATTCACCAACTTTCTTATAAATTCTTTTAGAAATCAAATCTTGCAATCTCTCTAATTGTCTTACCGCTCCCTCTTTCCAATCTATCGTAAACCTCATAATCCCACTCTTTTTTTAACTTCTTCATGAGGGACGCTTTTTTCCTTTCTTGCTTTTTCTATTTCTCTCTTTGTTCTCTCGTTAAGTTCAAGATTATCTTCAATCATATTCTCAATCACATTGTTGTAAGTTTCTCTTTCAAATATTTTCATTTTTTCCAAAGTTCTCTTTACATTGTCTGAGATTTGAATTGTTGTGGGCATTTTATTTATAACTCCTTATAATAAGTTATAGTTAATTATAGTATATAAATTTTTCTATAAACACGCCCGGTATGTTATTCAGAATAAGAGTTGATTACTCATTTAATCTATTTTTCCTTGAATTAATGTCTTGAGTTAATGTATTCTCCGAGTTTTTCATTAATATTTTCAAAGGTTGGGTCCTGATCATCTCCTTTTGTAATTACCCCGGTCACCCTGTATGGGGAGGGAAGAATAGCTCCGCCTATTCCTCTAACTTCTGAGAAGATTATCACTTTTGTGTCTTCTGATGAATACGTCTCTCGTAAGGGATGTCTAAAAAAATTACGCTTGAAGCCATTTTCTTTCAAAATTTCTCTAATACCTCTCTTTATCTTTAACCTTTTACCTGTAGAGGTAGTAAAATGCTTTATAGTTAAATCTAAACTTTTATTTGTCATTTTAATCTGAATAAAAATCTAGAGCGCTTATGGTTTATAAATTTTTCTATTCTGTTGTCATTTAAGAATGAAACACGCCCGGACCAGGAATTGAACCTGGATGTCCAAAGGACCCTGGGCTCGAACCAGGCGCATTAACCATTCTGCCATCCGGGCATAAGAAAGAGAAAAGAACCAATATTTTTAAATATTCTCAACTTCATTGATTAAAATGCCTGAAGAGCTTTATCTAAAAGATAGTTATCTTAAAGAATGGGAAGCAGAAGTTCTTGAAGTAAACCAGGATAAATTCATACTTCTTGATAAGACAGCTTTTTACCCAGCTTCTGGAGGACAGCCAAATGATGAGGGGGTTATTATTAGAGAGGGGGAAGAGTTTAAGGTTGTTTATTGCGGCAAGTTTGATGGCAAGGTAAGCCATGAGGTTGATAAGCCAGGATTAAAAACCGGCGATAAAGTTAAATGCGAGATTGATTGGGGAAGGCGTTATAGATTAATGAGGATGCACACAGCTGTCCATATATTAAGCGAGGTCTTTTACAAAGATACACAATGCTTAATTACAGGGGGGCAACTAGGAATTGAAAAATCACGAATGGATTTTGCTCTTCAGGAGTATGATCCTGAAAAAATTAAAGGATATATTGGCAAGGCAAATGAGATAATTGCAAAGGGTTTAGAAGTCAGTATTAAATTTCTGCCAAGAGAAGAGGCAGTGAAGCTTCCGCAGGTTTCAAAACTTGCAAAAGGCCTGCCAGAATCTTTGCAAGTAATAAGGATTGTTGATATTGGTGGTTTTGATATTCAGGCAGATGGCGGCACCCATGTTAAAAATACCAGTGAGATTGGAAAAATTAAACTTCTTAAAATAGATAATAGAGGAAAAAATAATCGTAGAATTTATTTTATGCTTGAATAAAAGGAAAAACCCCTATATAAAACCGGTTTTTAATAAATCATTCCAGGACTTTTCTCCTAATGCAACAAGGGCTTCTTTGTAAGTAACAAGTGGTTTTTCATATTTTGCAAAATCATCAATTGCTATTCGAGGACATGCAAGTTCTATAAAAGCATCAATATTATAAAAATTCATAATTTTATCACGAGTTATTTCATTCATTGTTATCAAAACCACATTTTTCCCTTTTTCTTTTAGTTTATCAACAAGAAAGTCTGGAGAACCAAACCCTTGTCCTGGCTTTATCTCTCTAATTATTCCGACATTTCCTGCATCTTTCAGTTTTTGAATTGAAATAGCTCTTTGTTTTAGAATTTTTTCTCTCACACCCATCATATCTTTAACTTCGTCATTATAAACATCAATTAGCACAACAGGTTTTTCAAGAGAGAGTGCAGCACCCATTGAGTGAAAATTATTTCCAACAATCACAAAACAATCAACATTTTTTTCTATTGCTCTCAATCCACCATACCCACAGCCAAGAACATGTCCTTCATAAGCAGCTCTTCCTATTTTTTTTGATAAAATAACTTTTTTGCTGTTATCTTTGTAAAATTTTTTAATCCCATCAATATCTTGCTTATGCTGTATAGAATAAGAAAGCCCGAGTGTCTTAAATTTTTCCAAGATTTTCAGGGATTTTTTAAGAAGTGGTTTTAAATTAAGAATATCTTTAACTTCAATATATAAGACAGGAAAACCCACATCCATAAATTTAGCATGACCAAAATGAACTATTAAATCAGCTCTAATAAGCTTTGCTTCATGAAGTGAAAGAGAGCAACCGCCCCAGCATGTTTCCCCAGAAAAAATAACCTCTATACCTAAATTTTCAATTAGCTTAGCAATTTCAACAGCATTTTTCTTCATCCCTTCTGGTAGTTGAACTAAAACTTTTTTTGGTTTAAGTTTTTTTAACTCAGATACTAATTTTTCTTTTTCAAAGTTTAGAGCCATTATTATAATGTTCAAAGTCGATTTAAATAAATTTCTGAAACAAATTTAAACTATATTTTCGTAAATTATATATGAAAAGAGAGCTGATTGGATATAATAAAACAAAACAGATTATATCTAAATATTCCGGGGATAATATTAAAATAAGTGATTATTATCTGGAGAAAATAAATAAAGGCAAGAGGGATATTAAGCCCGGTTTAATAAAAGAGTTTTTAGTCAAAAAAGATTTTTACTTATATGAAAAGCAAACTAGAGAGAATGAGATTAGATATAAGCTTATCTATGAATTAAGCAGAAAATATGATCTTGTGATTGTTGTTACAGAAGTTAAGTCCAAAACTTTAAAAATAATAACCTCTTATAAATCAAGTAAAAAGGTAAAGAAAAAATGGGAAAACAAATCAAAATCAGTTATGAAAAAGTAGATGATATACTTTATATTGGAAGGGACGGGCGAGTGAAATTCAGCGTTGATATAGCCTTGTCTTCAGGAGATGTGATTGTTGATATCGGTTTTGATGGACTTGTAAAAGGCGTTGAGATTATGAATGCTTCTGATTTTTTCTCTTTGGGTAAAAATGAACTCTCTAAATTAAAAAATGCAGATTTAAATATTGTCTATGGGCCTTCCTACGTAGCAATAAGTGTGGTTTTGGGAGTTGCTGGAAAAATTCCTATTAAGAGCAATGTTGTGATCCCTTACAATAAAAGGTTGGCCATAACGGCTTGATTTCAATTTCTCAGAAAAAGTGGTCATATAGTTTGTGGTTTACTTCATCAAAGTATAATCCATTTTTGCAAAAAGTTCTCTCCGTTGATTATGTTGATTCCTCAAGTCTGCATATGCATCTGTAGTAATAGATTTAACATCATAGTTTGCTTGTTTTATTATCTCAAGCTCTTCTTCTTTTAGAGCATCATCTAATATTAAAATATTTGTTTCTTGGTAGCAATGTGGATCTTCTCCTTCAATTAGCAATTTAAGCATTTCTATCTTTGCATTATAATTGCAATCAAGTCTTAAACCATTAACAAGACCAGGTAATAGACTAGAAAAGTTTACCCATTTAGATAAACCCGAAAGATTTTCCATCCTATTTATTTCATAACAATATTTTTTGTTCATTAGTTTTAATATAAACTTTCATTTATAAATCTTCCTATTGTGTTACTTCTTTAAAGTAATACCCATATCTTTTCAACAAGATTAAGTTTTTCTCATCTCCTTTTCCGAAAGTGCTCCTTTACAATATTTTTTATAGCCTTGCCTGAAAGAACACAATCCTCAAGTCTAGACCTAAGATGTTCCTCCATTAATAACTTTTTTCTATTTATTTTCTCAGAATTTCTATAAGGTTCAAACCCCACCAATAAATCAACTCTTTGACCATTTTTAATGTAATATAAAGTATAATACACAGGATAATCTGTGCTTCCAGGATAAGGAGATTTATCTTCTCCCTCACGCCTTTCAATATCAAAAGCCCCTAATTTTACTTTGTCAACCCCCCCATCTGAAGTTTTTACTTCATATTCTTTATCTAATCTTTCTATAGTGTTTTCGTTTATATGCATTTTATTCTATTTATAATAAATCTCTCCATTATAAGAAAATTTATATTCAAAAACATCTATTTTATATTAAAGGAAAATGGTAAACAATTTAAAAAAAGCATTTCCCAATTATCTGAAGATATTAGAAGGGAAACAAAAACCGAAATTTCAGGTTCTGAAAGAGAAGGGGATTCTCGACGAAAAAATAGAGAAAGTAAAAGAGATTTTAAAAAATTGCCAGCTATGTGAAAGAAGATGCCGTGTCAATAGATTAGGTGGAGAGTTTGGCTTTTGTCAAACAGGTCTTAGATTTAAGATATTTGGAGCCCACACCCATCTTGGCGAGGAAGCTGAACTAATTCCTTCTGCAACTTTATTTATGGCTGGTTGCACAATGAGATGTGTCTATTGCCAAAATGCTCCTCAGAGCATTAATCCTGAACTAGGAGAGCCATGGACGGAAAAACAAGCAGCAGAATTTATAGAAACAAAATTTAGAGAGGGCTGTAAAAATGTGAATTTTGTTGGGGGAGACCCCACCCCCTATCTTTATAATATTTTAAAATGCTTAAACCTGTGCAAAGTAAATATTCCTGTAGTTTGGAATAGCAACACATATTACAGCGAGGAAACAGCAAGTATATTAAAAGAGCTTGTTGATATCTATCTTCTAGATTTCCGCTACTTTAGTGATAAGTGTGCTCTAAAATTCAGTTCTGCTCCTAACTATCTCCATACTCTCAAAAGAAACCTTTTACTGGTGGCAAAAGATTCAGAATTGCTGATAAGAGTTTTAGTTCTGCCAGGTCATATTAATTGTGATGCCAAGCCAATTTTAAAATGGATAAGAGATAATTTAAATGAAAATGTAAGAGTAAATATAATGCGTCAGTATTATCCTGCGTGGCACGCATATAAATTTTCAGAAGTCAATAGAAGATTAACACTAAGAGAATATAATAAGGTTGTTAGTTATGCTAAGAAAATTGGATTAAAAAATATCATAACACAATAATGTCTTCTATCACCATAAATCTTTTTAATACCCTTAATTTAGCAATTGCATGACACATCAAAAAAAAGAAATGTCTTCGGTATACTCTAAATATATTGAAAAGTATTTAAAGCCATACACTTCAGAAGATGTCGAAGAGGTTTGTAAATCTGATTTAAAAAAAGGTTTTCATGTGCTTCCTCCAGAATTCTTAGAAGAAGTGAAAAAGAACCTTGAGAAGAGGGCAACTCTTTCTAAAGACCCTAAACTATCTGAGAAGCTACGAATAATAACAAAACATATGGAAGGGGATTTTATCTACAATCCTAAATCCGGTTTTAATTAAAAATCTATTATGGCTTCTCCTTTATTGATTTTACACTGACAAGCAAGTCTATTTTTAGAATTTTTATTAAGGTTTTTTTCTTCCTGAGTTAATTTTGAGAGGTTTTTTTCTCCTTCAATAATCTTTATTGCACACAGGCCACAAACACCTGTATTACATCCGAAAGCAACACCTAATTCTTCTGCAGCTTTTCTTATATATTGCCCATCTTTTATTTCAATAGATTTTCCAGATTTCTTAGAGACAAGTCTTGCCATTTTTATATCTTAATACAACAATCCTTTTATAATCTTTTTGCAACTTGCTGCAAATCCAGGCTCTAATATCCGGTTAAAGCTTAATTTTTTTAATATATTCATATGCAGAATAAGCAGCTGTGCAACCATCACCAACACCTGTAATAAGCTGCTTAAAGTGTTTGTCTGTAACATCTCCCGCAGCATAAATACCAGGAATATTTGTTTCAGAAGTTTGATGGTTAATAATTATCTCTCCTTTTTTATTCAATTTTACGCCAAGGGGTTTTGCGGGTTTTGAGAGAGGAACCTGCCCGATTGCTACAAAAATTCCGTCGAGTTTTAGTTCTTTGCTTCCTTTGAATGATTTATCAAGAACAATGCTTGCAACTAGCTTATCTCCTTTCACTTCTATAACATTTGTGTTATTAATTATCTCAATTTTTTTGTTTTTCCTTATTTCCTCAAATGTGCTTGGTTCTGGATGTATCCTTGCTCCCCTATAAATAATATATACTTTTTTAGCATGTTCTGCAAGCATAAGAGAATCTTTTCCAGCAGAATCACTTCCACCAACAACAGCAAGTATTTTATCTTTAAATAAGGAGCCATCACATAAGGCACAATAACTCACACCCTTGTTTTCAAACTCCCTTGAACCAGGAACATCTAATTTTCTCCATTTTGTTCCTGTTGCAAATAAAATTGTTTTTGTCTTGTATTCACTTTTATTTGTTTTAACCACAAAACAATTTCCTTGTTTTTGAACATCCATGGCTTTTTCATTTTTTATACTGACTAAATCATAATCTCTTGCATGCTCTTCTATTTTTTTAGCAAGCTCAACACCAATTATTTTCTTAAATCCAGGATAGTTTTCAACATAGCTGGTAGTTGTAATAACCCCCCCGATAGCTAGCTCAGACCCGTGTGCAGCCCCAAGCACAAGCGTCTTTAAACCAAGTCTTGCAGCATACATTGCAGCTGCCAAACCAGTGCCTCCTGCGCCTAAAATAAGAAAATCATATTCTCTCTTGTTTTTTGTCATAGATATTTTAAAATCAAAGCTTCTTTTAAGTTTTTTGATAAGAAGGATTATTTTTTAAATTCACCAATAAGATATCTCCTCTTTTTATTGACATTTTACCATTCCCAATTCTCTAAGTTTTCAATTGCTTCAAATTCCCTTGCTATCTTTAAACTTTCTCCTGCCATTTCTTCACAGCCTTCTTTTAATAATTGCTCGTTCTCTCTTTTTTGCTTTTCAACAATTTGCATCATTTTGATAATAATCTCTTCATATGTTCATAAATCTTTTTATATTAAAACGCCCACGCCGAAACCCCATAAAAAGTATTATAGTCAGAATCCTTCTTTTCCAAATCTTCTTAATACCTGTTTTATTTCATCTATTGCTTTTTGCTGAGATTTTTTATCTGACATCCTTACAAATTTAAGCAATAAATTATTAAGTTCATTAATTCCAATGAATTTTAGTTTAAAGCCATCTGTAATAAAATAAAATCTGAATTTTTTATATTTCAATTCTTTAATTAAAATTCCACCAACCTGCCCGACGGGTTTTCCTTTTCTTGGGTTTTCTTCCAGAGAATACATTAATCCAAAAATTTTAACTGATTCACTCTTGAATTTTTTATTAATCTCACTCTCTAATTTTTTAGTAATAATTACTTTCGCCATTTCTTCTTGGCTCTTTTTAATGCTTCTTCAATAGGAATAGTATCTTCTGATGAAAGTAAAAACTCTCTTAATTGTTCTTTGACAGCTATAGAGTATATTTTTTTAAGAATTTCTTCGTAACTCTCTCCTTTCATTCCAAAAGAAGAGATTTTATCTTTTGTCTCCTTACTTAATTGAATTGTTGTCTTTTCCATTTTAGTTCTATAGTAGCTATAGTGACTATGGTTTATAAATTTTTTGATGATTTAATGAAACGCCCAGACCAGGAATCGAACCTGGGAGCCCCGAAAGGCCGGGATTTCCAGTCCCGTGCAATACCATTATGCGACCTGGGCTTTCTCTCTCCTCAAAGGAGGGGTTAATGCCTCAAGAATGAAAATTCTTGATGGTGCTCAGAAATCTTTGATTTCTGACATAAGGGGAACCTTGGTGCCCCTCATATGCGACCTGGGCTTTATAAGATTAGAAAACGTAAAGTGTTTATAAAATTTAGGAATTATCTCAATGTTCTTTTAATGCATACTCTACCCACCAATCATAGAGAAAATCAAATTCCAAAAAGACATCTTCTGCAACTTTTCCCTGGGTTCTGTTTGCATTTATTTTTCCAACTCTTCCAAAAAAGGTTTGATCTACTCGAGAAGTCTCTGCCAGTTCTCTATAGTTGTTGATGAGTTTTTTCACAAATTTGGGGTCTTTTTCAAACTTTTCCAAAGTTTTATTTCTTTTTTTAATTCTCGTCCTGGCTATTTTAAGATCCACATCTAAGAACAGAGTTAAATCTGGCTTTATGATTCCTTCATCTTCATGTAGCTGTTTTATTCTATCAAAAGCTATTCCTTGTGAACCCTGATATGCAAATGTCGAAAGCATGTATCTATCGCATAACACGATTACTCCCTGCTCTAAATTAGGAAGTATTATTTTTTCCTGGTGTTGTTTTCTGTCTTGAACATAGAGCTCTGCCATTTTTTCTCCATGAGAATAAGCATCTTCCTCTTTCAGTCTCTCTCTAAGCTCTTTGCTTCGCCATGGCTCATGAGTTGTCAAAACATCGTTATAAATCGATAATTTTTTTATCTCTTTCTGCAAATAATTTATCTGTGTTTCTTTGCCAGCACCGTCAATTCCTTCAAACACGACAAATAACCCATTTTTCATAAATCCTTTATAACTGATTTTTTTATAAATAAATATATTATAGAGAATATATATTAGAATTTATCAAGTTTTAAATAAGCTAGCTCCTTACTCTTAAAATGCCAAGCACAAATAGGTTAACAATCGAGGGTGCTGAAAGAATCCTGGAAAAAAAATATCATGTTTTAGATAAGGGTTATATTAAGTTAATTGATTACATGGGGGGAGATAACAGAATTGTTCAGGCAGCAAGAGCAAGCTCTGGAAAAGGCACAAAAACCCCGGGGGAAGACACAGCTCTTAGGAGATATTTAATGAGAAACAAACACACAAGTCCTTTTGAAATGGTTGAATTAATGTTCCAGGTTAAAATGCCGATTTTTGTTGCACGCCAGTGGGTTAGACACAGGACAGCTAATATTAATGAATATAGCATGAGATATTCTGAGGCACTTGATGAGTTTTACATTCCGAGCAAAGATAGAATTAGACTTCAAGATAGGAGAAATATCCAGGGAAGTTCAGATGAGATGGCGCCGAGAGAAGCGAGAAAAAAAGCTCTTTCATATATTGAGAAAGCAAGTGAAACAGCATATAGACGATATAAAGAGCTGTTAGATAATGGAATTGCCCGCGAAATAGCAAGACTGGTTTTACCTATGAACACCTACACGATTTGGTACTGGAAGAATGATTTGCATAATATTTTCCATTTTTTGAAATTGAGAACAGCTAAAAATGCACAATGGGAGATAAGGCAGTATGCAAAGCAAATGGCAGAAATTGTCCAAAGGGTTGCCCCAACTGCTTATGAAGCTTTTGAGGATTATGTTTTAAATAGTGTGACTTTCTCTCCTCTTGAGAGAAAAGTTATTGAGGCAGTGATTAGGGGAGAGCCTCCAGAACAAAAAGCAGAAGAATTAATAGAAAACAAATTTGAGAGACAAGAATTCTTAGAAAAATTAGAAAAGTTTGATATTTAATTACTCTTTCATTTCAATCTTGATATTGACGTTCTTAGGCACCTGCATCTTCATTATGCTGTGAAGAACTTTTTCATTTGCAGGCAAATCAATTAATCTTTTATGAATTCTCATTTCATACCTGTCAAAAGTTGCTGTGCCATCACCACAAGGACTTTTTCGGGTTGTTACCTTAAGTTTTTTCGTCGGTAAAGGCACAGGACCTGAAATTGCTATGCCTGATTTTTTAGCCAGCTCTTTAATAGAATCACAAATATTATTAAGCATATCTATATCAGTGCTGTTGAGTTTTATTCTTACTTTGGGCATAACATTCATATAATTAATTTGTTTAAAAAGGTTTCTTAAAAACCTTTTTATAGTATTAATTTTTATTATTACCGAAGACTAAAGAGGTGAAAATAAATGGTCGCTGGAAATTGTAAAAACCCGCAGGAGGTTTTTCATGGCTGAGGCAATTTTTATTGATTTGGCTATTATCCTGCTTATAGCATTTATTGTATCTTACATTGTTAAAATGTTTAAGCAACCAATTATTATTGGTTATATAATTGCAGGTATGGTTATCAGCCCTTTTATTATTGAGTTTGGTGCTTCTCGGGAGATTATTGATATTTTTTCTAAGTTTGGTATTGCTTTTCTGCTGTTCATGGTTGGTTTACATCTAAACCCTAAAATAATAAAGGAAATTGGCGGGGCATCTTTGCTTGTTGGATTAGTACAAATGATCTTGACTTTTGGCCTTGGGTTTTTAGCATCTCTAAACCTGTTTGGTTTTAATGTTATAACCTCTGCTTATATTGGAATTGCTCTTGCCTTCAGCAGCACAATTATTACCATGAAATTAATTTCTGATAAAAGACAACTTGACTCTCTTTACGGGAAAATATCTATTGGTATTTTAATCATTCAAGACTTTGTTGCTATTGCTGTTTTAATGTTTATTTCTTCTGTGACTGGCGGGGCAGGCGCGGGAAACGTTGGTGCTTTTGCAATTCGCGGATTAATAACAGGTGGCGCTTTAATTTTGTTATTGTTTTTCATTGGATTTTTTATTCTTCCAAAACTGACAAGAAGTATTGCCAAATCTCAGGAGCTTTTGTTCTTATTTTCACTTTGTTGGGCTTTTGCAGTTGCAGCCTTATTTATGTATATTGGGTTTTCTCTTGAAATTGGCGCACTAGTTGCAGGAATTGTTTTATCCATCTCTCCTTATAGCACAGAGATAAGCTCTAAAATAAGACCAATAAGAGACTTTTTCTTAATAATTTTCTTCATAATTCTGGGTCTAAATGTCCAGATTTCAAATATTAGTTCTATAATTTATACAGCAGTTGTTCTTTCTGTGATTGCCCTGATCTTTAAGCCGGTAATAATCATGGCACTTATGGCAATTATGGGGTATACAAAAAGAACAAACTTTGCTGTTGGCACAACCCTGGCACAAATTTCAGAGTTTTCTTTAATTGTTCTTGCCCTTGGTGTAAGTGTTGGCCATATTGCTCCTGAAATTCTCTATACACTGACCTTAACAGCAATTATAACAATTACTCTGTCAACATATATGATTATTTATTCTAATGAATTTTATAAGAAAATGTCAAGGCCTGTTTCTATCTTTGAAAAACAAAACATAAGAAAAAAGAAAAAAATAAGAAAAAAATATGATGCAATATTATTTGGTTATAATAGAATGGGCTTTAGCATTTTGAAATCATTGCAAAAAATAAGAAAAAAATATCTTGTTGTAGATTTTAACCCAGACGTAATTGCTAGCTTAACGAAATTGAGAATTCCGACCTTATATGGAGATGCTTATGACCAGGATTTACTTGAAGAATTGCCCATGGACAAGGCAAAGATAGTAATTTCAACAATCCCTGATTACGAGACGAATTACCTGTTAATAGAATCCGTACGTATGGTAAATCCAAAAGCAGTAATTATTACGAGGGCGCATACAATTGCGGATGCTTTTAATTTATACAAAAAAGGAGCAAATTATGTTCTAACTCCACACTTCCTTGGGGGCGAGTATGTCGCAAAGATGATTTCAGATATAAAGACTGAACATAAGGGCTATGAGAAAGAAAAAGCCAAACACATTAAAATGTTAACAGATAGAGTTGAAAAAGGACAGGAGCATCCAGAAGTCAAGAGCGAGAGCGGGGTGTGATTAGGTTTTATTATAAATTCTTATGCTCGCTCTTCTAAACTTCCCCTTCTCTTAAATGGTTTATACCATTTTTCAAATTCTATAGGTGTTGCACTGAAATAACCCGGGGTTTCTCTGACCAAAACATATTTACCTTCAACTTCCACAATACCATATTTAATCTCATATTTAATCATATCTTTTTCCATAAAACAAAGCTCTTCTGGCTTATTACACGGCTGAGATAACACATATACTCCTGATTTTTTTGCCATTCTTTACTTCTAAATTAATTGTTATTTAATAAAAACAGCTTCTTTAAAATTCTTAAAATGACGATCTATCGTCAGAACTTTTGCAGAGATGGTCTGTGCTGATTTTAGTATTAATGCGTCGGCAAGGGCAAAACCTGGAATCTTTTTTTTCATCAAAGCATGCAATATCCCTGCTTGTTTTGCTATTCTTGGAGTTATTTCAATCATTTTGGAATTTGAAATCATTGCTTTATATGCAAGCTCTACATCTTTTTTCTTTCTTTTTACTTTGCTTATCACTTCTGCAATATTAATTGAAAGAATGTAGATTTCATCGCCTCCTTGTAAGATTTCATGTACTTTTTCTCCTATTTCTCCCCCTTCTAAATATTCTATCCAAGCAGAAGAATCTATCAGATATTTCATCTTACACCCTTTCTCTCAACCTATCTTTCTCTCTAAACCCCCCAATACCTTTCAATGCTCCAAAAAAATCTTTTTTCCTCTTTTTTACCTCTACCTCAACAAGCTCGTCTTTTTCAAGCATTTCATCTTTTACAACTTCAACAGGTATAGTAATAACTAAAGAGCCGCCAACCTTTCTCGTTTTTGCCAATGATTTAATTGCCATATTATAAAATATTATACTGAAGTTATATTTTATATAATCTTGAGTTATATATAAATCTTTTGGTTCTCATTCCTCTTCCACCACTTTTTCTTCTTCCAGAGATCTTTCAGAATGTAAGCCAATAGCTATAAATAAGAAATCAAAGAACCTTAAAACTATTTCTAGCAGGAATATGAAAATAAAATAACTAACTATCGTGCTAAAAT
>CAYXYT010000010.1:0-4319 GCA_964469785.1 Candidatus Woesearchaeota archaeon | reverse complement strand
GATTTGAGTTAGTACTCTTCCCATATCAAATATCTTTGTATAGTCAAGAATTGCAACCGCAAGAAGTGTGAATGGAAGTAATTTTGCAACTTCTCTAGCAAGCTCTTCTTTGTAATATGCAGACATTCTAATTGCAGCGATTATTGTTGCAGAAACAATCAGCAAAACTTCAATTTCAAGGCTTTCTGTAAGTATGATTAAGAAAAGAGTGAAGATAGCATACCAGAAAAATATTAGAAACGGAACAAGAATAAGATATTCTAAGAAATAAAGCCCTGCTGCTAAGAGTTTTGTAAGAACAGGATGTTCTGACCGGTTATATTTACTTAGATTCAGGTGGAGAACATTTTTTGTAGCAATAAATTTGTAAAATTTCCAGACAAGAAGGGCATAGAGGAAAACCAGTAAGACCAAAATAAAAAGCCCGATAAAATTCTGAACCCACGTCGGTAATCCAGAAATAATTGAATTATATCCTTCTGTAATTCCAGAGCCAACACCAGCTATCACCTCTTCTGCCATGAATTAAGTTAGTTATTATTATTTTTAAATGTTTCAGAAACATTTAATTTATAGTATAGAGAGATAGTTATCAAATCTATGAGAATGGCATATCCATAACTCCTTATTAGTTGAAATGAGATTTTAGCTGCTGAAATTTATAACCCCTTTTTACAAAATTTTAAATACACTATTTATTTCTCTCTGATATGATTGACATAAAACTGGTGAGAGAAAATCCAAAACTTGTAAAAGAGAATATTATGAAAAAGTTTCAGAATGAAAAACTTCTGCTTGTTGATAAAATTAAGAAACTTGACGAAGACTGGCGCAAGCTAAAGTATAAGGGAGATGATTTGAGGGCTCAAAGGAACAGGATTTCTAAAGAAATTAATCAGGCAAAGAAAAAGAAAGATGCAAAAAAAGCCAGGGAACTGATAAGAAAAGCCCAGGAGATTCCAGATAAAATTGTAAAAAACAATGCTAAGGCAAAAAAACTTGAAAAGCAAATTAGAGAGATTATGTTGCAGATTCCAAACATAATTTCTAAAAAAACACCGATTGGGAAAGACGAGAGTAAGAATAAGGTATTGAGAAAGGTTGGCAAGCCAAAGAAATTTAGTTTTCCTCTGAAAAATCACGTTGAGCTCGTCGAGGAAAATGATTGGGCTGATTTTGATGCCTCTGCAAAAGCATCTGGAAGCGGTTTTTATTATCTCAAGGGAGATCTTGCACTTTTAAATCAGGCACTAATTAACTTCACAATTGATTTTATGCTAAAGAAAGGATATGAGTATATAGAAACACCACTAATGCTTCATGAAAGAGCTCTTTATGGTGCTATGGACAAGCAAACAATAAAAGAATCTGTTTATGAAATAAAAGGAGAAAATCTTGGCTTAATAGGAACTGCTGAGCAATCACTTCTTGCTATGCATGCAGATGAAAATATATTATTTAAAGAGCTGCCAAAAAAATACTTCTCGTATTCTATGTGTTTTAGAAAAGAGACAGGTGCTCACGGGATAAATGAAAAAGGATTATGGAGAACTCATCAGTTTAACAAGGTAGAGCAGTTTATTTTCTGCAGGCCAGAAGATTCAGAGAAATTTTACGACGAGCTTTTAAAAAATTCAGAAGAGATTTTGAAAAAACTAGAGCTCCCTTACAGGGTAGTTGAAATATGCTCTGGGGACTTATCTGACTGGAAATTTAGGTCTGCTGATATTGATGTTTACAGACCAACAACTAAAAGTTATGGGGAAATAATGTCTTTGAGCAATTGTAGTGATTACCAGGCCAGAAAATTAAATATAAAACTTGTTGAAAAGAACGGAAATAGAAAGATTCTTCACACTCTGAATAATACAGCTCTTGCAACCTCGAGGATAATGGTTGCGATTCTTGAAAATAATCAGCAAAAAGACAAAAGCGTAAAAATTCCAAAAGTTTTATGGCCTTATATGAACAGAAAGAAAAAGCTTGAAAGGAGGTAAAAATGAAATATCAAAAATTACACGCACTTAATTTTGCTTTAGCATGGGGAATAATAACCGCAATTTGTGTTTTTCTAACAACACTGGCAGCACTGATTTGGACAGGATATGGTGCTAGCTGGACCAACGCTCTAGTAAGCATCTACGGGCCTTTTGGTTTCAGTGTAAGTTTCTTTGGAGCAATTCTAGGAGCAATATACGGATTTATAGATGCTTTTATCCTGACCGGGGTATTTGCCCTGATTTACAATAAGTTAATCTAATTCCATTCAATTAGTCATCAAATAGTGGTTACAAATAGAAGGGTTTAAATACTTCTTTCTATTGAGTGAACTATGAAAAAACAAAGAGCATTATTTGTAGATGACATGACCAGAGTTTGGGATAGAGTTAGACCTTATCTTAGTGAAATATATAATGTTAATTATGTTGATACTAGAGAAGAGGCCTTAGAAATAATTAAAGGCAATGGTTATGATTTAATTATATCTGATTATCATTTGGGAGAAAAATCGCCGACAGGAGGATTAGATGTTGTTAAGGCTGCGAGAGAAAAGGGGTTAAAAGCTATTTTAATAAGCACGGAAAACCATAAACCAGAGGCATTAGAAGCAGATGCAGAGTTTATGTTTAAAAAACAATTTTATGAAACAATTGAGAATGGAAAATAAAAAAGAAAAACTAGCTCCGCATGAAACAAGATTAAACTACCTTGAGAAAGAGAAAGAAAAACAAGAGAAAAGAAAAAGTCTTTATGTTCAACAGCTTGAGGAAATAAGGAATTTGCTTGAAGCTAATGAAAAAGAGATTAAGTATAATGAGGGCTGGATAAGCTTTCATGAAAGTTCAATAGAAAAGCACAAGAAAGAGATTCAAGAAACACCCCATTTGGACAAAAAACAAGACCAGGAAAAAAAACTGCAATTTCACAACGAACAAATAGAAAGTCACCACAAAAAATATATTGGATTTCATAGAAAAGAGATAGGGTTTATAAAAAGAGAGATTGAATTGTTTGAAGAGGGAATAAAAAAGTGCGAGGAACAGCTTGAATTTTTAAGTAAGAGAATTGACGAGAGCAAAATTTAAAAACAGATTTCTTTTATTTTGATTGAAAGCTCCGATAGTTTAGTGGCTAGAACATGGCCCTGTCGCGGCCAAGATCCGGGTTCGACTCCCGGTCGGGGCGTTGAATATAATCGTTCATATCTAGAAAGTTTTATAAATACAACAAAACACTATAAAACATAGTAAAATGGTAAAAGCAACAATAGAAATTCCTGAAAGAGAAAATAGAGTTTTGAATATTGTTAAAGGTCAGCACGGATTCAAAAACAAAGAGCAAGCCATCACTATGATAATTAAATTATACGGAGAGGAAATGTTAGAACCTGAATTAAGACCTGAATTTATTAGAGAGATGAAGAGGATAGAAAAACAAAAAGGAATCCCCTTTAAGAATATGAAAGAATTGAGAAAATTAACAGGGGAGTAAAATGTATCAATATAAGATACAACCCAATCTTCAAAAAATTCTGCTAAAATTGTTTAAAAAAGATAATCAAACCAGAGAGAGAGTTTTGAAGAAAATACGGGAAATTATTAATTCTGATAATGTTGAGCATTATAAAAATTTAAAAAAACCCTTACAGCATTTAAAAAGAGTTCAAATTGGAGAGAAGGTTTTGGTTTTCATGTTTGATAAGAAAAACAAATTACTATTATTTGAGAATTTTAAACATCACGACGAGATTTACAAAAAGGGGTTTTGATATATATATGGAATTCTGCATTAGCAAAAAAATATATGCAAATGACAGGAGTAAAATATGAAAAAAAGTAAGGCTTGGAATTATCTTAGGTTAGTTTGAAAGCCATAAATCTTACGAGAGGGAATTTAAATATTGACTCATACATCCATTCTCAACAATCCTTAAAAATCCCAACCGTATCACTTTTAATGCGCGTTTAGTCTGGGCGTAGATTTTATATAATAAGATTTCTAGAAAACTAGTATGGGAATATTTGATTTTTTTAGAAAAATAGTTAAGGAAAACAGGGCTGAAAAGATTGTTAAAGAGAAACTAGCTTTTTCTAGAATTGAAGGCTGGATTGAAAATAAAATCAAAGAAAATGGGTTTAAACAAAATGAAATACTTGTTATAATTAGGGGAAAAATTAGAATGTTCACTAAGGAGCTTAGAGAAAAGATAGTTATTTTAGAATCTGTTGATGTTGAATCAAAAAAAGAAAGAGATTATATTAAGGGAATTGTAAATAACAGTAGAAAAGATTATATTAGAGCAGTTGAAAATTTCTTAG
>CAYXYT010000009.1:0-19293 GCA_964469785.1 Candidatus Woesearchaeota archaeon | reverse complement strand
CATCAGCGCGTCTTCAGGAAACCCACACCTTTAGGTGTGGGAGGACGTCATTTTAGTATTTATTTATCTTTGAGTATTTATAAACCTTTTTCTTGTTACCTCTTAAAAATTAAAACTTTTTCCTTTTAATTCTAGTCTTGATTATTCTTCCATCTTGAAGTTCCAAGACCTTTCTCGCATATTTCATAAGATTTAAATCGTGAGTAACAAGAATTATTGTTTTACCTTCTTTATTCAGTTTAACGAATAATTTCATTATTTCTAATCCTGTTTTTGTGTCCAAATTTCCTGTTGGCTCGTCTGCAAGAATAACCTCTGGATCATTTGCAAGAGCTCTTCCGATAGCAACTCTTTGCATTTCACCCCCAGAAAGCTCATTTGGCAAATGATTTTTTCGATGAGATAAATTAACATCGCTTAAAATTTTCTCAGCCCTTTCAATTCTCTCTTCTTTTGTATATCCCTGAAAAATCATTGGAAGAGCTATGTTTTCCAGGGCTGTTAAGGTGGGTATTAAATTAAAGGTCTGAAAAACAAACCCAACTTTTCTCCCTCTAATCTGCGCTAATTCAGATTCATCTAATTTTTCAATATTTTCTCCTTCAAGGAAAATGTCCCCTTCACTAGCAAGGTCAAGAGCCCCGACAAGATTCATCATTGTGGATTTTCCAGAGCCAGAAGGCCCAACAATCGCAATAAAATCTCCTTTTTTTATTTCCAGATCAACATTACAAACAGCTTTAATTATTGAATCCCCCACCTGAAAGTTCTTACAAACCTTTTTCAGCGAAATTATGTTTCCTTTTTGCATTTTAATTTTTCTCAGAATCAGGCTTCTGAGGCGCCACCACCTCAGAATTTAGCAGAGTTTTGTATATTTAAATTTAACCATAGCAAGTTTTAAAAACTAAAATAAAGAAGTAGTAATATGATTATACCCGTTTCTTGTTTTTCATGCGGAAAGCCAATTGGACACCTTTGGGAATCCTTCAAAAAAAGAGTTTCAGAAGGAGAAAACCCAAAAAAAGTCCTTGATGAATTAGGATTAAAGAGATACTGTTGCAGAGCTGTTTTTCTTGGGCAAGAAGATCTTATTGAATTAACAGGTAAGTTTAAGAAATCATAATTCTATTTAAACTTCCACCTCGCAACATATCCACAATTTTCACAGATTAGTGATTTTATATTATTTTTAAGTCTTATTTTTGGATTTTTATGAGGTATAAAACACTTTTTACAAAACATTTTTCTTTTTTCTCCTAGTTTAATATTATGAGCCATTGCCAATCTTTTTATTTTTTTAATTTCTTTAGGGGTTTTATTTCTAATATCTAAAAAGAAGTCTTTTATTTTCTTTCGCGCTTCTGTTTTTGAGATTTTTTTCATAGGAAAAAGAAGACAGCACCACTGCTTCGCGGCTTGTCGGCCACTAACACAAACGGCGTAGGAAGCTTATCTTCTGAGATCGGAACGAGATCAGGAGTTTCCAACCTACTATGGCCGTCTTCAATTTTTTATTGATTTGTTTATTTTTAAAACTTTCTCTTGCTATTTTATCATTCTAGGAAGAATAGAAATTCTTAAATATAAGTTATGCCTTATTTTTACGGGGTAGGAGCAATCAGCAGTTTGAATTACAGCGTAATTTATTGGATCTCTTGATCCCTGCTGGCTTGTACTACCTCTTTTATTTTTGTTTTTGATGGAATTAAAATAGATTTGTAAAGCTTTTTATATAGACAATTTTTGATAATTCTAGGTGGATTTAGGAGAAAAGCGAGGTTGCCAGAGCGGTCAAATGGGAGTGGCTAAGGACCACTTGGCTTAGTGCCTGCGCAGGTTCGAATCCTGTACCTCGCATATAAACTTTTAGAAAAAGTTTAATCAAAATTGCATATAAACTTTTAGAAAAAGTTTAATCAAAAATTGATTGAAGAATCGGAGTAAGCCAGGACAGAAAAAAGATTAGACAAAACGAAAAATTGATTAATTAAAACCAAGAAAAATTTTTGGGAGAACAAGAAGATTAGAAAAAACCATTGCCCGGGTAGTTCAATGGATAGAATGCGTCCCTCCTAAGGACGAGGTTGCAGGTTCGAGTCCTGCTCCGGGCATTTTAAATCAATAAATTTAGACTTTCTAATCTCCTAAAGTTTACTCAAGAGTAAACTTTATTAAACAATATTTTACTATTTATGCTATGCGTGGATAATTTAGTGGTAGAATCCAAGCCTTCCAAGCTTGTTGCCCGGGTTCGAATCCCGGTCCGCGCATCAAATTTTTTAAAAAAATTTGGAGTAAACTAAGAAAGAAAAAGTTTAGACAAGACTAGGAAAGTTTAAATGGAAAAAGAGAAAAAAAACTTAAGAAAAAAAATAGCAAGGTTTCATGACAAATATTATAAGTGGTTACTTCTAATCCCATTAATAATTCTTATTCTTTCTTTTATTTTTATTGCTGTTTTTTATTCTATCCATCAGGATTTTATATATAGAGATATAAGCCTGACAGGGGGGACCTCTGTGACAATCTATGGCAATATAGATTCAAACCAGATTAAAGCAGACCTTTCTGGCCAGCTAGAAGAGATAAGCACAAGAGAAATTTATGACCTTATCACAAGAGAAAAACAGGCAGTTATTATTGAGACAAAATCTGATGTAGACCACACAAGACAAGTTCTTGAAGATTACTTAGGTTATAATTTAACAGAAGAAAATAGTAGTTTTGAGTTTACCGGCTCAACTTTAAGCCAGAGTTTTTATAAGCAACTTTTAATTGCAATTTTATTTGCCTTTATTTTTATGGCTATTGTCGTCTTCATAATTTTCAGAACACTTGTTCCTTCCAGCGCAGTTCTTATTTCTGCTTTTGCAGATATTTTTATGACTCTTGTCGTCGTGAATATACTTGGACTGAAAATGTCTACAGCCGGGATTGTTGCTTTCTTAATGCTAATTGGCTATTCTGTCGACACAGATATTTTACTGACAACCAGACTTTTAAAAAGGCACCAAGGAACCTTAAATCAAAGAATTTTCAAGGCCTTTAAAACAGGGATTACCATGACTCTGACCTCTTTACTGGCAATACTTACTGCATTATTTATTGTAAGGTCTTTCTCACCAATACTAACACAAATTTTTACAATACTTACAATTGGTCTGAGCTTTGATATCTTGAATACCTGGATAACAAATGTTTCAATACTTAAATGGTATGTTGAAAAGAAAAAATGATCCCAAAAACAGAACTAAGATACTCTGGAATTTATAACCTTCTTTTTGATAAAAGTTTCTCCCGAAAAAGTTTTTTAAAATTAAAAAAAGATTGCGCAGAATTTAAAGAGCTTTATAGAAAATATATTTCAAAAATTTTAAAATTAATAGAGAAACACCACTCTAAAAATTGGAAGTATAAATTTATTCCGATATATATTGTTAAAAACTTAAGGCATAGCTTTTCTGATCCATTAACTTTGAGATATAGAAAAAACGCAAAGCGTCTCTTAGTAGTCCTTGCACACGAGCTTTTACATAACAATATGGGAAAAAAGAAATTCAAAAATCGTAGAGAATTGCATCTTTATATGGAACCAATTTTAAATAAAATTATTTCAGAGATACCTATAAATTTGAGAAGAGAATTAAATCTTTTTAACGGCGCCATTAGAAAAACCTACAAAATAAAATGAAAATAAAACTGACATGGAGAATTTGGATTTTAATTATCATCCTAGTTTTATCTTTATTATCTGTTTTTAGCCTGCCCCCAAAATTTTTACAAAAAGGAGTTTTAGTTACAAGCGTGGAACTAAATTCAACAGCTTTTCAGCAGGGCTTAAGACAAGGGCAAATAATTACAATCATTGATGAACAGGAAATAACAGACGTTAAAGATTTTTCAGAAGCTCTTCAGGGAAAATATATTTTTAATCAAACTATAAAAACGATTATTCAAACAAAAGAATCAGAGATAATTTTATTTTCAGACCATGCTCCAGAAATAACTGTTTCAGATATTCCAAAAACAAATGTTAAAACAGGATTAGACATAGCAGGAGGCGCACGCGCCTTAGTTCAAGCGCAAGATAAACAACTTTCTGCACAAGAAATTAATGATCTTGTTGCAATAACAAGCAATAGAATTAACGTGTATGGGATTGCAGACGTGAAAATTTCCCCTGTTTCAGATTTAACAGGAAATCATTTTATGTTGGTGGAAGTCGCGGGAGCAACGCCGAAAGATCTTAAAGAATTAATTGAAAAGCAGGGAAAATTTGAGGCAAAAATAGGCAATGATACTGTTTTCATTGGTGGCGAGCGTGACATTTCTTCTGTATGTAGAAATGACGCAACCTGCGCATTTATAGAGACCTGCCAGCAATCCCAGGAGGGATATTTTTGCAAGTTTCAGTTTACAGTTTATTTAAGCGAAGCTGCTGCAAACAGACATGCAGAAATCACAAAAGACCTTGATGTAAATTCAACACCCCAAGGAAATTACCTTATCAAAAAGCTGGATTTATTTGTCGACGATAAACTTGTCGATAGTTTGTTAATTAGTGAAGGATTAAAAGGCCGGGTTACCACGCAGATTGCTATTTCTGGTTCTGGTTTTGGAGCAACCCGCGCTGACGCATACGAAGCAACAGATGACTCAATGAATAAACTTCAGACAATCTTAATTACAGGAAGCCTGCCTTACAAATTAGAGATAGCTAAGCTGGATACAATTTCTCCTATTCTTGGAGAAGAATTTACAAGATCTATTTTAATGGCAGGAATGGCGGCCCTTGTTATGGTTTCTCTCATTATTTTCTTTAGATACAAAAAAATAAAATCCTCTCTCGCATTATTGTTAACAAGCCTATCTGAAGTTATTATTATCCTGGGAATTGCATCTTTAATAGAATGGAATCTTGACCTTCCAAGTATTGCAGGAATTTTAGCAACAATAGGCACGGGAATTGATCAGCAAATTATTATTTTAGATGAGGCAAGACAAGAAATAACTCTGAGCATAAAACAAAGATTAAAAAGAGCATTTGCAATTATTCTGGGCGCTTACTTCACAGCAGTTGTGGCACTTCTTCCCTTGCTTTGGGCAGGAGCAGGCCTGCTCAAGGGTTTTGCAGTTACAACAATTATCGGAATAACAGCAGGTGTTTTAATCACAAGACCTGCTTTTAGTGATATAATAAGAAGGATTGAGGGATGAATGTAGAGTTCTTTTTCATAAAGAATAAAAAGCAGTTCTAATTGATTTTTTAATGAAAACAATTCTTCTTACAGGGGGTGCTGGATTTATAGGAAGTCATGTTTGTGATAAATTATTAAAATTAAGATACAGGGTTGTTTGTATTGATAATTTAAATTCCTATTATTCTCCGTCGAGAAAACTTAAAAACATTCAACACAATTTAAAAAATAAAAATTTTAAATTTGAGAAGATAGACATAACCAATAAAGAGGAATTAGAACAAACCTTCAAAAATAATAAAATATCTAATATTATTCATCTTGCTGCCGGAGTGGGGGTTCGGTATAGTATAGAAAACCCAGAAACACATGAAAAGACAAATCTTCTGGGGACTTTAAACTTGCTTGAACTTGCAAAAAAGCATAAAATAAAAAATTTTATTTTTGCATCAAGTTCTTCTATTTATGGAGAAAATAAAAAAATCCCTTTTTCAGAACAAGATAGGGTAGACAATCCAATATCTCCTTATGCTGCAACAAAAAGAGCAGCTGAGTTATTGTGTTATACTTATAGTTATCTCTATAATCTAAATCTTACCTGCCTAAGATTATTTACTGTCTATGGTCCAAGAGGAAGGCCAGATATGGCACCCTATTTATTTACTAAACTAATAGATGAAGGGAAACCAATAAAAGCTTTTGGTGATGGAACCACAAAAAGAGATTACACTTATATTTCAGATATTGTTAATGGGATTATTTCTGCTTTGGAAAAGCCATTTAAATTTGAAATTATAAATTTAGGAAATAATAAACCAATTGAATTAAGAAAATTTATCTCAATTATTGAGGAAAATCTTGGAAAAAAGGCCAGAATAAAAAAAGAAAAACTACCTCCGGGAGATGTTCCAATAACTTTTGCAGATATTTCTAAAGCGCAAAAGTTATTAGGATATAATCCCAAAGTTAGTATAGAACAAGGAATGAGAAAATTTATAGGGGAGTATAAAAAAGAGAAGATATGATGGAAAAAAATCTTGCACAAAAAACAATAAAGAATTCTATATATAATGCATCTGCAGGCATTATTGCTAAAATTGGAAGTCTGGCTTTAACAATTTTATTGGCAAGAATGTTAATGCCGGAATTATTTGGCATATATAGTCTTGTTCTTTCCATTGTTCTTATCGTGTTTACATTTACAGACCTGGGCATAAATTCTGCCGTTTACAGATATTTATCTTTTGCACTTAAAAACAACGACGTAAAAAAAGCACGCTCTTATCTAAGATATCTGTTAAAAATAAAATGGGTTCTTTTACTCTTAGCAATTATTTTAATGTTCGTTCTAGCGCCTGTTTTGTCCTACAACATATATAACAAACCAATTATCTTCTTACCTTTACTTTTTGCAACAATATATATTTTTGTAAATGCGTTTAGGAGCTTTTTTGAGGGATTGTATTTTCCAACCAAGGATCTGAGCAAGTATCCTCTCACAACATTTATTCTCCATGGTTTAAGATTCATATTATCTCTTATAGTATTATTGATAATCTCTCGTGAAAACGCTGTAACAGCTATTTTTGTAGCATTTGCAGCTGCTTCGTTTCTTGCTTTGATTTCTGTGTTTATTGCTTTAGGAAAAAGAAGGAGATTAATATTTGGTAAGGTCACTGCCAAAATCCCAAGGTCTGCCCTAAAGAAATATATAGGATTCATGAGCATCGCAAGTATATCTCTGATAGTTTTTGGCTCAATAGATATTTTAATGTTGGGTTATTTTGTCGATGCAGAATATCTTGGCTATTATAGGGCAGCATTAGGATTAGTTGTTTCTTTCGTAGCAGTTTTTTCTTTATCAAATATCTTTCTTCCGATATTTACCCAAATCGAAAAACAAAGGTTAAATAGGGCATTTGAAAAAGCATTTAGATATATTTCTCTGATTTCAATTCCAGCAGCACTGGGATTAATTCTGATAGGGAAATATGTTATTAAGATTATTTATGGTATGGAATATATTGTTGCAGCACTGCCTCTTTACATTCTTTCATTTTTAATGGTTATTTTACCCCTACAAAAATTATATTCTAGTTTGTTTGAGTCCAAAGAAAAGACAAAAGTAATAGCTGTTTTCACAATCATTAGTTTAGCAATAAACATTCTCTTAAATTACATATTAATTAAAATGTTTTTATCTATTGGACAAGAAATGGCAATTTTTGGAGCAGGATTAGCTACACTTGTGAGCAAAATCTTTTACCTGTCGTTTTTATCTACAAAGGCAAAACCAGAATTTAAAATAAAGATGCCCCTTAAGTATTTTACAAAACCCCTATTTGCAGGAATTGTTATGGTTCTGGTCCTTTTATTGTATAATTTATTTGTAGAAATGAATATATTTACAGGGATTCTTGAGGTTCTTCTTGGGGTTATAATTTATTTTTTAGTAATGTTTTCAATTAAAGGAATAATTAGAGAAGATTTAGATATAATGGGGAATCTTTTTAGAAGAAACTAATTAAGGTCAACCCTGTTTTAATATATTTTTTATTCTTTTTTTAGATAGTTCCAAATATCCTTTTCTCCTGGCAACATTATAAATATCATTTAATATAAGATATGTTTTTATATTTTTTCTTACCTCTTGAGGATATATTCTTAATAATCTCTGAAACAATTTTTCTTTTAGCAGGTTTTCATTTTCTCTAAAAAAGCTTGCCAGGTCTCGAGTAATAAGATTTTTCTTCAATTTCTTTTCATAAGTATCCCAATCTGTAAAAACATAAGACCCTTTTTTTAAAAGAATTTGCTCTTCTGAAAAATCCCCGTGAACTCTTGCTACAAGCAGAGATTTCTTGTCCTTGGCCAGTTTCCTTAAAATTTCTCTAAAAACTCGCTCACGAATCCCCTTTTCTTCTAACTCTTTAATTAAAAAATTTACATATTTTTTTAGAGGAATTTTTTCTATACCCTGTTCTTCATAAAAAGAATATAGTTTTTTAAATACGTCGACGTAGTTATTTCCTTTATAACTTTTTAATAGCTCCTCTTTTGAAAACGGAATCTTGAGATTTAATTCTATAATTTCTGGAGCTAATTTTTTCTTAGAAAGCTCTTTCTGAAGCTTTTTAGATTTTATGAATCTATCCCTTTCAGAACCACTCCGGATAAAAGAAAAGACCATCTTCTTGTTCAAATTAAAACCTTTTATCTGATCTCCAACAAAGACAACATCTCCAAAATCAGAAGATAATCTGATTTTTTTCAAGAAAATTTGCAATATCCTGATTTTTATTAAGAGATAAATTATTTTTTTTATTGTCTTAAATTTTTTTACTGAAGGATCAAACTTAATTCTCAGGAATTTTATAGCTTTGTTAGTATTCTGAAAATATACTTCTCTTTTGTGTTTTTTATGAGTTAATATAAAATAAGTTCTTTCAGGATGATTTAATTTACTAGAAAGCTCTTTGAGTCTTTTTTCAAACATTTTTATTTTATTCCTTTTACAACAATTTGAGGATAAGTCATCCATTTAAATCTGCTTCTCCTTAAAACCCAATCAACAAATCTTATATGCAACCCAAGCTTAGCCCTGTGATATAATTTAGTCTTTATATTTTTTAATCCAACATTTTCAAAATGATTTTTTAAATGGTGCCATGTATAAAGTGCATAATGCCTGTCTTCACTGCCTTTTCCAGTGCCCCCACCACTTCTTCCTTTTTCCTCATAACCCCCATAATGAGTTTTCACCTTGGATTTGAAATTATGATAAGCCCACCAGCCAGCATTGTTCGTGTGTATTTCAATTTCTCCGCCTTTTTTCAAAACCCTTACCATTTCTTTTAATACGAACTCTGGATTGGCCAGGTGCTCAAAAACAAAAGAAGAATAAACTTTATCAAAAGTATTTGCTTTGTAAGGAAGTTTTTCTTTGGAGATATTGCATTTTTTTATTTCAGGACGAGAGGGATATAAATCTACAAAATCAGTCCCATAAGTGCTATTTCCGCAGCCCACGTTAAGTGTTCTTCTTGCCATGCTCAAATATTTTCAAGAGTTTATCAGCAGCATTTTCCCAAGTGAAATCATTATCTATAACCCATTTCCGATAATTTATTTTTTTTGGATTTTTGATTATCTCTTTAACTCTTTTTTCCATTTCTTTTTCATCAAGTATCTTATCAAAGGACATTATTGGTCCTGCCCCTTCATTGTTTCCGATTATTATCGGAACTCCCGCAGCCATTGCCTCTAACCAGGATAGGTTGAATCCTGCGTCAGGCGTAGCAAGATTAATAAAAACCTTGCATTTGTTGTAAAATCTTTTGTTCATCTCTTCGTGAGGAATATTGAGAGCATGCACTATTTTTTTGCCATAAGCTTTGTCAATTGATTTTGATTTCTTTTTTGGAACTCCAGTAGGAAGAGGTTTTAATCCTATTTCTTTTGCAATTTTTTTATATCTTTCTGAACTTACCTGTTCTGAAAATTTATCTATCCATCCAAAATATTCTCTTTTCTTTCCTAACGGCTTAAATCTTTTCAGATTAACCCCCCTATAAACTAAATGTGCCTTGGGGAATCTTTTTTTATTATGGTCAAATATGACAATGGTTTTTCTTCCCATGGTTTTTCCAACAATATCTTGCACTATTTTTTGAATGCCCCATTTCCATTTCACACCAATTGAGCAGTAAAAAAGTTTTTTCCAAAATAAAGGATAAGGTAAGAGTAATGGAAGAACAGTGCTGTAATCCTGCGCATATATTATATCATAATTTCTTTCCTTCATCAATTTTTTAATTTTCCTCCTTAGTGGAAGAAATCCCTTAAGGAGCGAATATTTTTTTAGATGATCCTCTCTTGAAAGAATATCCACTTTATGCCCTTTTTTTCTTAATGCATCAGATATATGTTTATTTGCAGTTCCTACTCCTCCATGAAGCCTAAGCAAAACTATTAATATTTTCATTTTTCTTATTTTTTTCTTGAAGTTACTCCTTTCCAATTTTTAATTGCATTTTCATATCTTTCAAGAGTGCCTGTATCAAACCATTGACCTTTAAATTTATAACCATATAGTTGGTTATTGTTTGCAATTTTAGGGAAAATATCTTTCTCAAGCATTGAAAAACCTTCAGGGATATGTTGCAAAATTTCTGGTTCAAAAATATAAAGACCGCTGTTAATAAAATTTGATGGGGCTTCTTCTTTTTTTGGTTTTTCGATAAATTCTATAATTTTGTTTCCTTCAAGTTTAGCAACCCCATAAGAAGAAGGGTCTTCTACTTCTATAAGGGCAATAGTGCCTTTTGCTTTATTTTCCTTATGAAATTTATACATCTCATGCAAATCTATATCTTTTAATTCGTCTCCATTTAAAACCAAAAAAGTCTCAGATAATTCACTAGAAATTTTCTTTATTGGACCTGCTGTTCCTGAAAGAGAATCTTCATCAATATAAGAGATGCTCACACCAAATTTCTCTCCATTTCTAAAATAATTCTTTATCTGGTTTTTTAGATGATAAACACTTATAAATATTTCATGAACACCATATTCTTTTAACAATTCAACTATGTGCTCAAGAACTGGCTTGCCTTGGACCCCCAACATGGGTTTTGCCAACTCATAAGTTAGAGGTCTTAATCTCTGTCCTTCACCACTACATAGAATAATTGCTTTCATTTTAACTCTGGATTTACTATCGAAACATATTTTGCCATGCTTTTTTTTATATCTTCCATTGGAGTAACACCCTGCATATCAATAAGAACCTGATTTTCTCTTAGCTTAAGAAGAGATTCTAGGGGGATTGCAGTATTCATTACAATAATATCACTATCTAAAACCCATTCTTCAGAAAAAAGATTGCTTTCAATTATCGGCAATATATCTTTGAAATTTTCTATCTGAAGTAAAGTGTTCATTAAGGGGTCATTAATTGTTGTTCTATAACTCGCTCTAATATTCTCTATCTGCTCTCTTTTTATTATCGGGTCAAATATTTTAATATCATATCCATTTAATTTTAGATTATTAATTAAATAGATTATAGGGCTTCCCCTAATATCATCTGTTCCTGGTTTAAACGCAACTCCGTAAAATCCTATTTTGTTAGTTTTTAATTTTTGTGCTTCTTCCTTAACAATATTTAGAGCTCTTCTTATCTGTTCAATATTACTTTTTAATACAGACTTCAATAAAACACAATTTAAACCCAATTCATTAGCTTTTCTTTCTAATGCAACAAGATCTTTTGGCAGACAACTCCCCCCAAAACCAATACTTGGCCTTTCAAGATAGTATTTAGATATATTTAAGATATCGTCTGAACAAAAAAGATTTATTAGCTCTTTGGTATCTATGCCTTCTTTTTTGCATATGCTTGCAACTTCATTAGCAAATGAAAGTTTTATAGTATGCCAGGCATTATCCACGAGTTTGATTAATTCTACTGTCTTGATAGATGCGGTAAATATCGGAGCATTGATTCCTTTGTAAATAGAACCTATTGTTTCAGCAGTTTCTTTTTCTTCTGCACCTATTATTATATGTGGGGGATTCATAAAATCTTTTACAGCACTGCCTTCTCTCATCAACTCTGGGTTGTTTGCCAGAACAAAATCCCTACCATAGATTAACCCTTTATCTAAAAAGATTTTTTTAAGTTTTTCCATGGTTCCTGGAACAACACTACTTCTGATAACTATTATGTGCTTTTTATCTGGAATATTAAGATTCTTAAGAGATTCTGCTAAAAAATCACAAACTCTTTCAAGATATTTTGTTTCTAATAAACCATCTAAACTAATTGGAGTTCCAACACACACAAAGCTTATATCAGAATTTTTTACAGCAAAGTTAAAAGAGTCAGTGACCCCTAATTTTTTCGTTCTTAAAACAACCTCTTCTAATAACTCTCTAAGTTCTGGTTCTTTAACTGGTGGCTCACCCCCCCTTATTTTATCCACTTTTTTAGGATTTGAATCATAGCCAATAATGTCCTGTCCTAGTTTAGCAAAACAAGCTGCACTAACTGCACCAACATATCCTAATCCATAAATTGCAATTTTCATTTTATAATCTAACCCTCTTTTAAAATCTTTCGTATCCTCTCTAATTTTTCTTCAGACAAACGTTCTTTCTCAGAATCTTTTTTCTCATGCAGAGAATGAAGCCCCCCACTATAAAAAGAATAAACACCCTCCATGTCAGCATGCACTCCCTGATTCATTACAGAATCAAATTTATTGAGATATTCTTCTGCTCTTTTTAATTCTCTTTTGTCATTAATAGTTAACCACTCTCCATCATAATAAAAAGAATAAATTTTTCCCTCTTCTGCTAATTTTCTAAAAGTATGTTCTTCAATACTTCTTCCATCCAAATAGTTTTTGATTTTTTGATTAAATACATAGATGCCAGAATTTATGAGGATGTTTGGAACAGTCCATTTTTCCTGAAATTTGGTGATTTTATTTTCATCATCTATTTTGACAATTCCAAAACTTGTTCTTAGTTTTACAGTAAGTATTGTGGCAACAGCTCCTGTTTTAAGATGGTGATTTGTAAATCCCTCCAAATGCAAATCAGTTATTTGGTCACCATTCATCGCATAAAAATTTTCATCCCGAATTCCTGATTGTTCTATAGCTGTTCTAAAAGCATCTCCTGTTCCACCATTTTCGTCGTGAGCAGTGTAGATGATATTTACACCCCATTTGCTCCCATCTCCGAAATACTCTTGAATCATTTCTTTCTTGTAAGCCACCCCGATTATTATATTTTTTACATCATTATTTTTTAACCAGAGAATTATTCTTTCAAGAAGAGGTTTTCCTTTCAGAATAGTAAGGGGTTTTGGGATTTCTTCTGTTTTTTCTTCCAATCTGGTGCCTTTTCCACCAGCAATTATAATAGCTGTTTTTAATTTCATATTTCACCCATGCGTATTTTATTTAAAAAGACTATGAAAGTAGACCCTATAGCAATTTTATTGCTCTGTTCATTCCTTCTCTAACATAAGGATGTAAACTTTCTCTGAAATCAAGTGTATATTCATCTGGCGTTACAATTAAGGGTCTTTCATGCAAATAATCTAAGGATAAATTTCCATGACCTGCACCATAAAAGAGAACCCCTGTATCATCAATACCAAGAGGAAGCCCTTTTTCTTGGGCTTTTTTATTCGCGGTTGTCTTCCACATAGCTCTTATCATACCTAAAATTGTTAAGCTATTTTCATCTATATCTAATCCACTCTCTTGCTTAATTCTTGAAGCAAGTGAGGTTGCCGTAGGAATTCCCCTATCATAAAATCCTCCAAAAGGCCACAAATATCCTCTTGCGGGCTCTCCCCTCCTCCTAATTAAGATTATTCCTCTTTCTCCATGTTTATTATTACAAGAAACTAAGGCATCATGGCAAGACCTGACTAAAACCTGTCTCCCGTCTGCATAAACATCTTCACCTCTTCCATGATATTCTAACTTAGAAGTGTCTGTTCCTGGCTCAATAGATTCCATAAAAAAAGGATCCTCTATGGTTCTGTATATTTTTACTGAATTATCCATTTTAAATACTAAAAACAATTGTTTTTAAACCTTATGAAAGTTTATTATGGATTCTCATTACAATAAACTTATTAAACAGAATTTTTTATCTGATAGCATGAGAATAATTGTAACTGGGATTACCGGGTTTATCGGAGGGGAATTAGCTCGCAGACTTGTT
Organism: Candidatus Woesearchaeota archaeon; assembly: GCA_964469785.1. Lineage (GTDB taxonomy): Archaea > Nanobdellota > Nanobdellia > Pacearchaeales > GW2011-AR1 > CAYPBR01. The sequence goes on along the minus strand of CAYXYT010000009.1, from coordinate 5,344 downwards.
GAAGAAGGGCATGAGGTTTTTGGATTTGTTCAGCACGTGGTGGGAAGGACGTACGAATCATTAGAGGACATTAAAGCTAAAATTAAATTGATTAAGTGTGATATAAGAGATTATTACTCAGTTAAAAACGCAATTCAGAAAGTTGAGCCAGACGTGGTTTTTCACTTGGCAGCACTCTCACCTGTTAGATTGAGTTTCGAGCTTCCTTTTGATTTTCAACAGGTCACATATTTAGGAGCTGTGAACATTGCAGAATCATTAAGGGAGTTATACGGCCCTCAAAAAGTAAGACTCGTTTTAGCTTCTACAGCAGAGGTTTATGGATTTCAGGATGAAAAGCCATCTACAGAAGACCTGCGATTAGAACCATCAAGTCCGTATGCAGTTGCAAAAGCCTCGGCGGATATGTATATAAGAATGCTCTTCAAAGTCTATGATTTCAATGCAGTTCTTTTAAGAAATTCAAATACTTTTGGAAGGAAATATGATCCTAGTTTTTTTACAGAATATATTATTACAGAAATGTTAAAAGGAAAAGATATTTACATTGGAGCTCCGGATTCTGTCAGAGATTATATGTATGTTGATGACCATGTTAATTCATACATTCTAGCGATGAAATCTTCAGAAGCAAAAGGCCAGGTGTTTAATATAGCAGGAGGAAAGGGCTATACAAATAAAGAGTGGACCCTAAAAATAGCAGAAATTTTGGGATTTCCACAAGAGAAAATTCATTTTGGGGAATATCCCCCAGGATACCCAGACAGACCTCTAAAGTCAGATCAGCCCTATCTCGTGCTTGATTCAACAAAAGCGCAGAGAGTGTTAGGATGGAGACAAACAGTTACGCCAGAAGAGGGGCTGATAAAAACCACAGAATATTGGAAAAACAAGGTTTTAGAATCAAAAAAGAAAGATTTATTTTCACAAAAATTATTTAAAATAAAAGAGATTCTAGAGTCAGGAGAAGGGTAAAAATGAGAGTTGCTATGATTTCTCCAAGCAGAGAATCTGAAAAAGCCATCTCTGGTTATTCTGTAAATCTGGTCAAAGCTTTAAATAAAAACAAGGTAGAAACAGACTTTGTAACCTACCAAGCAGGTTCTCCAAAAACATTTTTTAAATTATTTTCAAAATTAAAAAAATATGATATAGTGCATATACAACACGAGTATAATTTATTAGGTTGGTATGGAATTCCTTTTTTCTTTGTTTATTTTTACTTTCTTTTATTCAAGAGATATAAAGTTATAACAACAATGCACACAGCACTTCCTTTAAAAGCAAAATTTAGGGGAGGTTTTGTAAAAACCTTTTTAAGGAAAATACTTTATTTCTTTCAAAATAGAATAATCAATAAAGCCTCTGACTTAATTTTTGTTCACGCAAACTTTTTTGTGCCTGTTTTAGTCAGGGATTATAATGTTCCAAAAAATAAAATAATTGTTTTGCCCCAAGGAATTATAAAAGGGATAAAAATAACACCTAAAAATAAAGCAAAGAAAGAATTAGGGCTTTCAGGACATGTTTATCTGATAATAGCGAATTTGCACTGGGACAAAGGAGCAGATATAATTATTAAACAGGCAGACAAGATTGGAAAGACAATTTTAGTCGTTTCAAGTCCCATACCTGTGAATGACAGAAAACAGAGAAGATTATTAGAATATATAAATTCATTACAGAATTATGTGAAAGAACACGATCTTTCAAAATATGTTAGATTTGACATCAAACCAATAAATGATCAAATGCCAAAATGGTGGAAATATTTTTCTGCTGCAGATTTTGTTTTACAGGCTTATAGAGGAGGAATTGGCAGCGGAATTCTTACACATGCAATAGCTGCTAAAAAACCAATTATCTCAAGCAATATACCTTTTTTTAGAGAGATAGAAAAAAAATACGGCTGCATAAAAACAGCAAAAACACCAGAGGATTATCCCGAGTTAATTCATGATTCAATAAAACCGGCAAATTATAAAAAAATGGTCAAAGAGTGTGAAAGATATCTTAAAGAAAACAGCTGGTCTGCCGTAACAAAAAAATACAAAAAGATTTATCAATCCTTAATGTAATTATTTTATATGAAGATAGCCATAATCGGAGCTGCCGGGTTTTTAGGAACAAAACTTAGAACGATTTTATCTAAAAATCATGAAGTGATATCAGCAGATATTAATGAATCAGAATCAGAGAAAATTGATAAGTTAGATGCAACGAAGAAAGATGAAGTAGATAAATTCTTACTGAAACATAAACCAGATGTTGTGATTGACAGTGTTGCACTAACAAGTTCTGTAGCGTGTGAGAAGAATCCAGAACTTGCTGAAAAGCTGAATTATTTGACAGCAAAAAATATTGCAGAAGCTTGTGAAAAGATTGGAGCTATAATGATTTTTATGTCTTCAACATATCTTTTTGATGGTGAGAAAGGAAACTATAACGAAGAAGACAAAACAACCCCCATCAATCAATATGCAAGAACAAAAATCATGGCTGAAAAAAAGATTCTTAAAATTTCTAATCCAATTATATTTAGAGTAGATATAATGTATGGTTTTAATGGGCGAAATGTGAGAAACGGAGTTTTTGATATGGTTCTTTCAGGAGAAACAATTGAATTACAGGGCCCAAACCAAATGAGGCAACCTCTTTTTGTAGATGATGTTGCAGAAGTTGTTTTAAAACTTATAGAAAAAAATCAGAGAGGAATTTTTCATTTAGCAGGACAAGATAGGATAACTATGCTTGATTTCTTAGAAAACCTGGAAAAACTTGTGAGGAGAGAATCAAAAATAAAGATTTCTGAAGATGAACCAGAAATTCAAATAAAAATACCTAAAAATGCAACACTTGATATGTCAAAAATAAGAAATCTAGGAATAAAGACACGCTCTTTTAAAGAAGGACTAGAAGTTATGGAGAAACAACTCGAAATTCAGGAAGAGCAACAATGAATTTTCCCCCTGCTTCAGAATATTCCTTCTCCTGATTTTTAATCTCGTCAAAGAAATGCCAGGTATTAACTAAAAGATAATCTGGATTGATTTTTCTCATTTCTTCAGGAGAGGTTATCGTGATTAAAGAGCCAATGGTTTTTTTCCCCCATTTGTCAGGGTTCTTGTCTGCAATACACTCAATTAAATCACCACCCAAACCAAAATACTGAAGCGCGACATTTCCTCTTGTAGAAGCCCCATAGATGCAAATTTTCTTTCCTTCTTCTTTCTCCTGTTTTAGAAAATCTAATAATTTTTGTTTTATACCAGATATTCTTGACGCAAACTCTTGATAAGGTTTCAATGTATCTAATCCCGCAACTTTTTCTTTTTCCAGAGTTTTTTCAATTCTTTTTTCAGCACCTTCAAAACCCCCTATCTCTGGATTATCTTTAAATTTGATATAAGTCCTAATACTTCCACCATTAATGTCGTTCTGCTCTATATCAAAGACTTCTAAATCATATTTATCGAGCAATCTTTTTAGAGAGGTTAAGGAGTAGTATTCTCTATGCTCGTGGCAAATATTGTCAAAAGCATTTTGCTCAAGCATTGTTAGTAGGTAATTTTGCTGAATAATAAACAATCCTTTCTCGCCTAAAACAGAAACAATATCTTGCAGAAATTTGTTTGGATCTTCCAAGTCATAAAACATAGAAATAGCTGTGATGAGTTTTGCTTTTTTACCCCCAAATTCTTTTTTAAAATCTTTAGCATTGAAAAAATTATTAATAATGAGATACCCTTTTTCTTTTGCTTCTCTCGCCACATTTCCCGAAGGCTCAAAGCCGACTAAAACTAGTCCCTTCTTCTTATCATAAAAATCAAACATGGTTCCATCATTGCATCCGATATCAACGACAATATCGTCTTTCTTGAGACGAACTAATTTCTGAGATTTCTCAACAATGTCTTTTAAGTCATCTTTTATAGTGATGCTTATGCCGGATTTATACCAGTATTGTTCCCCCCACATGAATTCTGGAGGAGCATTGTGTTTTAGCTGAAGCAATTTACAATTTCCACACAAAATTAAGTCTAAAGGAACATCTTTTCCTTCTTGTTCTGTTTCAGATTCTATAAACCCAGTAACATACTGCTTCCCCAGAGAAAGAATTGGTACAAAATTCTCTGAACCACATGAGCGGCATTTTTTTATTTCAAACATTTTATTTAATTTCTCAAAGCTTCTTTATAAACTCTTTCCAATTTTTTATCTCTTTCTTTTATAGAGAATTTCCCGTTTTTAACTAATTCTATGCAATTTTTAGACATTTTTTCTCTCAATTTTTTATTTTCAATAATAAAACTTGTTTTTCCCACAATTATGTCCTCTATTTCTTTGATGTTCTCCCACATCTCCTTTTTCTTCATTTTCCTCGGAAAATCAAGAACAAATCCGTTTTTCCCATCTTCAATCAATTCTTTTCTTGCAAAACCCTCCATTGTTACTACAGGGATGCCAAAGGACATGGATTCAAGCATTGAGAATCCAAAACTATCCCTATATCCAGGGTAAACAAATATATCTGATATAGAATATATCTCTTCGAAAAGTTTTTTTTGGGGCATCAATCCATAAAATTTTATTTTGGGATTTTTTGAATATTTTTTTAATATGTGTTCTGGAATTTCAGAGACAAAGATTCCGCGAACATTTTCATATTTTTTCGTTAGTCTGTCAATAGCCCCTAATGTATGCAATCCCCCTTTACGAAAAAAATATCTTCCTATAAATAAAAGATTTATACTATCATGTTTCTTCTTCTTTAGTTTGGGCAAGGGAATTGCGGGATAAATCACCTCAATTTTATTTTTTATCTCTGGAAATTCTTTAAGAATGCTTTCCTTTACCGCAATAGTCCACGCAATAATTTTTTTGCAATTTTTTCTTAACAAGAGTTTCTTTATTCTCTCTCTTAAAAAACGATTTTTGGAAAGACGATTTTTATCTCCAAGGTAAAACTGCCAAACACCTTCAAAATCCGCAACCCAGGGTTTATCTTTGTTTTTTGAAAGGCAATGAGCGCAGTGAATTAAATCATAATTCTGTTTAGACCTTGTAGGGTGGGCATTTATTATAGATATTTTAAATAAATCGATTACTCTCCTTATGAACATTTTAAATCTGTGCGAGATAAAAAGTTTCTTATAATTTGTAAGTGCTCCTTTTTGTTTTTCTACATTCAAGTATTTGACAATCTTCAGAGGGCTCTGAATCAGATATTTATAATAAGGAGAATCTGGGAAGAATTTCCAAGGATATTGCAAATAAACTCTTATTTTGTTCATTACATCCACGGCGAGGATACCCAAACTTTTAAGTTTCGGGAGGAATCGCC
>CAYXYT010000008.1:0-19595 GCA_964469785.1 Candidatus Woesearchaeota archaeon | reverse complement strand
AAGATGTCGCGGAAAGAAAAAAAGAAGAAAAAGAAAAGAGAAGTTAAGAAAAAAAAAAAGACTAAAAAGAGAAAGAAAAAGAGAAAATTTAAAAAAAAGAAAAAAAGAAAACCTGTAAAGAGAAAAAAGAAGAAAAGATAAATAAAACATTTTTATTTTTATTTTGTTTACTTGATTTATTTAATTACTTTTATATACTTGTTTTTTTATTTTGTTGTATGGCGATTGTTTTAGGTGTTGAAAGCACTGCTCATACTTTTGGGATTGGTGTTGTAAAAAATGGGAAAATTCTAGCAAATGTTAAGGATAGTTATTCTACAAAACATGGGGGGATAATTCCTGTGGAGGCGGCAAAACATCACTGCAATATTAAAGGGGGTGTTTATGAGAAAGCCCTGAAAGAATCTAAGGTAAAAGAAAAAGATATACATGCAATTGCTTTTTCTTGTGGACCTGGTCTTGCACCCTGTTTAATAGAAGGTATGAAGTTTTCTAAAAAACTTTGTGAAAAATTGCAAAAACCTCTCGTGCCTGTAAATCACTGCGTTGCTCATTTAGAGATTGGTAAACTCACTGGCGCTAAAGACCCTGTTATGCTTTATGCTTCTGGGGCTAATACACAAATAATTGCTTATGCTGCTGGTAAATACCGCGTGTTTGGCGAAACCCTGGACATTGGAACCGGGAATTTTATTGATAGTTTTGCAAGATATGCAGGTATTGGTTTTCCCGGCGGTCCAAAAATAGAACAGCTTGCTAAAAAAGGAAAAAAATATGTTGAGCTTCCATATAGTGTAAAAGGAATGGATATTGCACTTTCAGGAATTTTAACAAACCTGAAACAAAAAATTGATTCAAAAAAATATAAGATGGAAGATTTGGCTTATTCGCTCCAAGAGGGTGTTTTCGCAATGCTCGTCGAGACAGCAGAGCGTGCACTTGCTCACACAGGAAAAAAAGAGTTGCTGTTGGGCGGGGGTGTTGCGTGTAATTCGCGTCTGCAAGAGATGTGTAAAATAATGTGCAAAGAGAGGGGAGCTAGATTTTTTTGTCCAGAGAATTCGCTTCTCGTTGACAATGGCGGAATGATTGCTTATACAGGGGAAATATTGTTTAAAAATAGAGATTATGTTAAGGCTGAAGATATTGATAAAGCAGATATTAAACCCCGTCAGAGAACAGATGATGTTGATGTTGGTTGGAGAGGATAGAGTTCACTGGTGCATAAGCGGTTGGTAATTTGGATATGGTTCCATCTTTGTATTCTTACACTGATGTTTCATACAATTACAATATTTTATTATTCGTTTGCCATTTTAATCAACTCCATCCATTTATTTTCAGAATTAAGTTTTAATTCAGGAATAGCAAGTTCATAAGGACATCTTTTTATTGATTGATGTTTTCTTATGAAATTATAAAATATTTCATAACCTTTCATTATTGCGTTTGCACTTTCAACTGAGCCATGAAACCCTCTGAAAGTTTTAGTCCTCTCACGAATTGAATTATGCAATCTTTCAATCATAATGTTAAATCCTTCTCCTTTTGATGCATTAACTTGATTATGAAAAACATTGAGTTTATGAGTTTTATTTGAAAATCCATAAACTTTCTTAATTGCATTTGGATAAGCAAGAAGTCCGTCAGAAGTTACTACCTTAACCTGCTCTCCTGTTTTTTGTTTTGCTTTTGATAAAACAAATTTCAGTTCTTTCTGTTCTCTTGCTCTAACATATTCAGAAGAAATCATAAATCTTGTTTTGCTGTCAATACAATCAATAAACCAATTTTTATCTACTCCTTTTTTATTATAGAATTTCCTTCTGTGATATTCCATTTCATCAATTTGAATTTCTTGCCCAATGTTAAGGTAAAGATTATCTGTAAATTTTGAAATCATTATGGAGTATTTTCTAATCCATCTTAAAACAGAAGTATGGTCTGAATTATGAGGATAAAATGCTTTGAAATGCTCTTGAACTTTTCTTGTTGAAACTCCTCTGAAAAATAAATCCAAGGCACAAGTTATTTTCTTTGGATGATTCCTCATTCTAAAAAAACCATCATTTTTTGTAAAAGTTTTATCACAGTCATTACATTTATATCTCTGAATTAGCCCTCTATTTTCTGTTCTTCTTTTTGTCCATTTGATTACTTTCTTACTTTTACAATTAGGACAGCAAATTTTATTAATGAGCTTTCTTTCTCTTATTTGTTTCATTTTATTTAGCGATAGGGTGGAACAAGGGGGCTTTATGCCCTCTTTATATTTACTTAATTAGGTATAACTTATTTAGGTAAGTAAACTATTTAAATGTTTCGGTTATAAAGTTATTACTATATAGGTAATACCCTAAAAGGTAAGATTTATATATACATTATTCTAATTTTAATTATGGCAGAAATAACAATTAAAGTTAAAGGTTACAAATGTGAAAGATGTGGACATGAATGGGCACCAAGAAATAAAAAAGAAAAACCTATTATTTGCCCTAAATGTAAAAGTCCATATTGGAATAAACCCAAGAAAAAGTAATAGTTGAACTCTAATTGAAGAATCCTTTTGGCATTAACAATTTTTCTTAACGGAGAAATCAAGCGAAGCCGATTTCGGAGCAGATAACAAAGTCCTTTTTTTATAATAATCTTCAGAATTCATTCACTCTTTTTTAAAAATTCTTTTATAAATTCTAACTCCTGCAAGAATTGGAGTAAATATTTCCAGAACTACTAAAAAAAGACCCAATAAAAACAAAAGAATTGACCAATTAGTTATTTCTCTCATAGCATTCCAAAAGGCAAAGGCAATAATTGCTCCAATAGCAAATTCTCCCGGAATTTTATATATCGCGAATAATATGTCTTTTATATCTTCTTTTATTCCCATTTTATTTTTTAAGAATTAAAATAACTTGAAATACTTGGAAGAATATCACTAATTCCTTGAGCATAATTATAAATTCCCCCGTCGTATTCATTTACTCCTGCTGTCAGTATTCCAATAACCTCTCCTTTTTTATTCATAACTGGACCTCCGCTATTTCCTCCAGAAGCTGAGGCATCAATCTGAAAAGTCTTAATGTAACCTTCGTATTTAATATGGGATACAATTCCCTTATTTATTGTAGGATTAATATTCTCTTTAAATTCCATCTTTTCGCTATACTCATATTCAGAAACTAAAGGATATCCAATAACAAATATTTCGGAACCTTCACTAACTTCTTCAGAATTTCCTAAGGATAAATATTCAAGATTATTGCCATTAATCTTAATTAATGACCAGTCCTCAAAATCTTCTGAGGTTCCTCCCTCGGTTTTTATTAATTCAGGAGTATATGTTTTTGGGTTATTACTATCAACAACAACTTTATAGTTTATTGTAGGAGTTATTTCCAAATATTCATATAAGTAGTCATTTAGATAAATATAATAATTGTAGGTATCTAAATCCATATCCTCATAGTAATATTCGTCTTCTATAATTAGATAATCATAAAGCGTAAGTTCTGTTCTTAGATTTTCTTCCCAAACTTCTTCGTTGCTTATTACGTGAGCATTAGTCAAAATATATCCATCTTCACTAATAAGAAAACCACTTCCATAATTTGTAGGACCATATTCAACACTCTTTAATATATGTCCTAGGCCATATTCTTCATCTTCAATAATATTTCTTGAATTGGGAATTGGAACAAACTTATCTAAATTTTCATTATATTCGTAATCAGGCAAATACAATTCCCAACCAGAATATTCTAAAACTTTAACTATTGCAGGGCTACTTTCTTGGTATATTTCTGAACTGCTTTTTGGAATGTTTGAGTTGGCTCCCAAATCTAAATTCTGAATATAGGAAAATGCCCCTACAATAAGGATTATTGCGACAGGAATCAACAACAATATAATAAGCCATTTATTGTTTCTATCATCTTTAAACTTTAATTTATTTGTCATTTTATTTTACCACCATAACCACAATAAAAATAAGATAGACATTGGTATCAATGCTGTCTTTAATACTTGGTTCCAGTTTAAATTAATTTTAACCATATGATAATGCTTATCGGTGTTAAAAAAACCTTCATCTTCATATTCGGCAAACACTACATAAGAGCCTAAGGGAATTAAGGGAATAAATATGAAACAAAACCACATAGTAGAAATATATGGTTCTAAATCTTCCATCTCTTTTAATCCTAGACCATGAAGCTCTTTTTTAGTTAGATGTCTTTTGCCATATAATGTTGTCCCAATACCATTAATCATATACATAATATTAGTAATATTAAATAGGTTTTAAGGTTTTTCATTTTTTAATAAAATCTTCTTTTAGAAAAATTTTGGTTCTAATAAATTCTACCAACCTTTAATGCACCAAAGAAAGGATAGAGAAACTTTTATAAACCAATTCTTACCTTAATAATTATCCGATGACTTTATAGAGGATTTTTCTAATCCTTCTGATTTATCGGCCTATAAAATGGATGTTTATACTATAATTGAAAAAGCCAGGAGAACAGGAAAAATTGAGAAAGGAACTAACGAGGTTACTAAAGCTATTGAAAGAGGAACTGCGAAACTTGTTGTATATGCTAAAGATGTAGAACCAAAAGAAATTGTCCAGCATCTTCCCGTGCTTTGTAAAGAGAAAAAAATTCTGTGCAAAGAGGTTGACAGCAAACAAAAATTAGGAATTGTAGCAGGTCTTCCCGTTGCAGCGTCTTCTGTTGCAGTAATTGAGCCAGGGGAGGTTGGGGCGGACATTGAATCCTTGAAATAAAATGGCTAAATCACAAAGACCTCAGCAAAAGAAATCAACAGGTTCTAAGGGAAGCGAGAAAATTTTAGGGGAGGTTGCCCCTGCTTTTGTTCAAGAAATTATTGGAAGAACAGGATTTCGCGGAGAGGTTACACAGGTGAAATGCCTTGTTCAAGAAGGAAGAGATAAAGGCAGAGTAATGAGAAGAAATGTAAAAGGCCCTGTTCGGGTTAAAGATATTTTAATGCTTCGTGAAACAGAGATTGAAGCACGCAGAATAAAATCCAAAGTCACAAAAGGAGCTTATACTTAGGATGGATAGACGCACTGAAAGCAGATTAATAAGAATAACAGAGAGAGTTAAAAGGGAGTTAAAAGAAGACTCGGATGGTGTTGTAGATGTTGAAGCAAGATTGACCGATGATGAATTAAAGTCCTTGTCTGATAATTATCTAGCAGATTATAAAGTTCGTTTTATAGGTACTTCAGTCTTTACAGGCAAATATGTTCTGCATGTAACTAATAGGAGGCTTTCTCAAAATGCCTAAATGTGTTTATTGCGGAAAAATGTATGATACTCATAAAGGGCTTACTCTAGTTATGAATGATGGAACCATTAATCATTTTTGTTCTGCAAAATGCCGGAAAAGTAAGTTTATGAAACGCAGAAAGGTTCGCTGGATTTCAAAGATGAAGAAGACGCGTAAAGAACGCGAAGCAGAGGTTAAAGCAGAGGCTGAAGAGCTTGAAGAAAAACCAGAGATTAAAGAGTTGAAAAAAGAAGCTGAGAAAAAGGCTGAGAAAGAGGAAGATAAAACAGAAAAGAAGGAAGGACCAAAAAAAGAGGAGAAGAAGCAAGCATCTAAAAAAGAGAAAAAATCTGAGAAAAAAGGGAAAAAACAATAGAAGGGTTTATAAATGTAGGTAAATTCTCTACAATTGTAGATAAAAAGTCTACAATATTATTTAAAATATTGAAAATGTTAGAAAATCTTTTTACCTCAAAAACGAGAGTTAAACTTCTCTCATTGCTTTTGTTTAGTCAGAATGACGAATATCATTTGAGAGAAATAGCAAACATAATTAAAGCTGACCCAACCCATATATCAAAAGAGTTAGATAATCTGAGAAAATTGAATCTCGTTAAGAAAACAAAAAAGGCCAATTTAAGTATATACACGATAAATAAAGACTCTATTATTATAGATGAATTAAAAAGAATTTTTATTAAGACTGATTATCTCGGAAAATTTATTGAGAAACCTCTTAAGGGGAAAGCTAAATATGCTATTATATATGGCTCATTCGCAAAAGGCACTGAGACAGAATCCAGCGATGTTGATTTACTGGTAGTCTCTGAAATGAGAGAAGACGAGCTGATCGAAATAATCCAACTACTTGAAAGGAAACTGGAAAGAGAGATAAATTATATATTATGGAATGAAAAAACATTCAATCAGAGAACAAAAGGGCATCATTTACTGAGAACAATTAAGAAAAATAAAATAATTATGTTAATTGGAGATGAAAATGAATTCAGGCAGAAAATCAGATAAATTTTGGGAGAAAATAGAATCAGACGACAGATTAGTTAAAAACGCATTAGATTTGGCAAATAGAGATTTAAAAACTGCTGAGAACTTATTTAAAGATAGAGACTATGACTGGGCATTTGCTGTTTGTTATAACTCCTTGCTTCAAGCAGGAAGAGCCTTAATGTTTTCAGAGGGCTTTAGACCAAAAGGAGAATATAAACACGTTTCTGTAGTCGAGTTTGTGAGACAGAAGTTTGGGAATGAGTTTGCCGACAGAGTTTTATTCACATTTAATAAAACTAGAAAGAAAAGGCACACTGTTGTTTATGAGCAAATAAGAATAATAAGTAGGAATGAAGCAGAAAACGCTCTTAAAGCGGCAAAGGAATTTTTAGAAAAGGCGAGTGAATTGTTGGAGAGAAAACAGAAAACCGACGAGAAAGAGGAAAAGGCTCCAGAGAAGAAAGAAAAATAATTTCTTCTAATATCTATTTTATCATGCAATAATTCTTATAAACTATTATGAACTAATTTTAATATGACAGAAAATCTTGTAGAAGTGGTCTTACATTTTGAAGATGAAAAGCCTGGAAAACTGGTCGAGATTCATTTGCCCCAAGTACCACGGAAAGGCGAACACCTTGCTTATGCTGATGACATGGATTTAGAAGCATATATTGTAGATGATGTAGAATATGTAATAGAGGAATCAGAACTTTCCGCCGGATATGCATCATTAAGTATTACTAATGTTTTTCTAAGATCGCCGCGAGCCCACTAATTAATCAACCACAAAACCCATTTATTGTTTCTTCATCACGCGGGTCTTGCCAGCCATCTGAAAATTGGACAGCTGAACCTGTTATTGGACTCATGCCAAGAATCTGGTGTCTATTGCAACTTATTACATAATCCTGGCAGTAATTGTCTGGGTTGCATATGGCTTTTGTATATGAATGTGTTTCGTAAATTGCTGCAGATGTTGCTCTTGTTTTTACAATATTAAAAGATAAGATTGAGATAGCCATTGCTAAGATTATAAGTATTATCATAACAATTTTTGCTTCTCTTTCCATACTTTAAGGTAAAAATAGGTGTATTTAAATCTTTCTATATGTTGTTACTTACTAGAGGTTATAGTTCTATATTTAATTTAGGCATAAGATTGAAACGCAGAGAGAATTTTTTCCGAATTTCCAATTTTATCGTCGAGAAACCGCATTTTTAGGTAGAAAACTTTATAAAGTATTATGACGTTTTTTATGTGTAGAATTGAAGAAAATTTAGGCAGGTTTTCTGTCTTTTTTAATTAAAAAATTCAAAGAGGTTTAGCAAAAGCTGTCAAACCTGAAGAAAAACAAAATGGCAAAAAAATAATCTTTTTAGAAAAAGATTAGACAAAAATGGATAAAATAAAAAAACAAAAATATGGCGCAGCTGAGATAAAAGTACTTGAGGGGCTGGAGGGGATTCGCAAACGTCCAAGTATGTATATAGGAAGCACTGGCAAAGATGGATTACATCATCTTATTTATGAAGTTGTGGACAATGCGGTGGACGAGGCCCTTGTCGGATATTGCAACAAAATAAATGTTTTTTTGAATAAAGACGGCTCTGCTACCATTGAAGATGACGGTCGTGGCATACCTGTAGAGCCACATCCAACTTACAAGCTTCCTGCTGTGGAGTTAGCCCTAACAAAACTTCATGCTGGTGGAAAGTTTGATAAAAAATCATACATGATTTCTGGAGGGCTTCACGGAGTAGGAATTTCTGTGGTTAATGCCCTTTCTAAGAGGATGGTTGTTGAAATAAAACGCAATGGAAAAATTTATCAGCAGGAATATTCTCGCGGAAAAACCAAGACAAAATTGAAAGTTGCTAGAACAGCCAAGTCCGCCGGGACAGGAACAAAAATAACATTTTGGCCGGATGAGCAAATCTTTAGTGCATTGAAATGGGATTATAAAATTCTGGAAACGAGATTTAGAGAGATAGTCTTCTTAAATGCTGGATTAAAAATAATCTTAAAGGACGAGACCACTGGCAAGAAACAAGAGTTCTTTGCTGCTGGAGGACTTATAGAATTTGTGAAATGGTTGAACAAGACTCGTGAAACCCTGCACAAGCCGATTTACTTTAAAAGACAGGTCAAAGACACCGTCATAGAGGTTTCTATTCAATATAATCGCAGCTACCGCGAAAATATCTTCGGTTTTGTCAACACAATCAATACTGTCGAAGGCGGAACCCACATCTCTGGATTTAAAACAGCACTTACACGCGCGATAAATGATTATGCCCGTAAAAAAAACATGTTAAAAAACGGTTCGCTATCTGGAGATGATGTTAGAGAGGGAATTATGGCTGTTGTTAGCACAAAAATTTCACACCCCCAATTTGAAGGGCAGACAAAGACAAAGCTGGGCAATTCAGAGATTAAGGGATTTGTAGATTCTGTTGTTACATCTGCCTTATCTGAGTTTTTCGAGGAGAATCCGACCATTGCTCGACGGATAACTAACAAAGCACTTGAATCTGCAAAAGCCAGGTTGGCCGCAAAAAAAGCAAAAGATCTGGTAAGAAGAAAAAATGCATTTTCACTTGGAGGACTTCCAGGAAAATTGGCAGATTGTTCTAGCAAAAAACCTGAAAACACAGAGCTTTACATCGTCGAGGGAGCTTCTGCAGCAGGCTCGAGTAAAATGGCAAGAGATAAAGAAATTCAAGCAGTTCTTCCATTAAAAGGAAAGATTTTAAATGTTGAAAAAGCAAATCCTGTTCGCGCGTTATCGAACGAGGAAATCACCAACTTAATTACTGCTATTGGGACTGGAGTAGGAGAACAGTTTAATCTAGATAAGTTGAGATATAATAAAATAGTAATAATGTGTGACGCTGATAGTGTTGATTATGATACCCCACTCTTAGTATTTAACAAAGAAAAAGGAGAGGTTCATTATAAAAAAGTGGGGAATTTTGTAGAAGATAGTAAAAATCATTCCTTTTTTCAACTTATGACCTTTAATAACAATCAACTCAAATTAGAAAATATACACAAGCTTATTAAACATCCAAAAAGAACAAAGATGTTTGAGATTAGAACATATTGTGGATATAGCATCAAAACAACTTCGTGCCATAGTGTTTTTGTGTATGATGATGGAAAAATCATAGCAAAAGAAGGAAACAAAATTAAACCAGGGGATTTTTTAATAACACCAAAGTCTTTTCCACACCCAATTAAACAATACAATATTGATATTAAGGACTTATTGAGAGAATATGAAAATATACAAGTAAAAGTAGATAAAAATAAAATTAAAAAAATTCCAGAGAGTGCATGGATAGATATTTCAAGGGACGAATGGAAGAACATTAAGGGAGTAAGAGTTAAGAAAAAAATTTCCAGATACAAAATTGCAAAAGTTTGTGGAATATACAAAACAATAATTCAACAATGGGAAGAAAAGATAGACAATGTAATGCCAAGATATAAGGATTTAAAAAAATATTTGGGATTTCTTAATATTAACATAAAAAATATTAATTATTCTTTATTTATACCAATTAAAAATTATAAAAGTTCGCTTAAGAGCATTGAGGGATGTTTTCTAAGATATCATAGAGGAAAAATAAAAACCTTGTTTAAGGTTAATGAGGATTTTGCTTACTTACTTGGATGGTATTTGGGTGATGGATGTCAGGCGTTCACAAAAAACAATCCAAATAGATTTACAATAAGTGTTGGTTATGATAAAGAATATATCCCGAGAATAAGTAAAACCATTAAAAATGTTTTAGGAGTTGCCCCCATACTTGATAAAATAAATTTACATTTTCATTCTCTTCCATTTAAACTGATATTGGAAAATCTTGGTCTTTTGAATAAGAAGTCAAAAGATAAGTTTATACCAGATTTATTTTTTAATACTAATAAAAAAATTCAGTTTGCTCTTTTAGAGGGGCTCTTACATAGTGATGGACACATTACAGTGAGTAAAGCAAAATCTGGAAAAATAAAAGCGCTTATTGGCCACACTACAATTTCAGAGGACTTGGCTAATGGTATCTTGTTTATATATAGGCAAAACAGCATATTCCCTTCCATTAGTATAAGAATGCCTAAAAAAAGAGCTAGATACAAGAGGCATGATGTAAATGTCTCAACTTTTGATCAATTGAAAAAATGTTATGATGTCTGGAAAGACCACAAATTCTATAAAAAATTAGAGGTTTATCTTGATAATATTAATAAAACTAAATTAATTGGAAAACAATTAAAGCCAATATCAGAAGATTTTGTTGCTATTAAAGTAAAAAAGATCGCCAAAGCCAAAACAAAATCAAATTATGTTTATGATTTTTCAGTTCCACCAACCCAAAACTTTATTGCGGGAAATGGCGGGTTCATGTTACATAACACCGACGGAGAACATATTAAAACCCTTCTTCTGACATTTTTCTTTAGATTTATGCCTGATTTAATTAAAAATGGAAATATTTATGCAGCCATGCCTCCGTTGTACAGAGTCAGGAAGAGAAAAGATTATTATGTTTATTCTGATAAAGAACTTAAGAAGATTACAAAAAAACTTGGCACAACTAATGTTACGAGATTTAAAGGTTTAGGGGAGATGAATCCCATACAACTTTGGGAAACAACAATGAATCCTAAAACAAGAAAAATCCAGAAAATTTTTATAGAAGATGCTGTCGAAGCTGACAAAACTTTTTCAATGTTAATGGGGGACGATGTTCAAGCGAGAAAAGAATTTATATCTGAAAATGCAAGGGAGGCGAATTTGGATATTTAAAATGAAAAAAAGATTTTGTCCAAAATGTAAATCTGAAGATATTGAGTTAAAACAAAGCAATTTATATGGAACTCCAGGAACCTGGGTTTGTAAGGATTGTGGCTTTGATAATGTTGAATTTCCAATAAAAGAAAAAGTAGGAAAGGAAGATTAAAATGAAAACACCTGACTGGATTTTAGAAGGATTTGATTCAAAAGCAGACTGGGAGAAAGCTAAAGGAATAAAAACTAAAAAGAAATCTGGAAAAACCTTTAAGGTTAGAAGATGCCCAAAATGTAACAGCGATGAGGTTGGTGTTGTTGTCGGTCAAGAAAAAAAGGGAGATTGGGAATGTAAAAAATGTAAATGGATGGGAGTTGGCATTAACGAAGAAGAGCTTAGTGAAGAGGAATTTATGAAATATCTTGATGATAAAGGAGAGGAGGTTGCATGATAAAAAAGAAAAAAATATTCTGACTTGATACTCAACGTGGAGATGATAGAAAATGTATTATTTGAATTCAAAAGAAAATAAGAGCGGACATCCGAAGACGCGAACCCCGATTATGCTGTGCTTTAAAGCCAGAGGCATCCACCCAGCTCCTCCAGGCAGCTCTTATGATTTATTTAATGAGCCAGAATATTTAAACTTTATGCTTTTGATAAATGGGGGGGTTGCGTGATGAAAAATATTGATTATATAGAGGGGAGAAATTGTAAGATAACAAATAATATCGCTCAATTAGTAGAACTTGTCTTCCCAGATTATGATGTATTGAATGTTACTAACTATTTAAATTTTATTATGAGATAAAATGAAAAATGACACCTGAAGAAAAGTTAATAGAAAAAATAGAAAGATTTTGCTTGAAACATACAAGTAAAGAAAAATTATTTGATAATTTATTGTCTCAAATGAAAAAACATATAGTTGAAGTTAAAGAATTGAAAAGAAAAAAATCTAAACATTTAGACGATGAAGTTACAGATATGTATTTAATTGCATTGGGTTTGTTGTATCTGAGAAAAATAAATGAAAAAACAAAAAAGAAAAGAGCAAAACATTGTTGGAATAAAAAAATAAAAATTTATAAAAAATGAAAAAAGAAAAACAAATTAATGAAAATAATGAGAAAGGAATCATTAAGACAGAAGTTTCAAGCGAGATGAAAAAGGCGTATCTGGATTATGCCATGAGTGTTATTGTTTCTCGTGCAATTCCCTCAATTGAAGACGGGCTTAAACCTGTTCAGAGAAGAATCTTATACTCAATGGCTTTAATGGGCTTAAAGCCTGGAAGTCAAACAAAGAAAAGTGCAAGGATTGTGGGGGATGTCATAGGAAAGTATCATCCTCACGGAGATAGTGCTATTTACGATGCAATGGTGAGGATGGCCCAGGATTTTTCTTTGAGATACCCCCTTGTGTTTGGGCAAGGGAATTTTGGAAACATCGACGGAGATCTTCCGGCTGCTTATAGGTATACCGAGGCAAAACTAATGCCCATAACAACAGAGTTGTTACAAGATATTGATAAAGAAACTGTTAAGTTTTTACCTAATTTTGATAATTCTCTCAAAGAACCAGACTTGTTGCCTGGCAAACTCCCAACTCTTGCCTTAAATGGCGCTACCGGAATTGCAGTTGGTATGGCAACAAATATCCCTCCCCACAATTTAAGTGAGATTTGTGATGCAATTATAGCGTATATAAAGAAACCAAAGATAACAATAGAAAAACTTTCTAAAATCGTTACCGGCCCTGATTTTCCAACAGGAGGAAGTGTTTCAGGAGATATGCTTGAATTGTATAAGACCGGAAGAGGAAGACTTATGATTAGGGGGAAAACAGGCGTTGAAAAATTAAGGAGAAAACAGGCTGTTGTTATCACAGAAATTCCATACATGGTGAATAAAACCACCTTAATTACACAAATTGCAGATTTAATTCAGAAGAAAAAGATTAGAAATGTTTCTGGTTTGAGAGACGAATCTTCCAAGGGAAAAATAAGGGTCGTGCTTGAGCTAAAAAAAGGAGCAGATCCGAAATTTGTCATAAATGCTTTGTATAAATATACAAGATTACAAGATTCATTCAATGTTAATTTTTTAGCATTGGTTGGTGGACAGCCAAAAATTCTGAACTTGAAAAATGTTCTGGAAGAGTATGTCAAACACAGAAAAATAATTGTTACAAACAGAACGAAATACGAGCTGAAAAAAGCTAAGGATAGATTAGAAATACTAGAAGGATTGTTGATTGCCTTGAAAAACATAGATAAGGTTATCTCTATGATTAAAAAATCCAAGAATACTGCACTAGCGTCGGAAGGATTGATTAAAATGTTTAAATTAACACGCAAGCAAGCGCAGGCTGTTTTAGATACGCGTCTTCAGCAGTTAACTTCTCTTGAGCAGGATAAGTTAAAGAAAGAGGAAAAAGATTTAAAAATTAGGATAAAGGGATATGGGAAGATTTTGGGAAATATAAAAGAAGTATTAAAGGTCATTGCCAGAGAGGTTAAAGAACTCAAATCAAAATACGGCGATTCTCGTAGGACGTATGTTTTAAAACGCCTATCTCAAATTTCTGAGAAAGATCTTGTTCAAAAAAAAGAGGTAGTAATTACAATAACAGAGAGAGGTTATTGTAAGAGAATGGATGTTAGAGCTTATCGCGAACAAAAGCGCGGGGGAAGAGGGGTTATTGGAAGTGGTTTGGCAACAGGAGATTTTGTAAAGCAGTTAATTACCTGCTCAACTCATGACTATTTAATGTTTTTTACAACACGGGGAAGGGTTTTGTGGCTAAAAGCTTATCACATACCTGCTGCAGAGCGTTATAGCAAGGGAAAAGCAATAGTTAATCTCCTTAAACTAAAAAATGAATCTGTAACAAATGTTATTGCTTTGAAAGGGTTTGAAGATAGTTTATTCATGGCAAGTAAAAAAGGTGTTGTTAAAAGAATCTCTTTAAAACACTTTTCAAAACCAAGAGCTTCTGGCGTTAAAGCCATTAATCTTCCGAAAGATAATTCAGATCTTTTAATAGGTGTGAAAATTGTCAAAGAAGGCCAGGAGGTTTTACTTGTTACAAAGAAGGGAAAGGCAATTAGATTTAACAGTTCTGAAGTTAGAGAGATGGGAAGAACCGCATATGGTGTTGTAGGGATAAAAATACCAAAAGAGGACGGGGTTGTGAGCTTGGAAATTTTAGAAACAGATGCAATATTAACAATTTCTAGAAAAGGGTATGGAAAAAGAACAGCGGTTAAAGATTATAGAAAAACCTCTCGTGCGGGAAAAGGTGTTATTAATATGAAAGTTACAGAAAGGACAGGAGAGGTGGTAACAAGTGTTGCTGTTAATGACAGCGATAGTATAATTATTACAACTGCAAAAGGAATTGTGATAAGAACATCTTTAAAAAATATAAGAGTCATGGGGCGGGCTGCCCAGGGTGTTAAGATAGTTAAACTGCAGAAAGGCGATTCTGTTACAGATTTGATTAGGGTGCAGGAAGCTAATGGAACACGAGAGTAGTTTAAAGTCCGATCTTAAAGCCAAACAGAGGAAGCCCCAAATCTATTTCTTTTTTTCTTTTTATATGGGAAAAGGTGGCCAATAATTAAGATTATAATTGCTCCACCAATCCAATACCAATCATGCATCCAAATGCCATAGATGGCTGCTAAACCCCCAATTAAGTGGAAAAGCAGATTCCAAGGACTTTTGTGCCTTTCAATTAAGTTGTCAAACATTTTTACCTCCTTTTTATTTAAATGGGTACAGAGGGAATTTAACCCCCATCTCTCGGGATCTCCGACATTTTAAGTCGCTGGAGCCGAGTGCTCTAAACATTGAGCTATGCACCCTCAATTAATTTTGGGATTTTGCCTAATTCATCCTTTGTCAACACAAATATTCTATTTTTACCAATTAAAAATTTATCCTTTTTAGGTTTCACAAGGAGCTCTTTCTCTATACTGCAGAATAAAAATATTTATAAGATATATACAAGTGATTTTAAAATGGGTGAAAAATTAGAGAAAAAGGTAAGTACACTAGGTGTGGTAAAAGGGCTTTTAAAAGCAGCAAGAGATGGCATATTTGTAGCTGGGCTTTATTTATACTTTAAAAACACGGGCGATGCTCAAACTTATGAAGTACTAAATGATATTGTCTCTTCAGCTAAAAACCTGGGAGGAACTATGTTTGTTGTGAGTGGGGCAGTACGTGTCCTGTATAAATATTTTCCTCCAGGCAGTTATTGATTATTTTTAAACCAGTTTCTCTATCCTATTTTTTCAATCTCCCTAATCTCATCACCAGAAATAGCACATCCTTTAAATTTAACAGCGTAGAGCAGAGCATCCAGTACAACTTTGTTTTTTAGTTTTACAAGACCTTTTTTATATGCAACATAAACTAATTCTGCAGACCTGATGAACCTTATTTCATTGAAGAACTTGTAGTTCTGGGTTTTTGGTGTTATTTTTGTATGAAGTTTTTTCTCCAGGAATTTTTTTAAATCATCTGGTTTTTCTACAAAACTCCGCGTGGTTCTTTCGTCAACAGCAATAACATTTTCTGTGCCTTTTTTATTCAGCATCTTGCTCAAAGCTAAACAAGAACTTTCACCTTTTTCTATAAGATGAACTGGTTTTTCATTAGCAATAAACGTGTTATTTACCATACTCATTAATTCATCTGCTTTTTTTGAAATTTCAGAATCTTTTATACCAAGAGAAGAGGGCATCTCAAGAACTTTCTCGTCGAGAAGCTCTTTTAATTTCAAAGCCTCTAGCTCAAATCTTTTGATTGTTAGGGGTTTATCAATGATTTCTCTTTTTACATCTTTTGTTATGAGGAATTTTCCTTTGAAAATTCCTTTTAATCTTTTGACCAAATCAATTATCCCGTTCATACTAAAGCTTATCAAAGCTCCTGAATCAAAGATTATTGCTTTTTGTGTCATTTGAAAAAGTTAACCTCTATTATTGGAATTTTTAATTTTTTAGCAAGTGTAATTTCTTCTTTCATAAATCTACCTTTTCCAAGCGTTATATCTACTACAACCAAGTCAAATCCCCTGTTTTTCATGTCTCTTGTGAAAACTTCTCTTATTTCTTTCCTTGTCATGTTTTTACTGGCATTAGGATATCTTTTATCGAACACATACCCTTTTCCAAAGAAATTTTCCAGCCTTTCAATTGTTTTTTTAACATTTTTATTTCCTCTAAACTTGTAAATAAAATAAGGTTTTTTGTAAGGTTTCATTTTTTATATTTTCTCCTTAGTAATTCCCATTTAACTAGATCAATTTTTTTATTCCCTTTGAAAACATGTTCTTCCATAATCCCGACTTTTCTAAAACCAAATTTTTTAAATAATTTATTAGAAACTTTATTAGGTTTCATAGCAGAACCATGAATTTTGTTGAATTTTAATTTCCCAAATCCAAAATCCAAAATAAGTTTTTCAGCTTCAGTTATTAATCCTTTTCTTCTATAATCTTTTCCTATCCAATAACCTATTTCAGCCATTTTAGCAGTATTGTTTATATTTGTTAAACCCATTACACCAATTATTTTCTTTTCAGATTTTAATTCAATTGCTAACTCATAATTTTTTCTTGGCTTTTGTTTTGCATCTTTTTTTGTTTTGTTGATAAACCATTTGGCATCTTTTAATTTGTATGGGTATGGAATGCTGGATGTGAGATTAAAAATATGTTTTTCATTAGCATTCTTAGCAAGATCTTTTGCATCTTTTAATCCTAATTCTCTTAATATAATTCTCTTTCCTATTATCTTCATTTAAACATCCCCATTGCAATTTTAATTCTAGCTTCAACATTAGGAATTCTGGTTTTAGAAACTTCAGGTATTTCTCTCTGGCCTGCATAACCTGCTAGCTCAAATAGAGTAATCCCGAGGAGTTTTGCTGTTTTTTCCATAGAAATTCCATGCTCATATAGTTTAGAAGCCTTGTTAATGCTTGCTTTTCTGAAAACATCTTGAATATAAATCTTCAGTTTACCAGATAATTTGTTTATAGCTTTTCTAATAAGTTCTAGGTTTTGTGTTAAGGCTTTTTCATCATTTTTCTTAAGTGCAAGAATTGCCTTGTCTATTGCACTGAGGTAGGTATTATAAAAAGAATTCCAACCCGGGAGTTTTCTGTAACCCCCTCTTTCAATAATCTTGCTTAGAGAATAAACAATAACAGCAACTGCAATGTTCTCAGGATCCTGAGTTAGTGACGCCGTGTCTGTTGTTTGGTTGCTCAAATTTTTTATCTCGACAACATCTCCGTTTTTAATTGCCTCTTTTGTCTCAGCAAGAATTCTGAGAACATTATTTTTCTCTTGCATATATTAAATTAGGAAAGGGGATTAATAAATTTATGGAATTTTAGAGCGTGTCTAATAATTAGCACGTCGATGCTAATTATCTTATCATTTAACCTTATCAACAACTTAATTTGATAACTAACTATCCTTGCTAATATTCTCGTTTGCATAGACTCTTCTTTGCATGCTTTAAACCTATCTCCAAACTCATTTGTCAAACTCCCAAACAAACTTTCTCCTCTCCCTCTCTGACGATAACCCCATCGATGAACGGGCTGATTATAAATCTTCCTTGCTCTCTTTCTATAATGTCCCCTCCATCTATTCTTGTTAGGACACACAACAGGAACATAACCTTTTTTGAACATCACTCCTAAGGTCTTGTTGTCATCATATCCTGCATCTGCATACAAAATCCTGTTTCCAGGGGGCAAGGCTTCATTAACAGGATCTCTCACGGTCTTTTTTAGAAAACTGGCTCCAATAGGATAGACAGTTTCTTTAGCTACCCTATTAGCAACATGGATTTGAATTTCAGTTACATTCCATGAACTGAACTTGGTTGCATCAACAAAAGTGAATAATTTATCACAAAATTTGTCTAACAGTTGGCCTGCCCGAGATATAATAATTTTTAAACAATTAGCTATCTCTGGTTTTCTTTCCCAGTAGTTAATCACTGAGTGATCAACCCTCTCACCGACGATAAGTTTAGTTAAGTCAGTCTCTGCCCCTCTTAATGGTTTCTTTTTCAACTCTTTTATCACAATCACCTCAGCATACTTAGTTGGATTGTGTTTAGGGGGTCTTCCTCTCCCTCCCTGCTTTTTTCTTATTAATTTCTTGGTCAATCGCTTAATTTCATGAAGCGCAAAGTTTAAATCATTTACTTCCGTTATCCATCTACTTTTCATAGTAGTTCACCTCCGATTTTATTTACTATATGAGGTGAACTCTATTTTTAGAATTATTTTTTAGACACGCTCGGAATTTTATAAGAATTATCCCAATTCTTTAAAAAGATTTTCTAATCTGTGGATTAATTTATTGCAGTAGAGCAAAGTTACCAGTACTTTGAGTAAACCTTTTACTTCTCTAGGAATATCTAAAGTGTCTATTGCTTTTTGAAGATAATAACTTTTTCTTTTTAAAAAATCACGAAGATCTTTAAAAGAATTTGTTTTATAAAGAAGGTTCATGGCTTTCAGATAATCTTTTTTGGTTAGTGTATCCTTATTTGAAATGGAAATTAAAAATTTTTTATCTTTTTTTGAACATCTATTATAAATCAACCAAATAGGCCAAGTAATAATACCCTCGCGAAGATCAGAAAGCTGGTCTGAAGCCTTTTTTTCATGAAGAATAATTGTGCCAGGAGGAGCAAAGTCTCCGAGATCGTTTAGAATTTGAACACTTTCTCCAAATTCTTCAAAAATTTGTTTAAGTTTTATATACAAATCTTTATTTTTTTGTTTGGTATAAATATAAGCAAGTTTAACATAATTGCCGTAAAATTGCCCTCCCGCCTCTATATTTCTTATCTTATATTTTTCCCAAAAATATTCAAAATCATCCAATAATTTTTTATTATTAAAATTTAGATCAAATAATTCGGGTGTCCATCCTCTGTGGACTCTGTCATTCATCTCTAAAAATATTTTTGTATAGATTGGATCTATCTCTGAGACCAAGAACAAGGCATCTTGAATGAAGCCATGGGTTGCAAGACCTGCTTTTTTAAGTCCTTGAAGATAATTAGTGCCCTCTTCTACACCTCCTTTTCTGTCAAATAACCAGTTGAGTTCATAATTAGAGTAATTTTCCAACTCTACTGCTGCAATAAGTTTATTAATTGTTCTGTTTGTTATTTTTTTTCCTGTAAATGCGTAAAATGAGAGGTATGTTGTCATTGCACGTAATTTTTGCTTATATCCTTTTCTTTTCAGGATATTTGGGGAAGATTTCTCTTTTATTTAAATTATTTATTTCTTTATCAACTATTTTACCTATCTTAGTTAGAATTTTATAATATTCTGGTTTAAGATTTATCCCGTATTTTTCTGTTATCTTTTTATCATCAAATATAATTAATTCTCTTTTAATCTTGTTTCTTTCTTCTTTATTTTCAAAATAGTTGTTTAAAG
>CAYXYT010000007.1:0-19855 GCA_964469785.1 Candidatus Woesearchaeota archaeon | reverse complement strand
GGCGATTCCTCCCGAAACTTAAAAGTTTGGGTATCCTCGCCGTGGATGTAATGAAGATAAAAATTCAAAGAATTCGGCCCGATGCAATTATGCCAAAATATGCTCATAAAGGGGATGCTGGATTTGATATTTTCTCTCCTGAAGAATATCTTATAAAACCTGGAGAGAGGGTATTAGTAAAAACCAGATTTAGGGTTGAAATTCTTTCTGGTTATGAGATGCAGATTAGACCAAAATCTGGTTTAGCAATAAATAAAGGCGTTAGTGTTTTAAATACGCCCGGAACAGTTGACGCAGGTTATAGGGGAGAGGTTTGTGTAATTCTGATTAATCAGAGTAAAAAGGATTATATTGTTGAAAAAAGAAGCAAGGTTGCTCAAGGAGTAATAAATAAGATAAAGGAAGTTGTCTTAGAAGAGGTTGATGAACTATCAGAAACTTTCCGAGGACAAGGAGGTTTCGGAAGCACAGGTCTAGAATAATAACAAATTTTATAAATTAGACAAAAATTAATATAAAATGACTAGCAATGATAAAGTTCCAGAACTAAGCTCTGTTGAATTTAATGATTTTATTAAAGAAAAAAATGTCTTAATAGATTTTTTTGCAGAATGGTGTATGCCTTGTTTAATGATGGCTCCTATTGTTGATGAACTGAGTGAAAAGTTCAAGGGAAAAATCAGGTTCGGAAAAGTTAATATTGACGACAATCGTGAGCTTGCTCGCAAATTCAATATAGCTTCTATTCCCAACTTTATCTTGTTTAAAGATGGAAAGCAGATTGAGCAATTTATGGGTGCTGTGTCTTCTGAAGAGTTTGAGGAAAAGCTGAAAAAAGCTTTATAAAAAAGGTTTTTAAATATAAATCACCTCTGTTTTTAAGGGAAAGTTAAGCTAAGGAAACCGTAGGTGTCCTCGTGGCTCTGTAGCTCAGTCTGGTAGAGCACTGGACTTTTATAATCAAAGGTTGGTTGCTGGAACTACTAGAAACCCGCTGGAGGTTTGTAGAAATCCAGGTGTCGGGGGTTCAAATCCCTCCGGGGCCATTTTTTACTCCAAAGAAAAATTCTTACTTTAAAGTATGAAAAAGTTTAAATAGTCATTCTTACTAATTAAAATATGATAATAAAGAGAGAGCTTGGAGAGAAAGGGCAGGTTGTTATACCAAAGGATATAAGAGAGATGCTAAAACTAAAAAAAGGAGAAAAAATAATATTTGAAATCGAAGAAGACGAGATATTAATTAAAAAAGAACAAGATCCTGAAGAATTCTTAAGGGATTTTCTTAATGTTCCGGGAAAACTCAAAAGAATCCCAAAAATCAGAGAAATTAAAAAGACAATATTAGAACAATATGAAGAAGAGATACCTTGACACAAATGTGTTTATTTATCCCATTTTATACGAAGACCGTAAGTCTAAGGCATGCGGAGAGATTTTATTTAAATTAATAAAAAATCAATTTTCCGGATTTACCTCTTTTCTAACGTGGGACGAGTTTATCTATACATTAAAAAAGAAAAAGGGGAGCAAAATAGCAATAAAAGAGGGGGAAAAATTTCTTAGAATGCCAAACCTCGTATTTTTTAAAGTTGATGAAAATACAATATTCTTGGCTCAAAAAATTATGGAAAAATACAATATAAATCCCAGGGATGCTATACATGCGGCATCGGCTTTAACCCATAACATAAAAAAGATAATTTCAGATGATCCTGATTTTGACAAGATAAAGGAGATAAAACGAATTAAAATTGAAAAGTTCACATAGACTTCTTGTGCAACTTCGACTTCTTGTGCAAAGCCCCTGGAATCAAAAATTTATAATCCAAAAAGAAGAAAACATAAAATTAAGGAATGAAAGTTAGTGTTTTGCAACTTCTGCCTTTTTTGTCCAAGCTTTTTCTTTGAAGAGTTTATTTGTTTCGTATTTTGTTAGTTCCCAGTCAAATTTTATTAATTTTTGTACTGTGGGATTGTCTTTATTTAATTTAAAGAGCTTTGCATTTCCTATGTTTCTCGTCGGAACGATTATGTTTTTCTCTAATAATCTCTTCCAGATATTTGTAAATGCACTCCACCCAACTCCAGCACCCCTAGCTACTTCTGTCATACTATAATCAAAATCCTGTCCTACTAATAAAAAGTCTAAGACTCTGATATAGGGAGAGTTTCCAAGGTATTCTACAAAAATGCTTTTCTCCTCTTCATGGGTGTTTTCATCAAGGTTTATTTTTTTATTTTTCATAGATCTTCATACCAAAAAACATTTATAAATTTTTCGTTTTAATAGTTTAGCTTATGTTTTTGATAATTACAAAAAGGGAGCTCCTAAAAGAAAAGTATTTAAAGCTTTCTTTATTTTCTAATTAATGGATGATTACAATTTAATTAAAAAATTGATTTTGAGAAAACTGGTAAGACAAAGAAGGTGGATGCATAAACATACAAGTATTCATAATTTGCCAAAAGGTCTGCCTCAGAATCTTAGAGGCAAGAGAGAAGTTAAGAAAGTCATTAATGATCTTTTAAAAAAAGGGCTTTTATTGTCAAAGCCAACACACTATGGTTTAGAAATTTCACTAAATATAAAAAAGAAAAAACAGATTGAAGAATTTATAGAGAAAAACTAGAAAATGCCAAAAACAAAGTCTAAAGAAGAACGAGGAAAAAAGCCGAGATCCCCCGGAATCAAAAGTTTTATAAATAAAAAAAAGTATCTTTTATTATTCAAAAGTTGTTAAAGTGAATTAAAAATCGCTTTCAAATCAATCCAAAATTTTTTAAACTGGTCTCTAATCTATATCCAACCATGCACCTTCTACAGCCCAAACACACAAAAATTACTGAAAAAGAAGCTGAAAAGCTTCTTCAAAATTTGAATGTCTCTAAGTCTCAACTGCCAAAGATATTATCAACAGATCCTGCTCTTCCAGAGGGTTGCAAGATAGGAGATATTATAAAAATAGAGAGAAAAGAAGAAGATAAAATCAACCTGTATTATAGGGCGGTAGTATAAGTTGTGTATGAAATTATAATATCGCATAAAATTATAATATAAATTAGATAACCCAACTAAATTAAATCAGCCAATAAAACTCTGCTATAAATTTCAAAAAAAATGGTAGAACACATCATTGTAAAAAAATATTTGCAGGATCACTCTTTAGTTGAATCTAATATTATTTCCTTTAATAACTTTGTTGAGCAACGTATGCAGGAAATTGTTGACGAAATTCAGCAAACAATTAAAAGTGAAGATTTTGAGATTAAGTTAGGAAAGATAAAACTTGGTAAGCCAAAAGTTACAGAGGCTGATGGAAGCATGTCTCTGCTTATGCCTTTTGATGCCCGACTCAGAAGTCTGACATATTCTGCACCGATTACGCTTGAACTCACTGTAAGAAAAGACGACCAGGTTGACTCTGAAGTTGTTGAAATTGGAAGAATACCTATAATGGTTAAAAGCAGGTTTTGTAATACTCACGGCTTGTCACGGGAAGAGCTGATTGAAAATTATCATGACCCAACAGACCCGGGTGGATATTTTATTATCCGGGGGAATGAAAGAGTGATGGTAATGGCAGAGGATTTAGCTGAAAACCAGTCGTTTGTTGAGACAGACAAGAAAGGAAATTTAACTCTGAAGATGTTTTCCTCTAAAGGAACTTATCGAATCCCCGCAGTAATTTCTCAGGATAAGGGCGGAATATTTGAAATTGCATTTAGCAGATTTAAAAATCTTCCAACACTAGTGATTCTAAAAGCGTTAGGGCTGGTGAAAGAATCAGAAATTGCCCGGTATATTGGAAAAGAAACAGACAGTGTTATTGTTAATTTGTATGAATTTGTGAATCTGGCAACAAGTGAGGACGCAATGATGTATATTGCAGAAAAAACAAATTTACAGGGGACAAAGAAAGAAATCCTTGATCGTGTGAAACAGAGAATTGATGCTTATCTGCTTCCGCATATAGGTCAAAAAAAAGAAGACAGAATAAAAAAAGCAGTCACTTTATGCAAACTGATAAAACAATTTCTGAGCTCAAAAGAAAACCCTAACCTAAGAACAGATAAAGACCATTATGCAAACAAGCGTGTAAGGCTCTCCGGAGATTTGCTTTCAACATTATTCAGAGTTAATCTCGGGATTTTAATTCGTGATATTCAGTACTCATTACAGAAAGCAACAAAAAGAAAAAAATTCTTTTCTATTAAAATAATTGCTAAATCCACTTTATTCAGCCATAGGGTTGAATCTGCAATTGCAACAGGGAGCTGGACAGGTGAACGTAGTGGAATAACTCAAAATATGGATAAAACAAATTACCTTGCAACAATTTCTCAATTGCAGAGGGTCTCATCTATGCTTCCAAGTGAGCAAGAAAACTTTATGGCAAGAACACTGCATCCCACCCATTACGGAAGATTTTGCCCGATTGAAACTCCAGAAGGAACAGAAATTGGTTTAAGAAAAAATCTTGCACTTCTTGCGCGGGTTTCTACCCGTATTAACCTCGATGAAAACAAATTCATAAAAGATTTAGAGGCAATTGGTCTTGATAAAAGCGGTTTTGAAGGAAGAGAGGTTTTCTTTAATGGAATCTTTATTGGAAGTGTGAAAAATCCTGAAGAATTTGTTGAAAAAATAAGAGAAAAAAGAAGAGGAAGAGAATTGCCTGCGCAGTTAAATGTAAGAAATAATGACAGCTTCCAGATAATTTTGATTTCAACAGAGCCTGGAAGAGTTTTGCGCCCCCTAATAATTGTTGAAAAAGGGGTTTCAAAATTAAGGAATGAACATCTCTTACAGCTAGAACAAGGAGAGTTGACGTGGGATGGTTTGATAAAACAAGAGATAATTGAGTATCTAGATGCTGCTGAGGAAGAAAATTCACTTATTGCGCTATATGAAGAAGAATTAACGCCAGAGAATACACATCTTGAGATAGACCCTGTAAATTTATTTGGTGTTGTCACAAGTCTTGTCCCGTATGGGAATCACGACCAGAGCTCAAGATTAAATCGTGGAAGTAAAACCCAAAAGCAGGCTCTCGGATTATACTCTGCTAATTATTTATCCCGTCTTGATACAGATGTAAGTATTTTACAGTATCCGCAAAAACCAATTGTAAGAAGCTTTGTCTACGACACTTTAAAAATATATCCTGCTGGACAGAACCTGGTTGTTGCAATAATGTCTTATGATGGATATAATATGGAGGATGCTCTTGTCTTCAACAAAGGAAGTCTGGATAGGGGTGTTGGCAGAAGTTTTTATTTTAGACCATACCGTGCAGTTGAAATGAACTATGCTGGTGGCTTAAAAGATGAGATTGGAATTCCTGAAAAAGATTCTTCTGGATATAAGACAGAAGAAAGTTACAGACACCTTGAAATTGATGGTATAACTTATCCTGAAGCAGAAATTGATGAGGGCGAGGTTTTAATTGGAAAAATGTCCCCCCCAAAGTTCTTATCAGAAGCTCGTGAAATTTCAGTTAGAACAAAAAAAGATTCTAGTATAACTCTACGGCAGGAAGAAAAAGGCACTGTAGAAGGCGTGTTTGTTACAGAAGATGATGAAGGAAATAAGGTTGTTCAGGTTAAAACTCGTGCGCACAGAATTCCTGAATTAGGAGATAAATTCGCAACCTCGCACGGACAAAAAGGAGTGATTGGTATGATAGTTCCTGAGCAGGATATCCCATTCACCTCTCGCGGAATTAGGCCAGATGTTATATTTAACCCCCATGGTTTGCCAAGCAGAATGACTGTTGGTTACTTGCTCGAGCTTTTAGCTGGAAAAGTCGGCTGTCTTAAAGGCCAGATTATTGACGGAACCTCTTTTTCCGGCATGACTAAAAAAGACCTAAGTGAACACCTGAAAGAATTAGGATTTAGATATGATGGAAAAGAAGTAATGTACAATGGAATAACCGGCAAAAAAATGGAGGCAAAAATATTCATTGGAAATATTTATTATCTAAAGCTAAAATATATGGTTAGTAATAAACTACACGGAAGGGCTTCTGGAAAAGTTGCGTTGCTGACAAGACAGCCAATTGAAGGTCGTGCCAGAGGCGGGGCATTAAGACTTGGAGAAATGGAGCAACAAGCACTGGTTGCTCACGGCGCATCTTTGTTATTAAAAGAAAGATATGATTCAGATAAAGTTGTTTTGCCAATTTGTGTAAAATGTGGCTCAATAGGAATTGATGATAATATCAGAAATAAAACTCTCTGTCCATTGTGTAATAGCGAGGATGTTGAACATATTGAGGTTGCATACGCTTTCAAGCTTCTGCTTGAAGAATTGCAAGGACTGCATATTCACACAAATTTTGGACTAAAAAACAAGTATGAGTAGCTAGGACACCTGCGGTTTCCTTAGCTTAACCTTCCCTTGAAGAACAAAAAAACAAGTATGAGTAACCTTCCCTTGAAGAACAAAAAAGAAAAAACAAACATGAGAAATACAGGTTTAATAAAAATTTCAGACCAAGGGCCCTTGGATAGGGGCTTAATAGACGAGGAAATTATGAAATTATTAAGATTTGACCCTCAAGAAGCATCAGAACTTTACTTTATAAAGAAATCTCAGGAACAAGTGCAGGGAGATTATTAAAAATGACAAAACCAATAAAGGAAAAAATTGCAAATATAAGTTTTTCATTACTTAATCCGGAAAAGATTAAAAAACTCTCGGCTGCCAAGATAGTAACTCCCGAGCTTTATGATATAGACGGTTATCCTGTTGATGGGGGTTTAATGGATTTAAGACTTGGAGCTATTGATCCTGGAGTTAGATGCAGAACTTGTGGAGGAAGATTAAAAGAATGCTTAGGCCATTCCGGAAGTATTGATTTATCAAGACCTGTAATTCACCTTAATTATGTTCCTTTAATAGAACTCGGATTAAGGTCTTTTTGTCATTCTTGTGGAAAATTAATGTTAGATGATAAAAAACTTGAAAAACTTGTTCCAAGCGAACGCGCTAAAAAAGCAAAAGATGCTAAGAAATGTCCTCACTGCCAAACACCCCATAAAAAAGTAAGATTGGATAAGCCAACAAGCTTTTATATTGGAAAAAAGAGACTCTTTCCAATAGAGATTCGTGAGATGTTGGTTGCTATTAAAGATGAAGAATTAGAAAAGATTGGGATATCTCCAAAAACATGCAGGCCAGAATGGGCTATTCTAACCTCGTTGCTAGTTCCTCCTGTAACTGTCAGACCGAGTATTATTCTCGAGTCAGGAGAGCGTAGTGAAGACGACTTAACCCATAAACTTTCAGATGTTATAAGGGCTAATCAACGTCTTTGGGAGAATTTAAATGCAGGGGCTCCAGAGGTTATTATAGAAGATCTTTGGGACTTGCTCCAGTTTCATATTACAACTTTCTTTAATAATACTATTACAAGAATTCCTCCTGCACGACATAGAAGCGGTCAGCCTTTAAAAACAATAACTGAGAGAATTAAGGGTAAAGAGGGGCGCATTAGAAAAAACCTGGCTGGTAAACGTGTTAATTATTCTGGAAGAACAGTAATAAGCCCTGACCCATCTTTAGAAATTAATGAGGTTGGAATTCCTTACGAAATTGCAAAAACCGTGACAGTAGCAGAAACTGTTACTGATTTAAACATTAATAAATTAAAAAGACTGATTCAACATGGTGAAGAATATCCTGGTGCAAATTACGTGATAAGAAGTGACGGAAAACGTAAAAAAATCACCCCGGACTTGAAAGAAGAAATAATTGCAGAACTCTCTCCAGGATATAAAGTTGAGAGGCATTTGCAAAATGGAGATGTGCTTTTATTCAATAGACACCCCAGTCTACATCGTGGAAGTTTAATGGCTCATTATGTAAAAGTTTTGCCGGGAAAAACTTTCAGACTGCATCCTGCAGCAGCTTTTCCATACAATGCTGACTTTGATGGTGATGAAATGAATATTCATAGCCCACAGACAGAAGAGGCGCGAGCAGAAGCAAAAATCCTTCTTGACGTAAAACAAAACCTAATCTCTCCGAAAAATAATACAAATCTCATAGGATGCATAGGAGATGCAATCACTGGAAATTATTTGCTCGGGCTTAAGGAATTCCAAAAAGAGGATGCAGACCAGCTTCTTTTCCAAGCAGGTATTGACCATAAATTTACAAAAAAGAAGATTTCCGGAATAGAATTGTTTTCTAAACTTTTGCCAAAAATTGATTTCAGAAACGAGTCAATTGTAATTAGAAATGGTGAAATTGCAAAAGGAAAAATAGATAAAACTCTCTTCGGAACAGAGGATGGTGAATTAGTTAAAAAACTTGATACCATTGTGGGAAGAGATAAGACCTTTGCTGCTATAAAAAAAGTGTTTAATTTAGGTAAAAACTATTTAACAGAGCGGGGGATTACTATTTCTCTTGAGGACCTGGATGTAAGTGAAGATATAATTAAAGCTGGTGAAGAAATTATTAAAAAATCTGAGAAAAAAACAAAAGATATAGTTGATTCTTATTACAATAATACACTCGAGCTTCTTCCGGGAAAAACAAGAGAAGAGTCAAGAGAAATAAAAATACTTAAGGTGCTTAATGAGGTTAGAACAAAAATTGGAGAAATTGTGAAAAAAGAATTTCCTAAAGATAACCCTGTTACACACATGATTAAATCCGGTGGTGGTGGAAATATCCTAAATATAACACAAATGGCTTCTTGTGTTGGTCAGCAAGACCTTGAAGGTAAGAGAATTGATATTGGCTATACCGGAAGAACCCTGCCTTTTTTTAAAAAAGGAGACTTATCCCCCCGGGCAAAAGGTTTTATCCATACTCCATTTATAAAGGGCTTGCGCCCTGATGAATTTTTCTTTGGTGCTATGACAGGCAGGTCTACTTTAATGGATACAGCACTAAGAACACCTAAATCAGGTTACTTATATAGAAGACTTGCAAATGCTCTTCAGGATTTAAGAAAAGAGTATGACCAAACAGTTCGTGATAGCAACAATAATATTATTCAATTCGCATATGGGGATGATGGTTTAGATATCTCAAAACTTCATGTAAAAGGAGAGTTAGATTCTGGTGAAGCTATTGGAATTATTACCGCCCAATCATTTGGCGAACCATCCACACAAATGGTTTTAAGAACATTCCACTTTGCCGGTGTTAGTGAGATGCAGGTTACCCGGGGATTGCCTAGACTTATAGAAATCTTTGATGCAAGAAAAAAACCCTCTTCTCCAAAAATGGAAATTTATCTTGAAAAAGAGTTTAATAATGAAAAAGGAGCAAAAAATTTGGCTGAAAAAATTAAAGAAATTAAGATAAGTGATATTTCTTCTGAAATTAATCTTGATTTTAGTAATAAAAAGATAGAAATATTAATTGACAAATCTGGATTAAGGCAGGCACATCTCTCAATAAAAAAAGTTATTGAGAGGCTTCATGATTTAGGATATTCTGCAAAAGAGAAAAAAGATTCTATAGACTTAAATGTAGAAAAATACAGTTTTAAAGAAATATACACACTTAAAGAAAAATTAAAGAAAACACTTATTTCTGGTATTAAGGGTGTAAAACAAATTTTGATTGTCAAAAAAGGCAGGGATTATGTTATTGTGACACTAGGAACAAATCTGAAAAAAATAATTGGGTTAAAAGAGGTTAATGAAAATAAGATTATTTCAAATGATTTATATGAAGTTGCAAATATCTTTGGGATAGAAGCTGCAAGAGAGCTTATTATCAATGAGGTTCGTGATGTTTTAAAAACACAGGGTCTTGATATTAATAAAAGACATCTCAAATTAGTTGCAGATGCTATGACTAACATCGGAAGAATTAAGGGTGTTACAAGAATGGGAATTATTGCGCAAAAATTCTCAATATTAGCAAGGGCAACTTTTGAAACACCTGTAAAGCAATTTGTTAATGCAACATGGAAAGGAAGTGAAGATAGTTTAGCAAGTGTTATAGAGAACATAATCTTAAATCAACCAGTTCCAATTGGCACAGGTCTGCCCGGGCTTCTTGTTAAAGTTATTGGCCCTCTTGTCAAAAAGGAGTCTGAGAAAAAGGTGATAAAAGAGATTAAGGTGAATTGAACGGATTTCTTAGTTGGTTGGCGATAAATTTATAAAGAAATTACTATAACCCAAAATATGCCCACAATAGAAGTTTTACTTAAAGACGAGGGGGAATTGACGCCTTATATTCATATATATAGTGATGGATTCTATAATAATGAATTACCGGGGTGGAGAGCAGAAGAACCTGAAGAATGGCCAGAGCCAGTATTAACACTGAAAGTAAGGGGGATTGATTTACGTTCTCTTTATTACAGGGTAAATAAGGCGGTTAACGATGATGGCATTCCCTCTTTTTCGGGTTCTTGCAATAGTGATTCTGCCGAGATTGACGTGTCTCCTGAATATGCTAAAGGAAAAAAATTAGAGACTCTAAAAGAGTTTGTAAGAAAACAAGCTGAGAAATACAATAAGCCCGCTAATTGAATATAACTATCTACATACGCAAGTTGCTAAATTCTTGGGGGGATTGAAATAATCTTAGAAAAATGCTTTATCGAAAGACTTAAATAACACCTTGTTTTTTTGTATATTAAGGTAGCAGGTGATGCCTTAAGTCTTCAGACACACCGCACTGTATCCCAGCTGTGTTGAACACTGGGAATTTTTATAATGAAAAGAATTTGTGTTTATATTGATGGGGCTAACTTTTATGGGGGACTAACTTCTATAAATAAAAGATTTAGCGATACTAAATTTGATTTTGAAAACTATATTAATTATATGGTTGGAAATGACAAGCTGGTTAAAATTTATTATTACAATGCTTTAGTTAAGAAAAAGATTAATGAAAAAATTTGGAAAAAACAGAGTGATTTTTTTAATAGGTTGCGTAAAATTCCAAAATGTAAGGTTAGTCTATGCACGAGAAAATCTCGATTGAACATCTTAGGAGAGGAATATCACACAATCAAAGGTGATGATATTTTTTTAGCATTGGATATGATAGAAGATTGTTATAATAATGAACTTGATAAAGTTATTTTAATTTCTGGTGATGGAGATTTTGCTGAACTGCTAAAAAGAGTTAAGAAAAAAGGGAAAGAAATTGAAATTTGCTATTTTGAGGAGTGTGTTTCTGGTATTTTATTAAAGCAAGCGGATAAAATTAGGTCAATTAATAGAAAAATTGCGAATAAGTTTTTCTGGCGGGAGAAAAAGAAAGATAAGAAGAAAAAGGTGATAAAAGAAGTGAGGGTGGATTAGAGAAATTTTCTGAGTTAGTAGGCAAGTACAATAATATTTATAAGAAGATGCTTATAACCTTGAGTGTAAAATGATTGGATTAGTTTATGCAATGTACAGACGGGGGTTCCCAGAGCTAGATAAAATTATACAAAGTTCTGATATTCAGCAGTTGCCCGTAGGAAATCCTAAGAATCAAAAAACTCTAAACAGAATTCGTATTAAAAATTTAGATTGCCTTGATCTAGGACATGTTATAGAAGATAAACCTTATTATGAACATGTTGGGGAAGATGGATACGGGAATAAGGCTAATGTTGATAAAAGAGTAAAAAATATAGAATTATTTGCTGTTTTTGGGGGAAATGCTATCAAAGTTCTTACTAAAAATTCACGCATCTGCATAGAACAATCCAGAAGAATAAAAGGAGAGCCAATAGGAGATGCGCTTAAGCTTAATTTACTATCTCTAGATACAATTGATTATCTTGCTTTTTTAAATTACGAATATGTGTTCTTTGGAGGATTCTATGGGTCGGATTATAACTATCATCATTACAAACATAAACACGAAAAGTTTGGGATATCTATTTTTGAGTCTGAAATGCATAAACAAAATAGGGGTTTAATCAAATCTGCTAAACGTACTCTTCAATCTTTAATACAATCCTCCAACAACATAAATCCACTTATTATGAGTGAACCCGTCAATTGAACCCCAAATCCCGACGAGCAAAGTTTTATAAATAGTTTTCTTTTAAAAAATTTATAAGATGGCAATCGTGTTAGATCCCATGGAACTTGTTAATAGAGCAAAATATGCATTTAGGGGTACTGATAGAGCTTTTTATAATTATCAATTAAGAATGTCCGAGGATAAATTTGGAAAAAAAGAATTTTTTTCTGCTAGGAATGATAATAAAACATCTGTAACATTAGATCCTCTTTATGCTTGGGTTTATGCGTCTATGGCACATGAGAAAGCATCATCTATTAAAAATAGCCCATTACAACAAGAGCTTTATGATTTTGGACCCATAATATTATTAATTAACTTACAAAGTTACAAAGACAAAATCAGAGACGGCTTAGAAGGGGGGGGTCCCGTTGCCGGTTTGGAATATAAAATAAATGGCCCAATAAGTTCAAATGACATCCAAATATTGCAAGAGAACCACATTAATAATCTTGAATCTTATCTAACTGAACTAATTAAAGGAGTGTGCCCTGGTCAACCGAGAGGTAACTCTAAAGAAGATTATTTAATATTCCTGAAGGATTTTCTAAAAAAATTTGTAAATCAGAGTGCCTTACAATGACAAATACAATAGACATGCAGGAGATGAGATACTTGAATTTATTTGAAAAAATAACAAAAGTTAGAACACGATTTTGTTTTAAATATAACAATGCGATAATGTTTGGTGTTCCAAAAAAGCTTGTTCTTAAGTCTCTGGGACAGGATGCTAGAAACATAAGAAAAATTAATGAAATTCTTAGAAAAAGAATAAAAGTTGTTCCTCTACCTCACGGGATAGGGGACTCAAAAATTTTTATTGGGCATATTGTTAGCCCTGTTGAATTCAGAGATTTAGAAGTTAAAGGTGGTGAAATTGTGCTTACTGCTGGATCTCGCAGCAAGGCAGCCCTGATTGGAAGAAATAAAAGAAGATTACACGAAATGCAGAAGATAGTCAAAGACTTCTTCGGAAAAGAGTTTAGGATTGTTTAGAAAACAAGCAATAAATTTATATATTAAAAAATAAGTACACTAATATGGAATTGAGCGCCATTATAAGAAAAGGGGAAAAGCAATATGTGGCTTTGTGCCCTGAATTAGATGTTGTTAGCCAGGGTTACACAGTAGAAGAAGCTTTGCTAAATCTTAAAGAAGCAGTCGAGCTTTATATAGAAGAGATGGGACTGCCTAAAGATGTTAAAACAAAAATAGCAATCTTTGCACGATTTGAGGTAAAAGAGAATGGTAAAACTACCCGTCCTATCAGGGCGTAAGGTGATAAAAGCTCTTTCTAAAATAGGTTTTGTTCAGAAAAGGCAAAAGGGCTCTCATATAATTCTTGTCAAAGAATCTAAAGAAGAAAAAAGGGCAGTTGTTGTTCCAAATCATAAGGAAATAGATAAAGGCACATTAATAAATATCATCAGACAAGCAGGATTAAAAAAAGAGGAGTTTGTTGAATTATTATGAAAAAGATTTTGCGGTTGTTTGAAATTTTATAAAATCTTCCCGGTAACAAAAATTATTTTTTCATTATGCTCAAATATAAAAGCTTATATCTTTTCTATTCTATAAGATAAACAATATATAAGAAACTTTTAAAAACTAATTTCGTTAACAATAATTATAAAATGGGATTAAAATCTGCTTTAAAAAAGAAGAAAGACCGGAAAAAATTCCGCTGGAAAAGTCGGAAATATAAAGTCAGAACTCTCGGACTTTATGCTAAATCTGACCCGCTTGAAGGAGCAAATCAGGCAAAAGGAATTGTTTTGCAAAAAATGCAAAAAGAGGCGAAACAGCCGAATAGCGCGATGAGAAAATGTTGCAGGATTCAGCTCACAAAAAATAGTAAACAAGTAACTGCATTTATACCCGGCAATCTTGCACAGAAATTTATTGATGAACACGACGAGGTCATGATTGAAAGAATTGGCGGAAAGCAAGGACGTGCTAAAGGAGATATTCCTGGTGTTAGGTTTCAGGTTATTAAAGTAAATGATCAACCTCTTGCTAGATTAGTTTCTGGAAAGATTGAGAAGGGTAGAAGGTAAATTTTTCAAAAAAATTTAGAGTAAACTAACCTTTTAGAAAAAGGTTAACGAAAAATTGATTAATCAAAACCAAGAAAAGATTAGACAAAAATTAATAAATAATGCAAAAAACAAGATAAAATGGGTAGAGTATCAAAAAAGAACCTGGCCAGGAAAGTGTTAAGAGGCATAGAAGGTAATCCTATTTCAGTCAAAATAAATGCCCAAGAAACTATTAATGGTTCTATTAAATACGGGTCTTCTTATAAAGGAAGATGTTTTACAGAACAAGATAGGAGAAATCAAATTTTCTGCGATAGACATTCTTCTGTTGGACATCATTTTGTGGAAGACACTAGATTTCCTAGAAAAAACTATTTTATGCCTTTATCAAGCGTAAGACCAACTAGTGAAAATAATATCAATGTTCTTTTAATAGACAATAGAGATTATAAAAATCCAAAAGAGATAAAAGGAAAAATAATATTGCAATAAAATGCCTGAACAAACAACACAACTTCCAAAATTCAAGATATTTGATATGTATGATTTAAGCGAGATACAAATAGAAGATCCTGGATTAAAAAATGTGATAAATCTTAAGCCTAAATTAATACTAAAAAGCCATGGAAGAAATTTCCAGAAGTTCGGCCAGACAAAGATTAATGTCGTTGAAAGATTAATTAATAGGGTTGCTGTTGCAGGGCATAGAGGAAAAAAACACAAAATCATTAAAGGAGATGCTACTGGAAAATATTCAAAAAACGCAAAAATTGTTCTGCAAGCTTTTGAACTTATAAAGAAAAAAACTCAACAAAATCCTGTTCAGGTTCTTATTAAAGCGATTGAAAATTCAGCTCCTCGTGACGAAATCACACTTATTGAATATGGCGGTGCCCGTTATCCGCAAGCAGTTGATGTCTCACCATTAAGAAGAGTTAATCTTGCATTGAGATGGATTATTCATGGTGCATCTGATAAGGCTTTTAATAAGAAAAAAACAATTGTGCAGGGCATAGCAGAAGAAATCATGCTCGCTTCTGAAAAAAACGGTGAAAGCTTTGCAATCCGGAAAAAGAATGAATCAGAAAAGCAGGCTGATTCAGCGAGGTAATCGAAAGATGGAAGAAGAGGAGGGAGAATTAAAGAATTTTGTGACAATTTTAATATCTATAATTGTGGGCGCTCTAATCTCCTTATGGATTCACAATAGATATGGTTCAGAAATTTTTGAAAATTTACAACTTGAGACAATATTTGAGATTATATTTGCATCTGTTGTTTACATAATTATATTTGCTATATTTATAGCGTTCTTATCTTTAATAATAAAAATCAGATGGACTGGGTTCGAATGGTATTTTGAGCCTATAAAAAAAGCTAATAAATATCTAAGAAAAAAATCTAAAATTGTTAAAAAAATAGAAGATGCCTTACAATTTGACGTAGAAACTCATTACAAAAAAAGACCTTACCTATTCAAAACTCTTTTTTTTAGAGTGATTCTGATTTTAGTAGGATTAAAGTTTTATAGACTAATTGTTTCAAGTTTAGGTCTATGGATTTCAATAATGATTGGAATATACTCCTTTATTTGCATACTCTTTTTTATAATAATGTTAATAAAAAAGGTCTATAGATAATTCTCCACCAACAAATTTAAAAATAAATGCTGCTTCATACGATGAGGTTATTAATAAAATGGTGGCTCAAAAAAAGAAAAAATCATTGGCAGGTTCTCTCGGAAAAGAGATGGGTAAAAAAAACAAGAAAGAGATTTTAAAGGGTTTGAGAGAGAAGAAGGGGAGAGCGCATCTTATCCTAAAATAATTCTCCCTTTTTTATTAAATACAACTATAAATAAATGTTTTCTTTCCCCAAGTCCGTCGAAACAGACATCGTATCCTTTTCTGAGATATCTTATTCCTTCTTCTAATTCAAATTTGCATCCTTCACAATTAGGTATCATTTTCCTATTTCCTTTCTTATCTCCCTTAACTTTCTTGGATTTAAACTTATGTGAATTTCTCCTGTGCTCATTTTTGAGAGCAAATAATCTTTTTTTATCAAATCCTTAATTTCTTTCTTAACTTCATTTAATAGGGGCGGAGGAAAACCTTTCATCGCATTTCTAATTTCAGTATGTCTCGCACCGATGTATCTATGTCTAAAAAGTTTTTTCAAAATAGCCCTTTTTATTGACATAATTTCCTATGACTGATTAACATTATATATTTTGCTGCTTATTTGTATTTCACCTAAAGTGATTTAAAATCCTAAATAGAAAAATATTTAAATATCTAAAACTTTCATGGATTAAGAAAATGGAGAAATCATCTTTTGTTTTGGTTTTTGGAGAATCACCTTTTGTCAAGGTCTTGGACTTTTTCCTCACTTTTGAAGATTTTGATTATCCAATAGCATTCATATCAAAAGAAACAGAAACAAAATGGGAAAGTGTTGAGAAGATTGTAGGGGGGCTCATTAAGAAGGGGGTTGTGAAAAAAACAAGAAAACTTGGAAAAGCCTGGCTTTACATGTTTAACAAAGAAAACGATTTAGCAAAATTATTGCTTGAAATTGATATAAAAATTTCAGATTTTTTTGTGAAAGAAGAACTTGAGAGACAGAAGATTAAGATTACATGAAAGAAGAGATAAATGCTGCTTCTAGAGTTTTTTGTTAATCTCCACAAACTTTTTTATTGACCTATCAAATGTTTTTTCTACCTCTTCTGGGAATAAACATGCAGGCAATTCGTCATTCTCCAGGTGATGTCTGATGCACTCGCAACAAATTCCTTTTCTAGGACATCCCGGGTAAGTGCAGGGACAATTCTTCAGATTTTTCTCTTTTTGGCATTCCATTTTAAAGATTTTATGTGCTAAGAAAATAATTTTAATATAAAAACCTAACGATTTCCACCAACAAGTTTAAAAATTGATTTCATTATTACTAATTATCCTCTAATAAAAAGGGAAGTTGGGTTGCTGGAAATTGTAAAAACCCGCTGGAGGTTTTTCATGGCAGAAGACAAGACAAAAAAAATTCAGGAATTAATGCACAAGCAAGACAGGATTCGTAACATTGCTATCGCTGCCCACGTAGATCACGGGAAAACAACTCTCAGCGATAACCTGTTATTAGGAGCAGGTATGCTTTCAGAAGAAGTTGCTGGTAAACAGCTGGTCCTTGATTTTCATGAGGATGAAAGCATAAGAGGTGTTACAATAGATTCTGCCTCTGTCAGCATGATTCACAAATCTGAAGGAAGAGATTATTTAATTAATCTTATTGAT
The DNA here is from genome assembly GCA_964469785.1 of Candidatus Woesearchaeota archaeon. Lineage (GTDB taxonomy): Archaea > Nanobdellota > Nanobdellia > Pacearchaeales > GW2011-AR1 > CAYPBR01. Next base: position 2,510 of record CAYXYT010000007.1, on the reverse strand, counting down.
ACTCCCGGGCATATTGACTTCAGCGGTGAAGTGACAAGAGCTATGCGTGCGGCAGATGGTTGCGTGGTTTTGTGCTGCGCTGTAGAAGGGGTTATGCCTCAAACAGAAACGGTTTTCAGACAAGCACTTAAAGAATTAGTTAAACCAACTCTTTTTATAAACAAAGTAGACCGTCTTATTAAAGAGGTAAAGCTCACTCCACAAGAAATGGAGAAAAAATTCATCTCAATTATTGAGCATGTTAATCACTTGATTGAAGATATTGCTCCTGAAGGATATAAAGAAAAATGGAACGTAGGGGTTAGTGAAGGAAGTGTTGCTTTTGGCTCTGCAGTTCATCACTGGGCCTTGAGTTTCCCATATATGAAGGAAAAAGGAATAACATTCAAAGATATTATTGAAGCTTATCAGGGCAGTGAGCAGGAAGTTGATAAAAAAGTTAAGGAATTAGCAAGGAAATCTCCTCTTCACGAGATTGTTTTAAGAATGGTTGTCAGGCATCATCCTAATCCTCTTGAAGCTCAAAAATATAGAATTCAAAAAATCTGGCATGGTGATCTTAAGTCAGGTGTTGGTAAATCATTGTTAAATTGTGACTCAAAGGGAGACCCGGTATTTGTGCCTGTGAAAATCGTGGTTGATAAACACGCTGGAGAGGTTGCTGGCGGTAGACTATTCTCTGGGACCCTAAAGCAGGGTGACGAGGTTTATATGAATATGGCAAAGCGCAATGTAAGGATTCAGCAAGTAAGTGTGTACAAGGGTGCTCAACGTATTATTGTTGGTGAGGTTAGTGCTGGAAATATTATTGGCGTTGTTGGCTTGAAAAATGTTTATGCGGGTGAGACAGTAAGCAGAAAACCTATTGAACCATTTGAAGCTATAAAGCATTTATTTGAACCTGTTGTTACTAAAAGCATTGAAGCAACAAAAGCAGTAGACCTGCCAAAACTTGTTGAAATACTAAAACAAATTAACAAAGAAGACCCTTCTATTAAAATAGAAATTAATGAGCAAACAGGTGAAAGCCTAATTTCCGGCATGGGAGAATTTCACTTGGAAATTATAGAAGATAGAATCAAAAGCGAGAAAAACCTTGAAGTTAAAACCTCTTCCCCAATTGTTGTTTATCATGAAACAGTCGGTAAAGAGTCAGCTGCTGTTGAAGGCAGAAGCCCTAATAAGCACAACAGCTTTTATCTTAAAGTTGAACCTTTAGAAAATAATATTTATGAAGCAATAAAGAGTGGTGAGTTAACTGAAAAAAGAATTAAGAAAAAAGATAAAGAAATTGCTAATAAACTTTCAGAGCTTGGTTGGGATGGAGATACAATTCGTGATGTTAAAGATATCTATAAAGGGAATGTTTTTCTGGACAGAACACGCGGCGAGGTGCATATTCAAGAGGTTATTGATATGATCTTAGAGGCCTTTGAAATGGTTATGGACCAGGGACCTATTGCACGTGAGCCCTGTATGAAAATGCGGGTTTCCCTCGTAGATATAAGGCTTCATGAAGACGCTATTCACCGCGGACCTGCACAGGTTTATCCTGCTGTGAGACAGAGTATTACTGGTGCATTTAAAAAAGCAATCCCATATCTTCTTGAGCCTTTGCAGATTCATATCATTGAAATGCCTGAAAAATTCCTTGGATCTGTAACTAAACTTGTCGGAAGCAAACGGGGTCAGATGATTGAAGTCACACAGGAAGGGAGTAGTGCAAAAATGAAAACAAAACTCCCTGTGGCAGAAATGATTGGATGGTCAAATGATTTGAGGTCAGCGACAGAGGGAAGAGGGGTTTCTTCTATTCTTGACCAGGAATTTGAAAAAGTCCCTAAAAGTCTTGAACAAGGTGTGGTTAAAAGAATCAGAAAGAGAAAAGGTTTGAGCGAGAAGCAATAGGGAAAGATTTAAATATAAAATCACATCTATGATAATATGAATAATAAACTATCTTGTAATGTCAGTATAATTACTGAAAAAATGAGGAAAAAATTAGTTTATATAGCAAGGTGTGAAGAATTAGGAGTAAGTGATTTTGGAGATACAGTTGAAGAAGCTATAAAAAACCTTAAAATTTCTTTGGGGCTTTTGATAAAGCATGATCCTTCTAAAGCCGATCTTTTAAAGAAAGAAAAGCCACTTTTAACAACAAGGATATTTCTTTAAAACACTTAGGCTTTATAATACTTAAAAAATTCTTCTCTTGATATACCTACCTGATTATTAATTATATCTGTTAAGGTTCCACGGGGGATCTCTCTATGATGTATTGGAATTGACAATGTTTTTTTAATCCCTTTAATTTCTCCTTTTAATATTACGTGAGTCCCTTTTTGATCCACTCTCTTAAAACCCATTTTCAAAAAAGCCCTTACAACTTTCTTAGATTTTATATTCCTGAGTTTCATTTATTTAAAAAATTTCTGTTCTGTCCGGAGTTCGACCAAAAAATAGTTAAGAATAAATAACTTAGGTAGGATATGTCACAACAAATTATCCTA
>CAYXYT010000006.1:0-20335 GCA_964469785.1 Candidatus Woesearchaeota archaeon | reverse complement strand
TAACATCTCCATATAGCTGTTCCTCCATGTAAGATAGCTCTTTCAAATACCTTATAAAGTTCTTCAACTAAAATATCTTGGGCTCTAGCTATTTTTCTGTAATTTTCTTTCTTTAAGCTTAATATAATTGGAATTTTTACCATGTTTAATTCAAATCCAATAATTAACTAAGGTTACTAATATATATAACTTTCGTTTATTTATAAATCTTTCTTATATTGGGCATAAAAGCCTGATTTTAATATAGAAATTTGTGCGGGGGTTTGTTGAAAAGAATTTTATTTAACAACCTGAGCAACTTCCATATTTAGATTCTGAGTAGGGGCTAGTGCCATACTGGTTTGTTGCAGTTGCATAACAATGAAGTCCGCCACAATTTGCACAAAAATCAAAATACACATGGTCTCCTTGAACCCAATTCCCATATTGAGCTGGTGGAGAATTAGGGAATTCACAATATACATTAACTTGATTGACATTGCCAGAACCAACACTATTAATTACAACCTCAATGTCATGATACCAAGCACCTGAAAATTCAGGATCTGAACGAACATATAATGTTGGTGCATAAGGAGGATAATTAGAATAACAAGAGCTAGTATCAAACAGGCACGCAGCTGTGCAAGAAAGAGTGCCACCATCATAACCCAGGCCCACACAAGTTTGACCGTTTAGATCAGGGTCATCACACTCTTCGCTTGGCTGATTAACAACACCATCCCCACAATAACCCGGGGGAGTATATCCTTCGGCAAGACAACTTTCCAAATCCAGATTTCCAGAACTATCAAACCATGCTACAGGGTTCCCTAAATTATCTTCCACTACTAGATTCCCTGAAGAAGATGGAGAAGCTGTTGTTTGTTCAATTAAAGAACCACTAAGATATAAATTTCCTGTTTGGGAATCTATCCACGCAACCACCACATTATATGCATCTTTAACAAGAAAATCAGAAGCTCCATAATTAGTAGACCATGATTGAAGAGTTCCTGTCATCACCATCATTCCATTTTGGTCAATTTTTGCAATTGTTGTTCCCGCATTATCTCTTATCTCTAAATAAGCTCTTGAGGTATCAAAGTTGGAAGCATCACAGGGGAGGGAATTACAAAAACCACCAGCACAACCATAGTCACACACCACACTATCATGAACACAGTTACCGTCTACACAATAACCATTATAATAACGAGTATCACCAACACAGTAGCTAGGACAGGTCACACCTGCACATGGGTCGCCAGTACAAGTAGAGTCACAATCAAGCGCATCAATAAAACCATCACAGTCATTATCTATTCCATCCCCACAAACTTCTGTAGCCCCGGGGTAAACATTGGGATCATTATCATCACAATCTAAAAGCGTATCGCAATCTGGATCGTTTCCAAACCCATCCCCATCAAGATTATAAACTGGATCATAAGAATCACACTGTTCATACATCCACTCACAAACACCATAGGCAACAATTTCTCCCCCTTCGGCCCAGTTAAAGGGGTTTGGATCAGTCATATCATCGAATGCACAAGTGTCTGCCCCGGGCTCAATGGCAAAGTCATCAGTGTAATCACCAGTGTATTTATTCCAACACATAGAATACACCTTCCCGTAACCATCCATGGGCGGGCCATACCAAGGAATATCATAATCATCAGCATTTGCGTTCATTTTAACATAATCACAGCCATAATCATAACCAATACAATTAGTTGTACATCTGCCTCTATTCAAATAAGTGTCCTGAGCATCAGGATCATCTCCAGAATACTGCCACCAAGTAATCTTCTTAAGTATAGGACTAGAAGCATATTCATCTATTCCAATAAAGATTCCTGGAAGACTTGACGGATAGTCTCCTATTTGTATATCATACAGCCCACAATTGCCATATGGAAAATAGACATTCCAGTCATCCCAGGTGGAATAGGTATCTAATGGGGAGGGATTACACTCGGGAAATTTAAAATAATTGCCAGAATTAACATAATTACAAACAGTCATACACTCGGCTTCATCAGTAGTGCCATCGCAATCATTATCCTCACCATCACCGCAGAGTTCAGGATATGGTGAATCAATCAATGTACAGCCATCACACATCTGACCACCCTGACACGCATATAGTGTATCACATACACAATTGCCCGTACAATACCCATTCACACAATTAAACCCTTCTGCACAATACTGATTTGGCCCAAAACAAGGCTCTCCAGCTCCTGGACAAGGAGCCATACATTCGCAAGAACAGGCTGAGCCACCATAAGTGCAAAGAGGGTAATAACCCTCTGCATTGTCGCAATTATCATAGCCAGAATATCTATTACAACTACAATCATTAGGGCCTGTAGGAACAGGACAACAAGTCCCACTTGGTGGATGCGAAGCACCAACAAATGGAAGATTAATACTAAAAGCCAAGCTAATTATTATAAATAAAAACACAAAATATAGTTTTCCCCTTTTCATCATTTTCTTCCATATCCATCTTTAAAATCAAAGATTAATTTCATTTAGGGTAATTGAATAATAATATTCCCTGATGGTGCTGTTATTACGCCGGTAAGTCTTATATCCCCCGCAACATCCAACTTCACCCCGGGAGTCGTTGTGCCGATGCCGACTCTGCCACCAGGAAGAATAGTCATTCTATCCTGACCGCCTGTGTAAAACCTGAGTTGATGACTTGTTGTGGTGCCGATTGACGCGCCTGTTCCACCTCCTGACAGGGGGCCAAGAAAAACAGCAAACGAGCTTATGCCATCGCTAACCCTTAGAGGATGGGTATTTGTAGCTTCCTTAACATGTAATTTACTCCCAGGACTCGTTGTCCCAATACCAACTTTCCCGCCAGTATAAGAAATATCACTTCCGCTCTGGTCCCACAAACCAGCTCCTCCAATAAGGCCATCCTCTATAGCTTCTTCTAAACTATACTCATTTCCCTCAATAGTTACTTTAACTGCCACTGCATCATGATATACTGGTGGACTCGGGGTTAACCAAGCACTGCTCACAGCAACACTTGCCAGAACCAGGATTATAACAGATAGAATTGTGTATGTAAGTCTATTAGTAAAATTAATCTGGATTTTTCCTAGTTTAAACTTCTTCAGTTTTTGGGTTTTTTTCCCCGCCCTCTTTTTTGTTTTTTTCATTTTAATTTTATCCAATCAAATATCTCAAGAATATTAATATTACAGATATTACTAAAGTTAATGTAACATATTTATATTTTTTTAATATTAACGGGATTAAGTTTAGAACAATTATTCCAATCCCTATTATTAAATTTATATCGGCCATTTTATTTTATCCAGTTTTTAAGGGTTTCTATCAATAATGCTACGGCAACTACCACACCCCCCACCCCTACTTTATCAAATATAAATAAAACTCCTCCTAAAATTACTAATACCCCCACAATAACATGAACAATATCAAAAGATTCTTTTTTATCTTGTCTTTTCACCATCTTTTATATTAATAATTAGAAAAAAGAGTTTAAATAATTTATTATCCTATCTTCTCAAACAAAATTCCTGCTTTTTTGATTTTGCTGATTTTTAAAGGTTTTTTAATATTCTCAAATCTTATTTCAAAATCAAAAATCTTTGCAATCTTCTCGCTTGTTTCTGGAATAAAAGGCCACAACAAAATAGCAATTGCTTTTATGCTATCTGCTAATTCGTAAAGAACTTTTTTATCGCGCGTCTGCCAGGGCTTTTTATTCTGAACATACTCGTTGCAAACATCAACAAATGCAAAAATCTCGTTCAAAACTTTATCAAATTCAAATCTACCAAATAATTTCTCAATTTTTTTCAGGTTTAATTTTTTCAAAAGCTTGTTCTGAGTTTTTTCTAAACTATTTTTCTCTATCAGAGCTGAAACCCTGCTGACAAGATTTCCTAATTTATCTGCAAGTTCGTTGTTATGTCTGTCTGTAAGGGCTTTTTCTGAAAAATCTCCGTCTTGTCCGAAAGGAATATTTCTCATTAAAAAATATCTAAGAGAATCTGCACCATATTTTTTAACCAGATATTCTAAAGAGATAACATTTCCTAAAGATTTGGATATTTTTTTGCCATCAAGTGTAAAATAACCGTGTATGAAAAGGGTTTTTGGAAGTTCATTGCCAACAGCTAATAACAGCGCTGGCCATATTGTCGCATGAACTCTTAAAATATCCTGTGCCATTAATTGAACATCTGCTGGCCAAAATTTCTCGAATGTTTTCTTATCTTTTAAGCCAGTTATATAGTTCCAGAAAGCATCCACCCAGACAAAAGAGGTGTGTTTTTTATCAAAAGGCAGTTCAATGCCCCAGTATACTTTTTTCTTTAATCTCGATATAGAAATATCATTTAATCCATTTTCTATAAAAGAGAGTATTTCTTTCCTTCTGTTCTCTGGAAGAATACAAAATTTCCCTTTTTTAATTAAGTCTAGAAGCTGTTTTTGAAACGACGATAATTTAAACAAATAAGCTTCTTCTTTTCTTAATTCTGGTTCTCTATCATGCAAAGAGCACTTGCCGTCGACTAAATCAGATTCAGTTAGATATTGCTCACACCCAACACAATAATAAGACTCATAATGCCCTTTATAAATAAATTTTTTATCATATAGTTCTTGCAATATTTTCTTTACTTCTTCCTCGTGCTTTTTATCTGTAGTTCTGATGAAATTGTCATTAGAGATGTTTAAGAGTTTAAATGCTTCTTTGAATTTTTCTGCAATTACATCAACAAACTCTTTTGGCTTGACACCTTTTTTTTCAGCTGTCTCTTGAATTTTCTGCCCGTGCTCATCTGTTCCTGTCAAAAAGAAAACATCTTCCCCCCTCAGTTTATGCCACCTTGCCGAGAGATCTGCTGCTATCGTTGTATATGCTGATCCTGGGTGCGGATCAGAATTTGCATAATAGATTGGTGTGGTTATGTAAAATTTCTTTGTTTTCTTCTTTGCCATAACTTGTTTAAAAGAAAGATATTAAAAAAACTTTGCATTAGTAAGTTTTAATTCGCAGAAAAGAAGTCCTTCTCTATCAATTTTGCTAAGGGGTTTTCTCCTTCCATCAACATTTTTGAAAACTAGTTTTCTATATCTTTTATTAGCACTCATTAAAACAGGATTTGGCTTAGGAAATGGTGTAAAAATCAGATAAGGGTCTTTTCTATATTTAAAATCATTACGATGGCTTGCGATTAAAAAAGCAATATCATGAGCACAAAAAATCTCTTCTCTTGGTCTCACATATGTTATAAACATTTGCTTATCTTTACAAAAGTGTTTGCTTGTCAGATCAAACCAGGTAGCATAGTAATGATTAGACCTAATGTCTTTAAATTTAACCGGTATTCCTTCCATTCTCATATCATCATAAAATTTTCCTATCCTGCTCCTCGAGGGAATTTTTCCTGTTCTTATTCCTCCCTTTTTCATTATCTCGTGTATAAGATCAATCCTTCGCTTTGTTAATTTAGATTTCTCTCTGCCAATTCTTTTTCTCTCTTCTGCACTTAGGGGTTTTAATTCTCCTGGAAGATCATATCTCTTAATATTAATCAAATCTTCTGCTATAGAAAACAATTCCTGTCCTTCTATCCAAGAGTATAGCAAAAAGTTCTTGTTTCTTCTGTCTGATAATCCTCTCCAGCCCATTCCGCCATAATAGGTTTGCATTCTCATCTTCTCTTTAGATTCTCTCATTAACATATAAGGAGTTACTCTTTCTTCTATAGCCTGTTTTTTACTTTTCACCCTTCTCCATTTTAAAGGTTGAAGATATTTTTTCAAAGTTCTAGCATTAAGCTTGAGAAAAAAATCTCCCGGTAATACAGCCCCTGAACCTTGTTTTGTGATTTCATCAACTTGTTCTATAACTCTTAAGAAATCTCTTTCTTTTGCTTCTAAGGTTTCTATTCTCTCCAGTTTACTAATTCTACCAGGAGAGAAATTTTCCATTATATTTTCCCAAGTCTTTTGTTCGTTAATCATAATAATTCAATTTAATCAGAATATATAAAAATTTATCAATTCTAATATTCATATTGGATTATGTGTTAGTAGTATAGTGGCAGTATCCCAGCTTCCCAAGCTGGAGACCCGGGTTCGAGTCCCGGCTAGCGCATCATACCGCCTTTTTATCTTTTTCTTCTAAGAACTCTTTAATTAATTCCTTAGCCACTCGAACATCTTTCTCATTGTATGAATAAGGCCCAAATATTCCCTTAAAGCTATCCTCAAACCGGGGCTTATTTAGGAAAGATGCTTGCGTTTTCATAGATTGTCTAAGTTTCTTAATATCTCCGTTTAACAAATGCTGTTTGAGTTTTTCTTTGTTGCAGGGCATTAGTGCAACAATGTCTCTAATATCAGATAATCTTCCGCTATGGAATTTCATAGCAATAAGCAGTTCTTTTTCTGGAGTTAAAAATTCAGAATTAGCTAATTTTCTTTTTACAGAATGTCTTTTAATATAATCTAATCCCCAAGTCGCATATGTTGTTCTTGAAACCAAGCCGTTAATTAATAGATCTATATCAACAGGCAGGTTCTTCATTTTCTTCATAAAGCGTTTAAAATTTTCCCCATACAGCAAAGCTATCTCTTTTTCATAATGTAAAGCATAACCTTCTTTCTCCAATAATCTCTCAAACTTTTCAAGATCTTCTTCTTTAATTACAACATCTAAATCTATTGAGAATCTTTTCTTATAAGTTGAAATTGCGTAACCGCCGACTACAATAAAGTCTAATTTTTTATCCAGGAATAAATTAAGTATCTTCATAACTTCCTGTTCTCTTTCAAGTAAGCCCCCCCTTGAATCTATTTTAGACATTTGTTGAAACCTCTGCATACCTTGCATTTAATCCTAAATTATATAACATATCCAATTGTTCTAAAATATTATCTAAATGTAACTCTTTTCCCCAATCTACTAATTCTTCTAAAGGCATAACTGGCAAGCCATGCTTTTTATTTATCTCAAAACCTTCTTTTTGGATAATCCAAATTAAGGGCCTCTTATTATTGGCCTTTCCTTCAGTGTAAGCAATGGCTTCTTTTTTTAAAGACTTTTTCAAAGAATCTGCATCTTTCTTATTAACTTCCAAAAAATAAATCCTATCATAAAAATCCCCTGTTATAAAACTTCCCTTAGTCCAGATAGTTGCAGCTGTTCCTTTTACAAATCTTATCTTCAATTTTAAAGTTTTAACTAAATCCCAGAAAGTATTGTCTTCTTCAATAACAGAAACAGCATTATCTAACTCTTTAAATTTCTTATAAATCAAATTTTTATTAATCTTAATAACATTCTTGTTCCCCTTTCTTATTAAACTAATAACTCCGTACTTCTCTAATTCCGAAATCCACCTATAAACTGCTGAATAAGCAAATCCTATTTTAGAAGCTAAGCTATAAATACTTTCTCCATTTTTAGCGTTTTTTACTATATCTACACTTATTTCGTTTATCACTTTCATTATGTTTGAACTTCTTTGAAGTTTAAATGTTTGAAAACCTAAAGGTTTTCATTATCTTTAGAAAGATAATGGGTTTAAATATCTTTCTATTTCTCTTTGCACATGTGGTGTCCTGAAATAGGTTCACCCTTTAAACTCTTTCTTACTTATTTTTCTACAAAGGAGGTATAGAAGAATGTTAAACTTCAAAAAGAAAGAGTGGATGATTTCAATTGATAGGGAACTTAATATACTCAGAAAAAGAGTGTTAACGCAACTAAAAAACACACCCTGAAATTAGTTAAAAAGGTACATTACCCGGCTAGCGCATCACATAACTTTTATTAATCAAAATTTCTTATTTAAATTAAAAGATGGTGACTAAAAAAAAGAGAGGGGAAAAACTCTCATTAAAAGAACTAAGACATCAGTCTCGAAGACATAGTATAAAAGAAGGTATTTTTGCGTATGCGAAAAGTGCTTTTGGAGATAAGTATATAGCACCATTTGCAATTGCGATTAATGCGAGTAGCCCCCTGGTTGCTATGTTTAGCTCTATCTCTGGTCTTTTAGGTCCTTTAAGTCAGTTATTTGGTTCTAAACTTATTGAAAAATCTTCAAGAAAAAAGATAATGCTCAGGACAGTTGGGTTGGAAATGCTGATGTGGCTTCCTTTAATAGCAATAGCTTTTTTATTTTTTAAGGGAATCTTAACCAATACTCTTCCTCTCTTGCTTTTACTCTCATTTGCTCTATATATTATTCTAGCAAACATGGGTCATCCTGCCTGGTTTTCTTGGATGGGGGATATAGTTAACAAGAAAAAGAGGGGAAAGTTTTTCTCAAAAAGAAACTTCATCCTCGGTTTTGTCGCTGTTGTTCTTGCACTTAGTGTATCTTTCTTTTTAGATTATTTCGAACAGAACAATTGGACCATGTATGGATTTATGATTTTATTTGGATTGGCGTTTTTTATGGAAATATTTCGTTGGAAAAGCTTTAAGCAGCAATATGAACCAAAAATAAAACTTGAAAAAGGATATTATTTTTCTTTTTGGAAATTCATAAAAAAATCTCCAAAAAACAATTTTGGGAAATTCAGCATATATAGATTATTCCTCACACTTTCAACTGCTATATCCGGACCATTGCTTGCCATATATTTACTTCGTTATCTTGAGTTTAAATACTCCACTTATATGATAATTATTTTGGCTGGAACCGCCATCTCTCTTATCGTTCTTCAGCTTTTGGGAAAATTTGCAGATAAATACGGAAATTACAGACTTATAGAAATCTCAAGTATTATCCTAATCTTTATCCCTGTTTTATGGATTTTGAATTCTTCTCCAATTTATCTTGTTCTTGTTCCTGCAACACTTAATGGAATTGCCTGGGCTGGATTACATCTTTCAGAAGGGAATTTTATTTATGATAATATAAGTCAACAGAAAAGGGGAATTGCAATTTCTTATTATAATATGTTTTGGGGAATTGGTATATTTGTTGGGGCAGCTATTGGGGCACTTTTAATAAAATATTTAAATACAAGTTTTATCGAGCCTCTTTTTGCAATATTTATTATTGGGACCATTGCCCGAGCAATCGTTGTGGCATTGGGTATTAAAAAAATAAGAGAGATAAGGCATAAAAAGAAATTCAGAGGAATTGAAAGTATTGAAGACCTTATATTCAAAGAGGCAAAACCAACCATACATGAAGAATTTAATGAAATCATGCATATTAAAAAATATTTAACAGCTAAATAATTCTAGAAAACTATTTAAATAAAATCCGGCATATATTAAGTATGTTTAAGAAAAAGTGCAAGAATTGTGGAGAGGGATTAAATAAGAAATACAGATATTGTCCTAGATGCGGGGGCTCTTTAGCGGGAAAAACAGAAAATTTGGGAATGTTTGGCAGAGATGATTTTCTTGACAACCAGGTAAATCTTCCTCGTGGACTTAACCTGCTTTTTAGTTCTCTGATGAAAAATCTTAACAAACAGTTTAAAGAGCTTGACAGAGAGATAGGAGAAGATATTGGAGCTGGGAGAGCTAATGCAAGAAAAGGAGGAATAAGTGTTAGTATTTCTACTGCGCCTGGAAAAGAGCCAGAAATAAAGATGAAATCTTTTGGCCCAAGATTTAAGCAAAAAGAAAAAGAAATAAAAAAGCAATTAAAACCCTTAAAAAAACTCCCCCATAAAAAATTAAAGACCTCAAAACTCCTAAAAAAAGAACCAGAAACAAATATCAGGAGACTTGCAGACAAAGTTATTTATGAGATAAACATGCCCGGGGTTAAATCAATGAAAGATATTTCAATAGTTCAGCTTGAAAACAGCATTGAGATAAAAGCAATTGCAAAAGATAAAGCTTACATAAAACTAATTCCAATCAAGCTTCCAATACTGGATTATAGTTTAGAAAAAGGAAAACTTGTTCTTGAGTTAGAAATGGGGGGTTAAGTTTCCTTCAAAAAAGATTATTCTTTATCTAGTCATGTTAAGTGAAATTTGAAAAATTTACTCTTTATCTAGTCCTGGTTTTGTCTAATCTTTTCTAAAAAGATTATGAGCCTGCTCGGATTTGAACCGAGGACCCCTACCTGGCTGAGAATAAGGTGAGATTTTTAGCCCATCTTATCCGTATCAGAATCACCTTCTGCCTGATTTTTACGTCAGAGCAGAACGTAGTGCTCTAACCAGGCTGAGCTACAGGCTCATGAGCCTGTAAACAAGTTTTAATTTATAAAGATTGTGAATCAGAATAATTATTTCTATTCTTCTTACGTCTATTTAAAAAATAATAGCCGGTTCCAGCCAAACCCCCTATTTTTTGTCCTATATAAGGCATAATAATAATTGGAGATATTTTAGCTCCAAACATTACGTAATTAGAATATTCTGAATTAAAAAGCTGAAGAATTTCTCCTCCAACAAAAAATCCAGTAACAATTCCAGCAACCCCTCCTAAAACTTTTCCTATTATCAGGTGTTTTCTTAGTGCCTTATGTTTTTTAACTAAAGATTCTAATTTGTTAACCATGTTTTACTTAATCACAAATACCAATTTTAAATGTTTTGCTAAAATAAACCCCAAGTTTTAAAAATCATTTTTCTATCAAATATTTATGGCGCGAGGATTTTACCACTATCTACGTGAAGCATGGAAAAAACCAGATAAGTCTACACTCAGAGAGCGCATGATTGTATGGAGAAAATCTCCCAGATTTGTAAAAGTTGACAAACCACTTAGGTTAGACCGTGCTCGAGCCCTTGGTTATAAAGATAAAAAAGGTTTTGTTGTGATAAGGGTCAGAGTAAAACGTGGCGGTCATAAAAGACCACGTCCAAGAAAAGGAAGAAGAAGTAAAAGAATGCATACAAGAAAAACTCTTGGCATGAATTATAGGTGGATTGCAGAACAGCGTGTTGCAAGAAAATACACAAACCTTGAGGTTTTAAATTCATATCTAATTGGTAAAGACGGAATACATTATTTTTACGAGGTTATTATGGTTGACTCAAGCAAACCAGAAATAAAAAAAGACAAGACAATAAACTGGATAACAAAACCAGGGCATAAAAAAAGAGCAATGCGGGGATTGACAAGTGCGGCAAAAAAATCTCGTGGCTTGAGGAAAAAGAGTCGTGAAATGAAAGTAAGACCCTCTATAAGAGCTAGAGGAAGAAGAGGGAAGTAATCTTAAAGGAAATTTAAGTTAATCCGCTTAGTAAATTAAGAAATAATGCATAAACATCATTTGATAAATAAAACTCATTCTCCATCATCTTATTTAATGTGTTAATTGCTTCTTTTTTTGTTAATAGTTTTTGCTTTACTGCTCTTAAAATAATGAATAGTGTTCCATGAACATCTACATTGAAAATATTAGCTATCTGAACAGCATTTTTATCATCTATAAGTGCTATGGTTTTCTTTTTTACTGCTAAAGCAATTACTTCTAATTCTGTTCTAGCAACTGTAGAAAATTTTTTTAGTTGACCTCTTAATGTAACTCTTTTTATTCTTAGCCAACCTTCTTTTTCCGCTTTCTTTATAATTATTGTTTCTGTATTTCTTGGATGTTTCATTATTTCCCCATAAACGGAATGAGGAATTAGAAGTGTTTTAAACAACTTCTTTAATAATTCTAATTTTCCAACTTTAGCTAAGTGAATTAAAGGAGAAGTATTACTGATAATCATCTTTATGCTTTAAAATCCCTTAACAAATCTTCTTTATTGTAATGTAAGGGTATTTTATTTTCTGCTGCTTTTCTTAGCATGTCTGCTAAAGGTATATTGGCTATTTCTGCTGCTCTTGCTATTGATATTTCATCTTTTCTATATCTCTCTAGAGCTAAGTTCATTTTTTCTTGTTTTACAGCTTTAGTTAATAGCCTTCTAATTGTGGCAGACTTGTCCAATTTTTCAATCTTTGAAAAATATTCTATGTCCTTAGCTAATTTGGATTCTACTCTTGCAACAATCGGCGTTGTCATTTTTCATTGTTTACGTTTTAACTATATTGTAAACAAACTATATAAACCTTTTGGCTTTTTGTAAATTGGATTTTTCATACGAACTCTTAAAAATATCGGTTTCTTAATTTCTTTATGAAATATTCAAAACTTGCCAGATTATATGAAGAGCTTAGTGCAACGACAAAACGCCTTGAAAAGATTGATATTTTATCCAAATTTTTAAAACAAGTTTCTGAAAAAGACCGCGAGGTTCTTTATTTATTGCTTGGAGATATTTATCCTGAATACGACGAGCGCAAAATAGGTATAAGCAACCAATTAACAATAAAAGCTATATCTAAGGCAACAGGGACAGAAGCAAATCAGGTTCTAAAAGACTGGAAATCTCTTGGAGACCTTGGTAGGGTTGCTGAGAAACTAACAAAAAAGAAAAAACAATCAACTCTTCACACTTATAAATTAACAACAGAAAAGGTTTTGACAAATCTGCGAAAACTTCCAGAACTTGAGGGAAAAGGCACAGTAAACAGAAAAATTTCTTTAATAACAGAGCTATTAACTTCTGCATCTCCACTTGAAGCAGTTTATCTTGTGAGAACACTAATTGGAGATTTAAGGATTGGGATTAAGGAAAGTAGTGTCAGGGAAGCACTGGCTTCTGCATTTTTTGGAAAGGATAAAGAGGCGGCCAAAAAAATCCAGGATGCAATTAACAAATCAAATGATGTGGCGGTTGTATTTGATGCTGTAAAAGAAGGCAAATTAAAACACCTCAGTAAAATATCTCTGGGGGTTGGTAAACCTGTGAAAGTTATGCTTGCTCAAAAAGTAAAAACAATTGAACACGGATTTGAGAAATTAGGAAAGCCGTGTGCTATAGAATTTAAATATGATGGAGTTAGGTTATTAATTCACAAAAAAGATGATAAAATTACTTTATTCACCCGTCGCTTAGAAAATGTAACTAAACAATTTCCAGAAGTTACAGAATATATTAAAAAATATGTTAAAGGAAAATCATTTATTCTTGATTCAGAAGCAGTTGGTTTTGAGAGAAAAACAAAGGGATACCGGCCATTCCAGGAAATATCTCAGCGTATTAGAAGAAAATATAATATTGAAGAGCTGCAAAAAAAACTTCCTGTAGAAATAAATGTCTTTGATATTATATATTATAATGGTAAATCAATGATCAGCAAACCCTTCAAAAAAAGAACACTTCTGCTTAAAAAAATAATTAAAAATCATCCTTACAAAATTGTTTCTGCAAAACAAATAATTACTAGTGATGTAAAAAAAGCCGAGGTGTTTTACAAGAAAGCTCTTAAAACTAATCAGGAGGGGGTTATGATGAAAAACCTTGAAGCTGTTTATCAACCAGGCAGCAGGGTTGGTCATATGTTAAAAGTAAAGCCAGAACTGAAAGATCTTGATTTGATTATTGTTGGTGCAGAATACGGAACAGGAAAACGTTTTGACTGGCTTTCAAGTTTTGTTCTTGCATGCAGAGATAAAGAAAAATTCCTTGAAATAGGAAAAATGGGAACCGGCATAAAAGAAAAAAAAGAGCAAGGCATTTCGTTCGGAGAATTAACAAAAAAACTTAAACCATTAATTGTTGAGGAGAAAGGTAAAAAAGTAAGGGTTAAACCGAAAATTGTTGTTTCTGTAACATATCAAGAAATTCAAAAATCACCCAATTATAATTCTGGTTTTGCTCTGAGGTTTCCGAGATTTACAGCTCTACGTCCTGATAAAGGGCCTAGTGATGTTGCTACGCTAGGCGAAGTAAAAAGAGATTATGAAAAACAAAAGAGAAACTGGAGATATGGTTAGTTTTTCATCGTCGAGCCATTTATAAACATTTATAAATGAATTTTTCTTTAAAAATTAATCTTTTTAAAAAAGATTAGACAAAACCAACACTTTAAATAAAATGCCTAAGAAAAAAATTAAAAAAACAAGAAAAATCAGATTAAAAAAAGCAAAGCCGAAAACAAAATCTAAAAAGAAAACAAAGTCCAAGAGAAAAAAGCCAGGGGCAAAAAAACCCAGAGGAAGAAAAAGAAAGTATAAGATTCAAAATATTGTTGCAACAACTGCTCTTGAAAAGCCTGTTCCACTGACAAAACTTGCTCGAACCCAGCCAAATACAGAATATAATCCAGAAACTTTCCCTGGTCTTGTTTTAAGAATCAGAGAACCAAAATCAGCTGTTCTTGTTTTCAGTTCTGGGAATCTTGTCTGCACAGGGACAAAATCTGTTGGGCAGGTTCGAAAAGTTATAAAAGCTGTTATAAAGCAGCTTAGAAAAATAAATGTTAATGTAACCACAAAACCAAGAATTACTGTTCAAAATATTGTTGCTTCTGGTTCAATTGACCTGCAACTTAATCTGAATTTCCTCGCCTTAGAAATGGAAAATACAGAATACGAGCCAGAACAGTTTCCCGGACTGGTTTACAAGCTTATTGAGCCAAACGCCACTTTCTTGCTTTTCAGCAATGGGAAGCTTGTCTGCACAGGAACAAAGAACAGAAAGCAGCTTGAATTCAGCATGGCTCAGGTGCTCAAGGATGTGAAAGTTGCCCTGAAGAACTATAAGAAGTGATTTTCTGCTTTCACCCCCCAAAAAAGATAATTCTATGTTATTATATCTAATTGTATACATAAATCTATAAAAACCAGGGGCTTCCTTTCTCTATTATGGATAAGCAAGAAACTCAGCAAAAACCAAAAACAGAAGAATTAGTAATTGAGGCAAAAAACTTCTTTGAGTTCTATAAAAAAGATGTTGGCGAGTCTCTCAGAAAGGCTGCTAATGTAATTTATATTGATTTTATGGTGCTTACCGCATTCTCAAATAAGCTTTCAGATGAAATCTTGTCAAATCCAGAAGAAATTTTAAGAGTGCTGGAGCTGGCTATAGAAGAGTCTGGTCTTGTGAGTAATGTTCGTGTAAGATTGTATAATTTACCAAAAAGTCAGGAAATTAAGGTTAGGGACATTAGGTCTAAACATCTAAATGAACTAATTATTATTGAAGGGCTTGTAAGACAGAGCTCAGACGTCAGACCCCAGGTAGTTAACGCCAGGTTTGAGTGCCCCAGTTGTGGCACTGTTATTTCTGTATTGCAGGTTGAAAAGAAGTTTCGGGAGCCAAGCAGATGCTCTTGTGGAAGGCGTGGTGGATTTAAGTTATTGAGTAAGGAAATGGTTGACACTCAAAGACTAGTTATTGAGGAAGTTCCAGAATCTCTTACAGGTGGTGAGCAACCAAAACGAATTAACATATTTTTAAAAGAAGACCTTGTTGAGCCAAAAATGGAAGAGAAAACAACTCCTGGAAGCAGAATCAAGGTTATTGGAACACTAAAAGAAGTTTCTGTTCCGATTCGTTCTGGCGGACTCTCAACAAGATTTGAACTTGCAATAGAAGCTAATAATTTAATTCCTCTAGAAGAAACTTTTGAAGAATTTGATATAAAAGAAGAAGATGAAAAACAAATTCTTGAGCTTTCAAGAGATCCAAAAATATTTGAGAAACTAGCAAAAAGTATTGTTCCAAGTGTCTGGGGGTATGAAGAAATAAAAAAAGCTCTTGTCTTGCAATTATTTGGGGGGGTTAAAAAGTTACTTGCAGACGGACAGCGCAGCAGAGGGGACATACATGTCTTATTAGTGGGGGACCCAGGCACGGCAAAATCTGCAACACTAACATTTATGGGTAAAATTTCGCCGAAAGGAAGGTATGTTGTCGGGAAAAGTGCTTCTGGCGCAGGCATTACCGCAACAGTTGTTCGTGACGAGTATCTAAGAGGTTGGAGTCTTGAAGCAGGTGCAATGGTTTTAGCAAATAAAGGCCTTATATGTATTGACGAACTTGAGAAAATGGACCCGAATGATAGAAGTGCTATGCACGAGGCGATGGAGCAGCAATCTATAACTATAAGCAAAGCTAATGTGCAGGCATCTTTGCGTGCAGAGACTTCTGTACTGGCTGCTGCAAATCCGAAATTTGGAAGATTTGATCCTTATCAGGCAATTGCACAACAAATTGATCTTCCTCCAACACTGATTAATAGATTTGATGTTATTTTCACTCTAAGAGATATTCCCCACAGAGATAAAGATGAAAAAATTGCAATGCATGTTCTTCATGAACATCAGAAACCAGGAGAAGTTATGACAGTTCCAAGGGAACTTTTCAGAAAATATGTTGCTTATACTAAGCAGAAAGTGAAACCAAAACTAACTGAGGAGGCTATTGATGCAATAAAAAGTTTTTATGTTGATCTAAGAAACAGGCCTGTTACATCTGAAGCAGTTCTTAGACCAATTCCAATTTCTGCAAGACAGCTTCAGGCTTTAATAAGAATGTCAGAGGCATCAGCAAGAATTCATTTAAGAGAATTTGTATTGAAAGAAGATGCAGAAATAGCAATAGAAATAATGAAATATTATTTAATGCAGGTTGGTTATGATTATGAGTCCAAAACCTTTGATATTGATAAGATAACAACAGGCATCACTTCATCGCAAAGAAGCAAAATCTTTACAGTTAGAGATGTGATAACACAGCTGGAAAGCACGCTTGGGAAAATGATCCCTATTGAAGAGATTGAAAAAGAGCTTGAAGACAAGCTCTCAAAAGATGAAATTGACGATGCTATTGAGAAACTAACAGCCCAGGGAGAGATTTTCAAACCAAGACGGGGTTATGTTGGTAGGACTTGAATCTCAAAACCCACAAATCTTTAAAAACACTTGTCAATTTTTTCAAGAATGAGTAATGGAGAAGACAGATTCAAACGGCATATTGCATTTAAACTCAGAATAGGGGATATTTTATCGGGAAGGCCTGTAATGGAGGGGGAGAGATTTGTCAATTTAGATTTAGACGGAAAAAATATTTCAAGAGTAAATGTTGTTGCAAATGTTATAGAAAAATTTGAAAGCTCTGGAGAAAAGCAGTATTCTTTTGTAACTATAGATGATGGCTCTGGTCAGATAAGATTAAAATCGTTTGGAGATGATGTTAAAAAATTAAATGAGCTTGTTCAGGGACAAACAATTTTAATTATCGGGGTTTTGCGAAGCTTTCAGGATGAAACCTACATATTACCAGAAATAATCAAGCAACAAGACCCAAAATACCTGCTGGCCAGAAAACTTGAGATTGAAAAAAATAAATCTAAAGACCCTGAATTTGCAAAAAAGCAGATTGTAGCTGTCAAAGACAGAATACTGGGAACAATAAAAAATTCAGAGCAAGGAATTGAGATTGACCAGATAATAAATAATTTACGTGATATTTCTCCTGAAATAATAAAACAAGAGGTTCAAAAGTTCATTGAAAACGGGGTTGTGTTTGAGCCCCGTCCAGGGAGTGTTAGATATTTGGGGTAAATATGTTATAACGTTATATCCTCAATTATCCCTTTTGAAGATTCAACATAATTTTTCTTTATTGTAAATTCCTCGTACAGCTTTTTTTCATATGCCTCTTTTAGTTGCATTGCAATATTAAAGTAGGATGAAGAAGCAACACTAATCTGATTAATTCGTGGATATACTTGAATAGGAGAAAATATCTCTGCAGAGGGATGATCGATATAAACAAGCGATTCTCTAGAGGGGTTCACCTTATAATGACCAACAATCTTTTGCGTTTCATCCACGATTATACTACTTTTAACTAACAAGTCAATATCTTCTCTAGCTATCTCTGTAAGTTTTCCCATAAACTCCGGCAGAAACAGCAATTTATATAATTTTATATCCTTCAAAACATAAGATAAATTATCTTCTCTTTTTTTTATTCATTCGTTTGTTAAACCAGTGGGCAAACCAGATTAAAACAGCTAATCCAATTAAAGAAATTGAGAACTTAAGCCAATCCTGGGCAAATCTCCAGAAACCCCCAACACCATAAAAGATTATTCCAACTCCCCCGCCCATTAATCCGGCTCCAACAGCTTCTAATCCAAATACAATTGCTCCGATAATAATCACAAGAATTCCTAAAGGAACAGCAATCATAAAAACAACTTTTGCATGTTTTTCGCTTGCTTCATCATAATCTTGTCTGCAATAATAATCTAAATCACAATATCCGTCGGCAGCCAGCCTGCCTTCCTCAACAGGCACCGGCCCCTCCCAGGAATTCCATTTTCCTCCTAGTATTTCACACTCTCCGGAATCATTAACACTTCTATAAGGTTTAAATTCGTCACAAAAATCCTCGTATTCTGGTCTATCATAAAAAGTATTTATGCCATAAACAGCTACAGAAATTGTTAAAATAATTATTGCAATCCCAATAACAACATTCTTTATATTCATATTAAGAAAACGCCTAAAACATTTATAAACCCTCTCCGCGACCCTAAAACATGGCAGATTATGAAAAACTACTTGAGCAGGCATATAAAAAAGTAAAGCAAATAGATACATCTGGCAGTAGGTTCGAGGTTCCAAAAATAAAAGGGCATTTTGAGGGTAAAAAAACCATTCTTACAAATTTCTTTCAAATAATATCTCATTTGAGAAGAAAGCCAGAACACTTCCAAAAATTCATATTAAGAGAACTTGCGGTCTCTGGGCAGAAAGACGGAGATAGATTAATTTTAAACATGAAGGTGCCAAGTGCAAAGATAAATCAAAAGATAGAACAATACGTGAAAGAGTTTGTTTTATGCAGAGAGTGCGGCAAGCCAGACACCGGGCTTATCAAGGAAGACCGCATAACTTTTGTTCATTGTTTGGCGTGTGGAGCAAAACATCCTGTAAGAAGTAAAATCTAAATCTTTATAAAATAAACTTCATTAAAAATTTAAAGTAAATAAGGAGGAAAAAATGGTTAAAGCTTATTGCGTAGTTTGCAAGGAAAAGGGCGTTGAAATGAAAAACCCTGAGATTGTTAAAACTGCTAGAGGAGGATATATGGCAAAAGGACTTTGTTCAAAGTGTAACAAGACCAAAATGTGTGCCATAATGTCTAAAGAGAACGCAGAAAAAGCAGTCAAAGAGGGCGCAAAAAAATCTTTTTAATTATTCTTCTTGTTTAAACTAGAATGTTCGTAAAAGTTCATAGTTCATACAGAGAGATTGTTGCAGTTTGTGATTCTGATTTAATTGGAAAAAAATTTGAAGAGGACAGATTTCAGCTAGATATTAAAGAAAGTTTTTTCAAAGGCGAAGAAACATCTGAGGAAAAAGCAATTGAGATTATGAAAAAAATGTCGGCTGAAGACGCAACTTTTAATATTGTTGGTAAAAAATCCACAAAAGCAGCACTAAAAGCAGGGATTATTTTCCAAGAAGGCATAAAAAAAATTCACGGAATTCCTTTTGCACTTGTCCTTCTTTAATTATGATAATTTTATAAATTAATTCCCATACTTATTATCATGGCTTATTATAAAAAGAAGAAAAAAAAGAAAAAAGGCCTTGGAGAAGAGAAGCCAGTAAGAGTAAGGCTTCCAAGAAGAGAAGAAATTATTGGAATTATAGAGCAACGGGTTGGGGGAAACAAAATGCTGGTGAACTGTCTAGATGGGAAAACTAGAAACTGCCGTGTTCCCGGAAGATTAAGGAGGAGACTCTGGCTGAGGCCAGGAGATATAGTTATTGTAGAGCCATGGGAACTCAATAAAGAAAGAGGAGATATAATTTTCAAATATACCCACACACAAATTTCATGGTTAAAAAAGAAAGGTTATCTTAAAACTGAAAAAACAGAATTTTAGAATGGGGAATAAAGAAGATGCAAAATTATGGATAAAAAATTACGAATTAAAAAAGGACATATTTAGAGTAAAATATTTGGATCCTTTTCTAAAAAGAGTAATAAACAAAAAGACTTCCAAGGCCACAGTTCTTGATATTGGGTGTGGGTGGGGAACAACCATAAAATTTTTAAAACCAGATCAAAAATATATTGGGATAGATATAAACAAAATCTTCCTAGAATATATTAAAAAAACCTATAACCATAAATATATTAAACCAAAAAAAGGGAAATTGCCGACTAAAATTCCTGTAAAAGATGATTTAGCTAATCTAACTATTTGCTCAATGGTACTTTTAGAATTAAGGAACATTAAATCTTCCATAGAAACACTTTTTAAAAAAACAAAAAAAGGAGGAGAGGTTTGCATAATAAATCTTTCTAAAAGAGGGACAAAATATGCTATCCAAAGCTTTAAAAGGGTTGATAAGAAAGGCAAAAATTATATGAAAGGTTTATTCAAATTGCCTTCTGGAATAAAAATAAAAACAAAGATATACTTACATAAAGAAGAAGAAATAGAATCTTAATTAAAAAAGTATGGGACTTTCAAAAAAAGATATTTAGG
>CAYXYT010000005.1:292-22237 GCA_964469785.1 Candidatus Woesearchaeota archaeon | reverse complement strand
TTGAGCAAGGCTAAATTTTTTAAACCTGTTTTTATTTTATTTTTTGTCCAAGAGACATGCAATTTAAGGTTAAGCTTTTTTCAGAAGATTGGATAAGTAAAAATAGAATTGCAGGAATTTTTCAGGGCTGGAATGCTTATGCAAAATGGGCAGATGCATTTAATGTTAGAAAAGATATTCTCATAGAGATTTCTAAAGTCTTTAATTAACTTTATATCTCCCGCGTTTTTCAACAGCCTTTAACCTCTCCAGGACTTTTTTAGAATCTTTATAATCCCTATATCCCCCTATAACTTTTTCAAAAAGCTCTTCCCAGTGCTTAAAATGTTTTGCTTCAAGAGCTTGTCTTAAGAGATGTAAGTCAACAGCCTTATCTTCAAATTTATGGCTGATAAATCCAAGACCAAAATCTATGAAATAGATTTTATTATCGCTTAAAATCATGTTTGAAGTAGTTAAGTCGCCATGGATTATATCTTTGTTGTGGAGTTTTGCTATTGATTTACCTATTTGCTCGCAAATGTTTTTTTGTTTTGTGAACGAGAATTTATCAAGATGGTCTGAGAGTTTTTTTCCGTCGACAAAATCCATTACAATTTCTTTTGTTTTTTCATCTGTTTTTTTTATTGAGGGGATTGTTATTATTCTAGAAGCTTTTGCGAGAAGTTTTCCTTCAGACCTTGTTCTTAACTTACGAATTTTTTCGTCAATTTCAGGAATTCTATAGGATTTTTTTATCCTTTTTTTTATGACCTTTTTTTTATTTTTAAGAATTAGGGCCTCTGCACCCTGCTGAATTATTTGAAGCTGTATTTTTTCCATTTTCTCTGTCTTTTCCACGAAAGAATTAATACAACAAGAGCAAGTAGCATGCTAAAATCAACGAGCATGCAGTATTTACAAAACAATTTTAGGACAAATAACTGCAAATAAATAAAATAAAGAGCAAGAATTGAACCAATAATAACTCCCAAATTTATAATAAATCTTTTGATCTTTTTTGGCCTTTTAATTTCTGAGAAAGTGAAAACAACTAAAAACAAAAACACAACAATGCCAAGATAAGTGTTATTAATACCCCCTAATTTAGTATAGTCAGACTTAGTTATTACAGAGCATTCACCGCCATTTTCTTCACAAACCTTTGACGCTTCTTCAAAAGCTAAAATAGAAGAAGCTACTAAAGCAATAAAAAACAACGCCAATAAAACCTTATACTTCATTTTAAAACCTCATTTTTTTCTTTCCAAATTTCTTCAACATTTTTTGCATTTGTTTTTGACTCATTCCCTCAGACATATCTATATCACTACCTGTTTTAAGCATTTCCTTTAAGAGGTCATATTGTTTTAACAAGGATCTTACCTCACTATTATGGACGCCCGCGCCTTTTGCAACTCTTGAAATCCTGGAAGTTTGTTTTTTTAAAACCTCTGGGTTTTCGCGCTCGTCAGGAGTCATTGACTTGATGATGTGCTCCCATTTTGAAATTTTTTCTTCCTGAGTTTTTAAGAGGTTTTCAGGGATTTTTGCACTTCCTAAACCAGGAACCATCCCCTTTATCTTTTCAAACCCTCCAAGCGAACCCATTGATTTTACCTGGTCAACAACGTCATTTAAGGTTAATTTTCCTTCTTCAACCCGTTTTTGAATCTTTTTTTGTTTTTTTTCATCTGTTACTAGCTTTATTTTTTCTATCAATGCCTGGAGGTCACCCATCCCCAAAATTCGTGATAAAAAAGATTCTGGGTTGAATTCTTCTATGTCGTTAATTTTTTCGCCAGTTGTTATAAAATAAACACCTGCTTTTGTTTCAGCACAAGCTGTTAAAGCCCCGCCCCCTCTTGCAGTAGAGTCCATTCTTGTTATTATAACACCAGATATGTCAATAGCCTCTTTAAATTCTTGAGCTTGTTTTTTTGCAGCCTGTCCAATATCAGCAGGCATGACGAGGATGGATTCTGTCGGCTTTATCTCTTTACTTAATTTTTTAACCTCTTTAACAAGTTGTTTATCGAGAGTGTGTCTACCAGCAGTGTCAATTAAAACTAAACCATAATCTTTCAGCTGTTTTTTATATTTTTTCCAGATTTTAATAGGGTCTTTCTCTTTTACGTCGATAAAATAATCTAGTTTATTTTTCTCAGCTAATTGCTTTAGTTGTTCAGGAGCAGCAGGGCGATGCACATCAAGGCCAAGAAGAGCAACTTTATTTCCGCGTTTGGCAAAATAATTTCCTAATTTCGCAATTGTCGTGGTTTTACCAGATCCATACAGTCCGAGAAGCATAATTCTGTTTTTAGCTTTTTTCAGTCTGAGCTGTTTGTATTTGCCAAGGATTTTAACAAGTTCATCATGAAGCAATTTTATCAAGTGCTCTTTTTTCTCAATTCCTTTAATACGCTCATCCAGGGCGGCTTTTTTGATTTTGTCACTAAGCTCTTTAACTAAGTGTATATTTATGTCTGCTTCAATCAAGGCCCTTTGAAGATCTCTGATAACAGAATCAACGAGATTTTTATCAATAAATATGGCATTTGCTATTTTATCTGTGGCTTTTCTTAAAACTTCGCCGAGTTTTTCCAGCATATTAAAAAGAGAAATAAGAAGTTTATAGGAGTTTTGGTTAGTTATTTTTTATGAAGTTGCAAGCCCTTCAATAAGATGCCCAACCCCCCTTTCAGATTCTTCTTTAATATACCCCCAAGTCTTTTTTAGCCCGATTTTTATTTTTTCCCCATTTTATAATTCTCATTCGCCTTTTAAATATCTATTAATTTTTGTTAATACCTTATTATATAATTTCTTGTTAATTGTGCAGAGTTTTTTTCTAATTATTTTTTCGTGAATTGTAAATAATCTATGTGGCTTTATCCAACTTTTGAAAGGTAAATTTCCTTCCTTAAAAGACCCTCTTTCTATAAGAATACTATCTTGAGATTTGTTTGTTGTAATTAAACAACAAATTCTATCTTCTGTTTTATTTAGTTTGCTGTTTGAGATTATTAATGCGGGTCTTTGTTTTGCTCCAGTTAAATCAGAATAGGGAAAAGGAATTAAAATAATATCTTTTTGGCTATACATTATTCCACCTTTCGTCTAATTTATTATCCCAGTCTTTTTTTAGGACCTCTTCTGATGCAAGCATTGTTAATAGGCTCTCTTGATTTGGGTGTTTTCTAATTTGTTCTAATTCTCCTATTCTTTTTTTTATTATCTTACGAACAAATTCGCTCCACTTTATCTCTGAGTGTTCCCGCATTTTTTTATAAACAGATTCTTCAATTGATAAAGTTATATTTGTCATATTGTATTAAGTGGGCTCACTTATTTAAATTCTTCGCAAGAAATCTGGCTGTTTTAACTGACAGATGAATTGCGCTATATTTTTATTTCTAAATTTATTAGTATGAAGAGGTTAGATACTAACCTCCTTGAAAGCTCCAAGATAGCTAGGGCTTTCTAACTAAATAAATCTTTTGGAGGAATAAAATGTACAAACACTATAAAAATTCTGTCGGAAACAATCTAAAAACAATTCAGATAACAACAAAGTATAGATATAAGATGATGAAAAAAGGATTAATTAGAACTTATTGTTCAGTTGCGATTGAAGAAGCCTGTAAAAGACACAAGATTGAAGTTGTAATCCTAAAAGTTCTCGACGAGCATAGCCACATAATTGTTGATTGTCCGAGGACAATGAGTGATGCAAAATTAATGCAGATAATAAAAGGATTGTCAGCATATATCTTGTTTAGATTATGTCCTGAATTGAGAAAACGTTATCCCCGAGGACATTTTTGGAATGCTGGCTATTTTTGTGCTGGATGCGGAAGTGATTTTGATAAAGCCTACTCATATATTGAGAATCAGGAATTGCACCACGCATATTAAGGACGCTGTCGGCTTTAGCCGATAGAGGATGTCACATACTTCTTCTTTTGTTGGAAATAAAAAATACACTTTACATAAAATAACAAAATTATTTTTTGATAAGGAAAAAATAACATTATTGTCTACAAAGAATCTGAATAAATATATAAAAGAATTAATAGAGTGCATTAAAAATGATCAAGAAATTAATTTGAAGGAAGAATTTTCCTTTAATAAGATGAGCGCAGCCCATTCAAAAAGAGGATGTATTACACAATCCAAAAAAATTAATGAAGATGAGAGATTACTCCGTGATCTTCTTTTAAGTATCGGGGCAAAACCCAAAGGAGCTTCTTTATTAGAGATTAAAGACCAATTTTTTATTTGTGTTGATAATTTTGAAATTTATAAAAAGAACAGGATTGCTTATGAGATAAATTCTTCAAATAGCTACAATTCTTTAAGGTCTCTGGCTGGAAAGATCCTTTTGTACAAAAGATTTAATGACGACGTGAAATTTGTTGTAATCCTTAATAATCCTAAAATATTGAATAATACATCTTTCAATCTTTTAAAAGAAATATCAGATTCTATTATTTTGAGAAAAAATCTTAATAAAGAATATTTGAGAGAAGTAAGAGAGAAATTAATCTTCTGCTAAGCCTAAATTTTTTATGACCTCTTCTTTATTAAATACTTTGATGGCATCCATGGCCTGTCCAACGCCTAAATAAAGTATTGGTTTTTTTGTAACATAACCAACAGAGATCATTGCCCCCCCTTTATCATCTACATCACTTTTGGTTAAGATTATCCCCCCTATATTAATTGCCCAATCAAAAGATCTGACTTGGTTAATCAAGTCATTTCCTGAGATAGCTTCACCGACGAAGATTTTTAAATCAGGTTTTGCAACCCTTGATATTTTCTCCATTTCTCTAAGAAGATTTTTTGCAGTATGCATTCTCCCCGCAGTATCAATAAGCACACAATCTATATGATTCTTTTGCGCATATTTGATTGCATCAAATCCAACAGCTGCAGGGTCTGTTCCGTAATCATGAGAAATAACCTTAATATTTATTTTATTCCCGTGTTCTTTTAGTTGCTCAATTGAGGCAGCCCTGAATGTATCTGAAGCAGCCATAACACTTGTAATCTTTTGTTTTTTCAGAGATTCAGCAATTTTTGCAATCGTTGTTGTTTTACCACTTCCATTTATTCCGCAAAATAAGATAACATATGGCTTATTTTTTTTCTCTTTTATTTTTTCAGCAAGACCAAAAGGTTCTACAAGAATTTCTTCAATTATTTCTTTAAAACAATCTTTTATTTCTCCTTCAACTTCTTTTTTCAATAGCTCTTTTCCGACAATTTTTTCTTCTAAATCACGAATCATTTTTTCAGCAACCTCAAGAGCCACATTATTTTCTAAAAGAAGCATTTTTAATTCGTCTGCATAAACACCAAATTCTTTTTCGGAAATCCTGATTTTTTTTATTTTTGTCTTTATTTTTTTTAAAAAACCGCGGTCTTCTAGTTTTTCCAGATCTGGCTCGAATTTGTGCCTGGCAACATCGTATTTCTGAGGCAGTTTTACTTCTTTAACTTCTTCTGTTGCTTCTTCAGAAACTTTCTTACTCCATCCCCTGATTTTTTCTCTTAATTTTTTGAACATATTTTTACAAGATAATTAATATTTATAAAGATAAGGGATCATGTATTTTAATGAACAAACAGGTTTTGTTTTTATTCTTCCTCTTTTTTATAGGAAGTGTATCTGCCCAATATATTTATGGAGATATTTATATCTCTGAAGGGGGAAAAGCAACCTTCATAGTAAATACAGACGTTGACATACAAATAAAAGGATTAAGTTTGGAAGACAATATGTTAAGAGGGGAAACTTTTGCGTTGACAAGCATGAGCAAAGGGGTTTGGAGTTTTAGTTTAGAGCTCGGGAATTATGAATCTATTTTATTAGACATACATCTTCCAGGCAGTTTAGAGAGAATACTTTCTTTAGAAGGAGTAGATTCTCTAATTGGTTTTGATCCAAAAACAATAAATTTGATAGATACGGATAAGGCGCTTTATTTTAAAATAGAGTATGAGATAGAAGAAGAACAAAATTATTTCTTTTTATATGTGTTAGTAGTGGTCGCAATTGTTGTCTTGTTGCTTTTTCTACTTGTTAAACTCAAAGGGAGAAAAGAAAAAAAACTAGAAAAAATCCTCCCTTTTATAAATGATAAGGAAAAAGCTATTTTAGAACTTTTAATGAAAAAACCGAGAAGGCAAAAAGAAGTTAGAAAAAAGTTAGGTATTCCCAAGGCAAGTTATTCCAGATATTTAGTTAATCTAGAAAAGAAGAAGCTTATATCGAGGGAGGGAGAAGGAAAAAACAAAATTTTAAGATTAAAATAAGGTTCCGGTTGGTTCCAGCCACAAGTATATATGGTTTCTTTAATTATTTTTTTTAATTAAATTCAGGAGGTATATAAATGAATAAAGTGAAAAACCAGAAATCAATTCTCGGTTTATCCGTAATTTCATTAAGTTTGGTTTTTTTGTTAATGGCAGGTGTTCTTGCTGGGGGGATTGTATCAGCAGAGAATGACGAATTAGTAATAATAGAGGGAGAGAGTACTCCTACAGAACCACCTATTGTAGAAATAAGTCTATCGCCTGTTCGCCAGATAGCAAATGAAGAAGGATTTGCTTCTTATAATGTTATTATAAAGGATAACCATGTTCCTCCCTTGGACGTTTTTGAGGAGAGGGTTTTTGAATATGCACTAGATTTTCGAGATGTTGCTAGTTCTGTTCCAGAGTCAGATCTTTCTCTTAGTTTTTCAGAGGAGAGAGTGAGTTTGATGGCGAATGAAACAAAAATTGTTGAACTTGAGGTTGTAACTAGATTTAGAGGGTCTGCAGGGTTTGTAGTTGGCATCTCTGGAGAAAGTGTGGATAGGTATACTAAAGGGATAATTGTTTTTGGTGAGCCAGGTAATCCAACTAATCCGATTCCAGGCCTAATAGGGATACAGCCTTTGTTTCAAGGACAAGGATTTATTCTTAACGAAGATGAAACAGAAGGCCACAGAATTCGTCTGTCTCTTTTAAATGTTAATGGAGAAGAAACTTTATCTGGAAAGATTACAATGGGTAATCAAAGATTTAGGATAGAAGGAGCTAACTCCGGGGATAAAGTAAGATTTGATGTCTTTAAAGTTAATGGAAAAGAGATGCCCATGGATACAGCACCTGTAGAAGTAGCTAGTTTTTCTGGAACTTTAGTAGAGTTTGAGAGATTTAAGCTTATTAGGGGAGAGCTTAGTGATTTTGAAGGCCAGACATGGGATTTAACAATGATGTCTCATCGGAAAGGGGTTATTACTCCTGTTCGCCCAATTGCCAAAGGGAAGGTTGTTCAAGCTACAAGTGTACAGGGAATCCTTGCTATTCAAGAAGAAGCTGAAGAGGATGTTTTTATAAAGCCAATAAGAATTAGAGAGAGAAAAATTCTAGGGTTTATTCCTACCGGACAAAAAGAGGTTGAATTGGAAATAACTAAAGAGAACAAAACCTTTAGAAAGCAAATAAGAGAACATAAAGAAACCATGATAGGGGGTTATAGGATTTCTGTAGGACCTCTTGTTGATGAAGAAAACATAGAGATGGGCATTGAAAAGCCAGAGTAATTTCCTAAATTTTTATTTTATTTTTTATTTTCTTTATTTCTCAGGGAATATAAATTCTTTTAAAGAACAAGGGCTATGAATGTATATGAAAGGCATACTTTTGGTCATTGATGGGATGGCTGATTTGCCACACAGACAACTTGATGGCAAAACACCTTTGGAAGCAGCAAATACCCCTAATTTAGATTTTTTAGCTACCCGGGGTGAGATGGGTTTTATGTATCCTGTTAAGCCGGGTTTTACCCCGGAATCAGATGAAGCTGTTGTTTCTCTTTTTGGTAATAAGATGATTTCAAGCACGCGTGGTCACTTATCAGCAAAAGGGGCAGGCATTAAACTAACTCGGGGGGATTTAGCTTTAAGAGTTAATTTTGCAACAATTGATTCCCTTAGAAGCGGAAATGTTATGGACCGGCGTGCTGGGAGAACTTTAACAACAGCAGAGGCAGAGATTCTTGCTAAGGCAATAAATAAAATTAGGTTGCCTGTTAAATTTGAGTTTAGACCAACTATTCAACATCGCGCTGCCCTGGTTTTTAGAGGGGGTTTTTCAGATAATATTTCAGGTAATGATGCGACATATATGGGAGGACAAGCAAAAGAGATAACCAGGATTGCTTCTTGTAAAACCCTAGATGATGACGAGAATTCCCAGTATACAGCTAACATTGTAAATGAATTTATAGAAAAAGCCCAGAGGGTATTAGATAAGCATCCTATTAATGAGGAAAGAAGAGAAAGAGGTTTATTTCCCGCAAATTATCTTTTAGTTAGGGGGGCTGGAATTGAAATCCCAAAATTAAAACCCTATAAAAACTGGCTTTCTGTTGCTTATATGCCTCTTGAAAAAGGTTTTTCAGAGTTTAGCGGAATGAAAGTTTTCTCTTTTGATTACCCTAAATTAAAAAAGCTTGATGTGTATGAAAATCTTTACAAGGGATTGGCTAAAGCATGTAAATTTGCAATCAAAACCCTGAGAAAAAACCACAAAAACCTAGATTATGCGTATGTACACATAAAAGAGACAGATGTTCCCGGACATGATAATAAGCCGTTTGAGAAGAAAACAATGTTAGAATATATTGACCAGACACTTATTAAATTTTTAAGAAAGTTTGCTCCTCCGAGGAAAATCCAGGTTCTTGTTACAGCAGACCACTCAACACCCTGCAAACTTAAGAAGCATTCAGCAGAGCCTGTCCCTGTTTTATTTTATAATAATTCAATACCTAAAGAGAAGCATTTTTGTGAGAAAGAAGCGAGAAAAGGAAGTCTTGGTTCCATGATGGGCAGTGAACTCCTGAAAAAAGTTAAATTTGTAAAATAAGTATTTTCACACCATAATTATTAAAAAACCCAGTTTACCTGATAGAGAATGATAACTTACAGCAATATTTATGAAGCAGCAAGAAAAGAGAGATACTCTGAACAACTTCAGAAATTGCCGAATAATTTTATTGAAGAGATTAAAAATTATTTAAAAGAGAAGAAACAGGTGGCTTCAAAAGAGGATGATGCTTTTTCTGATGTTATTATTAAAACCAAAAAACAGATTGAAAATGCAATTACCTTATTTAAGGAGCTTATAACAAGGCGCAGGAAAAAGATTTTGAATTTGGTTTTAATTGCCGCTGAGACCGGAATTTCTAAGAAAGATTTTGAAAATATGCTTGATTTTGAAAAAGAGCTTTTTGAAGATTTAATGAAATGCATTGAAAAGAGCACTAAAAACCTTCACGAGATTATGAACACTAAGATTGAGGAGTTTAAAGATAAATTCGTTATTTTTAAAGAAGATGTTGGTGAGTTTGTGGGATTAGACGGAAAAAAGATTGGTGGCTTTAAGAAAGACGAAAAGACTAGATTGCCAGAGGAGATTGCTAAGATTTTGATTGATGATGGAAAGGCAGAGGTTGTTGAGGAGTAAGCCTGTGGAGGAGTAAGAACGAGGGGTTTGTGATTGAGAAAATTTTAAGCAAGAACTTTGTCTTTTGGAAATAGAATTTCTTTTACTTCTGGCCTTTCTTTTAATTCCAAGTCTTTTTTAGTTAATAACCAAGCAAACTTAACTAAATTTTTAACCATAGAATTATCCATATTTAATTTAAACATTTCTGATTTGCCAACTTTTCTTGTTTTAACAACAATCCCCTTTTTCAAAAATTCATCAAAAAAAGTTTTAAGAGAATTGTAACTAATATTTGCTTCTTTTGCCATGTCAGTCATATTAAAATCAAAAAAATGATTGCCTATTAGGAAGTCTAACAATCTTAATTTAGGAGTATCTCCGAAATATTCTAAAAGTACAGAAAAGTTTTCCTTTTGTTTCATTGTTAGTTTAAGGTGGTTTTAGTTTGTTTTATTATAATTTAAAAAATATTATTATTTATAAATGTTTCTCTTTTATATGTTTAAACTATCAATTATAGAAACATTTAAAAATGTGATTTCTTTGTTGTTATAATGGAATTAGCGAAAGCTCAATTAATGTTTAAATTAGCATACTCAAAACGAAATTGGGGGCAAAGTATGATAGATTAGAGCATTTTAAACGCTTTTCTAATTTAGGCAAGATAATAAAAGATTTATCTAAGAAAGGATGGCTGATCATTAAGAAAAAATCAAATTACACAGGGATATCTCTAAATCCAAAATACAAAAAAGAAATAGTGGAGTTTATTGAAAAGTATATGCCAGATGTGAAAGGGTGGATAATTTGAGGACATATAAAAAGCCTGTGGAGAGATTCGAACTCCCGACCCCGAGTTTACAAGACTCGTGCTCTAAGCCACTGAGCTACACAGGCACAGAATTCTTAGATAAATTTAGTTTAAAAGCGTTTTTATTCCTTTTCTGCTGTTTTCTCAACCTTGAAAATACGAATTTCGCAAAGACTTAGGGGATATATTTTTTTGAGTTTTAAGCTCAATGGACGCTGTATCTGATTTTTCAAAAGCTCTTCAAAAAGTGTTTCTGTTGTTTTGTCTTTTACATAATTTATAAGCTCTTCTCGAGCTTTTTCTCTGAGGGCTTTTCTAACAACTCTTGAGATTTTTCTTCTTGAGACTAATAATGGCTTGATTCTGAGTTGAGCATCTTTGCATTTTGTTGAAAAAGAGTCTTCAATATAATTTGTTCCTTTACGAGCCATTCTTCTTAGGAAATAAGGCATTAACCTAGATTCTATTGGAAAAGCACCTGCTTTTTCTCCTTCAACTTTAACTTTTAATTTAAGAAGCATGCTTTTTCCACGAAGGATTCTTGTTAAATCATATTTTATGATTTTATTGTCTAATTCTTTAAGCTCATATGCTTGCAACTGGGTTGTTTTGTTTATTATTGGAATTTCAACATCAAAAAATCTTTTTTTACGTTTTGCTATGGCCATGGTAAGACACCTACGGTTTCTTAACCGTCAACTTCCCTTTTAATTTATTTTTAATCATCATTCCTGCAATACCTTCCCAGCTCTTTTACCTCTTTTCTGATATTTGGATTTTCCACATTCATTACAGGTGTACATTATATTTGTCTTTTTAGTTGTTTTTGTTTTTCTTTTGAATTTACTGACAGCTGGCTTAGAGCCCCATTTCCCTTTATTTCCAATTCCTCTTCCCAATCCTCTTTTTCTTGCCCTAGAGATGCTTCCTCTTGTTAGTGTGCCTCTTTGAAATCCTGTTCCTACTGTTTTAATCTTTTGTTTTGTTTTTTTCTTACAATATGGGCAGAATCTGTTAGTTGTTTTTGGAATTTTCATATTTTGAAAAGAGAAAATGAGTTTTTAAACTTAATTAATGAAAAATGGCCCTACCCGGAATCGAACCGGGGTTACTTCCACGTCAAGGAAGCGTCTTTAAACCACTGGACTATAGGGCCTTTAACTTTCCTATAAACTTTGTTATATTATACGTTTAGGCGTTTAAATATATAAATATAATTGTTTATCACTCGCTTCCTTAGTAACTAACTTAGTAACTAAATTATTAAGAAACATTTATATATGAGATTTTTTATAATAAATTATATAACATGAAAAAATACTTACTTCTTATAGAGGATGAGAAGCTCTGGGAGAAATTTAAAAAGGTTATTGAGAAAGATATCAATACAGAGATTATAAATCTGATAAAGAAAAAATTAAAGATTGAGAAGAAAAATGATAAATAAAAGGGGGCAAATTACTATTTTCATTATAATCGCAATAATCATTGTTGCAGCAACTGGTTTTTATTTTGCATTTGGAGAAACACTAACACAAGAAAAGATTCCTGCAAGCATAGAGCCAGCTTATATAAGTTTTTTATCTTGTGTAGAAGAGAATACCTTAGCAGGAATAAGTGCGTTAGAGAGCCAGGCAGGCTATATTGAATTACCAGAATTTGAGCCAGGTTCAAGATACATGCCTTTTTCATCTCAGCTTGATTTTTTAGGAAATCCTGTTCCTTACTGGTATTATGTTTCTGGCAATAATATCCAAAAAGAGCAGATTCCTTCTAAAGAAGAGATTGCCAATCAGCTAGAACAATTTATAGAGCAGGAAGTAAATGATTGCGATTTTACAGGGTATTATGAACAAGGATTTAGAATTACCCAGGGAGATGCAGAAGCCAGAGTTATTATTAAAGACAAGAGAGTGGATGTTGATTTAGATATGGATTTAAGTATAGAAAAAGGCACAGAGAGTTCTTTAATTAATAATCATGATATTTCTGTAAACTCAAAACTTGGGAGGTTGTATGATAATGCGAAGAAAGTTTATGAGCAAGAGCAGGAAAATTTGTTTTTAGAAGAGTATGCTGTTGATACCTTAAGATTATATGCTCCTGTTGACGGGGTTGAGTTAACCTGCTCGCCAAAAGTTTGGAGCGCTGACCAGGTTTTTAATGATTTAGAAGATGCAATCGAGGCCAATACCTTAACCCTGAAATCAAAAGGGGGAGATTATGTTTTAAATGACGAAGAAGATAAGTATTTTGTTAGAGATCTTCATGTTGATGCAGGGATTGGTGTTAGATTTATTAATTCTAAAAACTGGCCCCACGGGTTTGAGGTTAATCCGAGTGATGAAAACTTTTTAATTGCAGACCCGATTGGAAATCAACCAGGCCTGGGAATGATTGGATTTTGTTATGTGCCTTATCATTTTGTTTATGATGTTAAATACCCTGTTTTAGTTCAGGTATATGAGGATGATGAAATATTCCAGTTCCCGGTTGCAGTTGTTCTTCAAGGAAATAATCCCCGGGAGGCATTAGAAGGAAGCGCAACAGCTGCCCAAACCACTGGCTTGTGCGCGAATAAAAACACCCTAATTCAGGTGGACACATATGACACCGACCTAAACCAGGTAGAAGCAGATATTTCTTATGAATGCTTTGGAGAGAGGTGTGATATGGGAAAAAGCCCGCTGCAAACAGAATTTCCACAGTGTGTTAACGGGTTTGTTTTAGCAAGTGCAGATGGTTTTGCAGATACAAGGTATTTGTTTTCAACAACCCAGCCAGGAAATGTTCAGATTATAATGGAGCAGGTTTATCCTCTTGAAGTTAAATTAAATCTTGATGGCACTGTCTATAATGGCAACGCAATAATTTATTTTGTTTCTGATAAAGATTCAGGAACTCTTGCTTATCCTGGTCAGAAAATCGTAGAGTTAAGTGAGGGCGAGTATGAAGTGCAGGTTTATATTTATAGAGATTCTTCTTTGCAATTAGAAGCAATAACAATTGAACAGTGTGCTGAAGTTCCCAGGTCTGGTATTGGAAGGATTTTTGGACTAACAGAAAAAAAATGCTTTGATATTGATATGCCTGAACAAATTGTTTCAGAGGCGCTTGCTGGCGGGGGCAAGGCGAATTACTACATCTTAGAATCTGAATTAAAAAACTCTAATTTTATTGAGATAAATGTTCAGAGCCTACCTGTCCCCGAGACATTTGAGCAATTACAAGATAATTACATTTTATTTGAAGATAAAGGTTTGGATATAATATTCAGATGAAAATAAATAAAAAAATCCTGCTTGGAATGTTTTTCTTATTTGGAATTTTATTAGCTCTCTCTTTTATTAGTTCTACATATATACGTTCCGGAGTGCAACATGTTGCACCAGGTGTAAGTTTTGTGGGCGCGGGCCCAGATGTAATGATTGACCAGGAGATGTGCAGGCAGGCGGGACAGGATTTTATAGTTCAGATAGCTCCTTTTGGGTGCACACCTGCTGTTGTTAGGTCTGACTTGCTCGAAGAGCAAAATGTTCCTGTATTTTGTCAGCTAGCTGCAACAAAAATTAATCCTTTGATAAAAGTTGAGGCAATTGACACGATTTATTTTTCCGGGAAGTATCCTAGAGAGATTGCTGGAATTGGATTTCATCCTGCAAAAGCTGCTTTAGGTGTTAGGACCAAACTAAACTCACCTGCTTTAAACAATATTGGATATGTTGTTATAGTGCTTAGAAGACAGCCAGATGAATCTGCAATGCCTGATTTTGTTCAAGGAAATTTAACAGCAAAAATAAGATATGACATTAAAAATGCATGGGGAATTGGCCAGGCAAATTATTATCTTCCAGTGCTGAGTGACTCTGATTTTGATGAGAAATATAAAAATTATGGATTTTGGAGAGGGAAGGGATATCTAAGAGCAGAAGCAATTGACCAGGATACTGCATCAATTTCTGTTTATTCAGATGTTTCAGGAATTCGTTCTGCAAAAAAGAGACTCACAAGTGTTAATCTTAGAAAAGGCCAGCTTTCAAATAAAATTTATCTTCCTGGATTGGGTTTTTGCTTAGCAAGTCTGCAGGTTAAGTTAAATAGTGTAGAAGCGCCAGATGCAAGAGCAAGGTTAAAAATAAATGCAGATGTTTTTGAGGTTGCGCAGGGGGAAAGGTTTTTGGAAAACAGGTGCCAGGCAATAAAGGTTCAAAAAATAGGGGTATTGGAAAAAACAAAAATGAGGTGTTACAAAGATGATAACAGACCGGTTGTTTTTGATTTTATGATTAACCCGAAGATAAATTTAAGTATTGATGGAGAAAGCAGAGAAGTGGAAGTTGGAGAGCGTTTAGGTTATACCGGGGATGGAAAGGTTGTTTATTTAGGTTATATTGGAACAGAGGCATACTCCCAGCAAAAAGAAGATTTAAAGATATATCTTGTTGCAATCCCAGAGGATAAGCCAAAACTAAGTGAACAGGAGTTAGGAGCTATTGGAGATATTGCAGGGGCTTATGAAGATTCTGGAGAGGTTAAGGCAGGTGTGCCTTTTGTAGAGTTTATACGTAAAAAAGGAGAGCAGGCATTTGTGGGTATTGCAAGAGATTATTTTGGGCGGCTTTTTAAAGGAAGAGATATTAAAAGAATTGAATTTTCAGAAGAAAAAGAGGTTTTTGGAAAAGCAATAAAAATA
Source organism: Candidatus Woesearchaeota archaeon (assembly GCA_964469785.1). Taxonomy (GTDB): domain Archaea; phylum Nanobdellota; class Nanobdellia; order Pacearchaeales; family GW2011-AR1; genus CAYPBR01. The sequence continues at coordinate 7,244 of CAYXYT010000005.1, read as the reverse complement.
ATTGATTTTGCAGAGCCAACAGATATAGAACTTCCTGATAATGTTAGTTTAAGAAATTATTATGAAAAAGCAACCAGTGATTTTGATACAGTTATTGATAGTTATTCAGACGAGAAACACATAGAGGACGAGAGTTTGGTTCTTGGAGAAGAGTCATTAAGTAAGAAAATAGAACTAGCAAGAGGTGTTGGGCAGAATAGAGGGGTTGTTGAGCTTTGTGAAGAATTCCGTGAAAAATATCCAGATTCTGATGAGCCAGGTATTTGTGAAGATGAATATAAACTCGCAAGCTCTACAATAACGACCAAAGATATTTTGATTAATAATATGCTCAAAAGCATTTCTTTTGAAGGAATTTATGAACCAACTTTTGAAGATTATGGTGCAAAAGTTATTGTAAGATATCCTGATTCAACTAGGACAAGATTTAACCTTAGAAAGAACCAGAGAATTTACCTGGATGAGAATAGCACAGAATATTTACAATTGGCAAGTGTTAAGGAGGATTCAGCAAAATTAGAGATTTTAACAAAAGTAGAAACAGATTTAGAAAGAATTAAACAAATCACAAGTTCCCGTATAGAAAATTTTAAGGTAAATGAACAAAAAGCATTTGGAGATTATAGCTTTACTCTTGTTGAAACAAATCTAAAGAGAATTGCTTCTGTTTCTGTTGTCCCGAGTATTAATTATGCTGGCTCAAACGCAAGCTTTGGTTTTAAAATTGGGATTGAGAAAAGAGCGATAGATCTTTCTCCAACTAAGATTAAGAAAAAAATTGAGAAATTAGATAAATCAATTGAAAAATGGCAAAAAACAGCAGATTGGTTAGGTAAACGTGTTGAGCAAGGTAAGACAGCTTGTTTAGCAGTAGGGGGTGGATTAACTCTTATAAACTTCTGGGAAAATGCAAAAGGAAAAGGACTTGCAAGACAGATTATAATGAGAAGCGCAAATGGATGGTATGGGCTTTGTACAGACATGGTAAATGCCGGAGACTTTGTATCTCAAGACCACTGTCTTTCTGCAAAAGCAGCCCTTATAGAAAGAGATGTTAACAAATTAACTGAAATAATGGGGAGCCTAAATAAGATAATTAAAGAGATAGAAAAAAGGCATCTAATAGAGCCAAAAGGATTAAAAAAATTATTGTCTTTAGAAAAAGTTGTTAATACAGATGAATTTATGGAAGAGTATGCTGATGGTCATTTTATTCCAGGAGTTTTAGAAGATTTCAAAGAACAATTAGGGGGGAAATTTTTAGATCCAGATGGAAAAGGCGAGGATATTAGTCTTGAGCATATGGCAGAATTTTTATCTTATGAAGGATGGAAAAACAATTCATATTACAACACTGCACAATTGAGAGATATTGAGGTATATATTGGGGTATTGGGGTCTGATGACGTCAGCCCTGAATTAGAGAAAATTGCAAGAAAAAGTCTTTATTCTCTTTTTAGCGATGTTGAGGCGAATGCAGGGGATTACTTAAGATTAAAAGAAGCACAAGAAAAAGCAAAGGAAAAAGGATTCCCAGGTGTGACTTTTAGACCATATAGAGATGAAACTAAGAAAGAAGAAATTTATGACGGGCTTGTAGCACCAAAAAACTTAGGGAATCTTGAAAAAGGCGAGATGTTTCAGGGAATTCTTTTCAATAATATAGAATATTATGTTACATTAGAAAGTATAGGAAGCAAGATGTACAAAATAAAAGAGGTTTATAATTCCAGTGGAATAGAGATTGATGAAGCACTTTCAGAAGAGATAAAAAATACCTATTCTCATTTCAAAAAATACGATAGGTCCACTTATGAAAATGAATTCAAAAACGCAGAAGTTAGATATTATGAAATAGGCCAATACAAAGGATTCCCCGCAATTGTACCATTTGATTTAAACAACGGTTGGTATGCAGCTATGAAATCAACCACCCCTGCTCTTGGCGAGTCAAGATCATTTGATGTTTCAGGAATAGTTACTAACTTTTATTTATGCAATGTTGGAGAGAATGGCTTAGCTGAATTTTTCTCGAGTATAGGAGATGATGATTGTCAGGGAATTTATTTAGATGAAAGAAGATCATATACTCAATTTTCTGGCTTAAGTGAGAATGAAGCTTTTTATTTAGCTCAAGACGCTAGTAATGCTATTTCACAGGCTCAAAGAGCATACCAGTCAGGGCTTGGAGATAAAGTTAAAATTAGTACTAAAAGAGGGACTTTTTATGTTGATGTTGGTGAGCCCGCCCTAGGTCTTCCAGACATACAATGCCAGGACTTTATGTCTCCTGGAAACTGCAAAACATTGTTTAATTTTTGCGATCCAGTGGTATGCCCAAGCAGTAGGTGTAATTTCGGAGGAACTTATCATGTTAAAGATGTTGTCCAGTCAGGGATTTTTGGAAGCCTTGCACTTTGTTTACCAAACTTTGTTGGTTTTGGAGGAGATGTTTATGTGCCCGTCTGTTTGTCTGGAATTCATGCAGGAATTAAAGGATGGCTGTTTGTTGAAAAGTCTTATCAAGAGTGCTTGCAACATAGTTTAGAGACAGGAGAAACAATTGGAATTTGTGACGAGATTTATAGTGTTTATGGATGTGACTTTTTCTGGAGACAAGCACTGCCAATAACAAAAATTGCTGTTCCAAAACTAGTTAGTATGATACTTAAACAAAATGTTCGCGGTGGTGGAGAATATCTTAGCGTGAGAGATGCATTCACTAGGGCAGGATCTTCTCTAACCTGGTTTACCCAATATTATGCAGAAGAAACCACGAGGGCATTTAAAGCAAGATCAACACAAGAGATGGCTGGAAGTGCTGTTTGTAAAGCATACATGTCTATAGTTGTTCCCTCTGGTGGTAAGTTTCTTAAGGCACTAACAAAACCAGATGTACCATCACAATTCCATGGGCGGTTTGATGAAATTCCTTTCACAACAGTAACAAGTCCACCAATTTCCCATTATAAAGTATTTTACCATATATATGCTGGAGAAGATACTCCTGCGTATTATCGGGTTTATTTGATGCCTGGTCCTGGTGGCTCGTTCTATCAAGACACAACAGCAATAAGATTTGTTGCTGGTGGCTTTATTCCTAAAGGAGAATATAGATCAGATACACAGGACTTTACAGCTCCTGCTGGTTATCAGCAGATGTGTATAAATGTAAATGGGCAGGAAGAGTGTGGATTTAAACAGGTTTCAACCTCATTTGCAGTTGATTATCTTGAAGACACTTATTTAGCAGGCCAAGCTGGAGCCAGAGATATTAAAACAGAAAAAGAGTGCAGGTCTGGAACACCTAATTTATATGTTTTAGCAAATCCAAATTTACAGGCAGGAGCAGAAGAAGCAATTGACCCTGCGATTTATAATCGGGGAATTGTGAGAATTTGTGCAACAAATAATCCAGGCCTTAGCACAGATGCTTATGCAAAACAAGAGGGTTCAAGATGGCTGGAAGTAGGCTATTGTGATGACCCAAAGATGAAGTGCTGGCTTGATAAAAAGAGTGTGGAAGATGTTATAGATGCACCAGATATAGCAAAATATCTTACAAATGGCACAATCCAAACCCTTGACGAGGCAGTTTTACAAGAAGTTGAAGATAATTATATGAATATTTTAATAGAAGAAGGAAAGTATCTTGAAGCAGAAGAGTTTGGCGAAAAAATTGAAGAAATTGGAGAACCAGAAAAAAACCCAAAACAAAAAATAAGAATAATAAGTGATATTATTAACAAGGTATTTTTTAATCAGCAAAAAGCTTATCTGCATTTTTTAAGAGGAAGAGCTTATGCCAGACTAGCTATGGATCTTTATGAACAGCTGAAACCAGAGGGGGAACCAGAAAGAGAAATTACTTTTGTTTCTCCTGTTTTTGAATTTGAAGATGGAACCACTAAAGATAACCTCTTTTATAGATATTACAAAGGTAAATGGCAATTTTCTTTAGATAAATTTAAGTGGATTAATGTTTCATCCAATCCCCAATATACAGAAAGAGTAATTGTGGGGCATATAAAAGGGGAGCCACAATACAGAACTGAAATAAGAGAGCCTTCAAAAAAAGACAAAGAATTTATAAAAAATTTAGAAGGAAAATCATATTCAGAAGGATTAAAATTATTAATTGATAGAACCAGTGCTGATAAAGAAGGAGGATGGTTCAGCAACCCAAATTTAGTTACCAAGGACGTTAATATGGATGAGGAGGGATTATTTATTGTTGAACAGAAAGCAGGAACAATTTACTTTGAGTACAGAGAGGAATGGTATTGGTCTTTAGAGAGAAGAGTTTGGGAGCTGGTTAGTGAGCCAATTGAGGGAGATGAATTAATGGGGTCTTTAGAAGGAAAAGATTTCTACGAGGGGGCTATGATTATTTTTGGAGGAGAGTATGTGGGGGTTTCTGTTAGTGAGGAAGAATTAGAAGAAGATGTTAAAGGCAGAACAAAATGGACACTAGATTCTTCGATAGAGAAAGTTAGAGAACTTAGAGGAAAATATTCAGATAATAAGATTTTTGTGGACCAGCTTTTTGAAGATGGGATTTTAACAGAAAAAGAGTATGATGATATTACAGGGGGTTCTGCCTGGGATATAGGAATTTTTAACAAAGAGGGAGATATGGAAGATCTGTATGATCTTTTAAGACGAAAACATTCTGAGGAAGAAACCGAGCAACCCCTAATGGCACAGGAACTCTGTCAACAACAGATAGGTGAAGAAATATTAAGAGTTGCTCGAGAAAAGAAAACCAGATACAATATTGACGATGAATTAGTTAAGAGAGATGCGGGAGCAAGGAATTTTGAGTGTTTGGTTTTGCAGGTTGCTATGCAAGAAAGCCAAATTCAGCATTGCAAAGAAAATAGAAATGGGGACTGTTTGTATTGTAACGGGAAGATTGACGAGGTTTTAAAGAGCGGGGGAGATGAACAAAGTTATGGAGTTATGCAGATTAATAAGGAGGTACACACCAATGTTATAGTAGAAAATTTTGAAGAAAATGTTAATTTTGGAATAGATTATCTGATTACAAGGTATAATCCTAACCCTAAATCTTATGGATGTGCTGGGAAAAATTATGAAGGGTGGAAACGCGCATTAAGATTTTATAATGGTTGGAATACGGATTGCAGCAAGGGAAACATAAACTATGTTGAAGAAGCTACTGGAGAGAGAAATAGGATAATCGGCGGTGAACAAAAAAATGTAAAAGAAGAAGTGATTAAACTATTCCCAGAATGTGGGGAAGAGGGAGAGAAGACCCAAATTCTCTTTAAATCTGCAGAAATTTGCCCTAAAATTGAATACACCTGTGTTCTTGAAGATAACTTAAATATTAATCTTGATGAAGAAGACACTATTTTTATAACTTTAAATGGGCAGGCTGTTCCAGACTCTGTTATTAAAGTTAAAACTCAAGATGATACATTAATTACTGTTAGCACAGACAGCTTTGGACAGACAGAAAAATCTTCAGAAAGAATGGTTTGGACACTAGAAAATGCTATAGAGAAAGTTAAAACACTTAGAGGAAAATATTCAGATAATAAGGATTTTGTAGACCAGCTTTTTGAAGACAGAATCTTAACAGAAGATGAATATAAAGAAATTAATGGTGAGGGTTGGTTTAATGCTCAAGAAGACATGAATTATTTAAAAAATCTTTTATTACAAAAACTAATTTCCTCTGGTCAAGCAGAAGATGAAAGGGTTACAGGGGATTAAATTTTACTGAGTTATTTTTATTGAATCTACTTTTACTGAATCTAGTTCAGAACCAAGTATTTCTTGCACCTGTCCAGAAGTTATTTCTTCTTCGAGTTTTTTAGGTTTTTCTTTATCTTTAACCAAAACAGGCCGGTATACTTGATTTGGATTTCTTATTGTTATTCCTCCGTCAGAATTTCTTATTTTTAGTTTTGCTCCTTTTACAGGAATCAAGTAAAAATTAAGTTTCTCTTCTTCATTTGTATTTGTGTCTGATACATGTGGGAAAAAATACCGATTTCCAAGAATTTTTGTTGTTTTAATAGCATATGTGGCATCAGCCTCTGTTGTTATAAGACTGAATCCATAAATACTCCTTTCATTTATTTCTCTAAGTATATTAGCTTTTACACCCCTTATGCCTGTTTTTCTAGAAGTTTCTTTCATTAATGCAACCTCATCTGCCCATTCATCCACTGTATATTTTTCAACTTTAACTTTTATTGGAACATAGTTTTCTTTTGATTTTAATACTAACTCACCAGAATCTAGGTCAATTTCTCTTACAATCTTATCAAAAGGCATAAACACAAAAGGCAGTGTTTCTTCTGTCCCTTCTTTTTCATCTCTTATTTGAGCATAAAATTGGTTTTCATATAAAATAACTCTTTCTAGTTTATATGGGTCTTTAGTTTGCTCTTTGTCTTTAAACTCATAATCATGAACATGCCCCTCTGGAAAATGTCCTCCTGAAAAACTTGCACATCCTGTATATGATACTACTGCAACACTTAATGGAACCAACGGCTTGGCTATAAATTTTCCTGTCTTTTTTACACCATCTGCTATTTTATCAACTAATGTTTTTCTCATGAAGTTTTTTAGAACTAGATACTTATAAACTTTTCTGTGTTGTAGTAATTATAAAATAGGAACATCTTTTATGCCTTGTCCAATCTTTTTTTGGTTCTGATTAATCAATTTTTCGTTAACCTTTTTCTAAAAGGTTAGTTTACTCTAAATTTTTTTAAAAAATTCTCTTGTCAGAATTTTGGTTTTGTCCAATCTTTTTCAAAAAGATTGTGTGCGGGAGAAAGGATTCGAACCTTCGCAAGCACTAAGCTACCAGGGCCTAAGCATAGCCTTCTCTTAGGTTCTTACACCTAAAAAGAATCTGGCCCGTTTGACCACTCCGGCACTCCCGCAGTAAAGACAACCAAGGTTTTCT
>CAYXYT010000005.1:0-192 GCA_964469785.1 Candidatus Woesearchaeota archaeon | reverse complement strand
TTACAAAACTTTCCTTTCAATAAACCATCAAAGTTTTCTTTACAAAACTTTCCTTTCAATAAACCATCAAAGTTTTCTTTACAAAACTTTCCTTAAGAATACGAAAAATCATCTATATAAAAAGGTTTAGAATTTGATGCTCTGTCCGGAAAGACAAAAATCTGGACAGATAAAAAAAGAAAAGTTTGAATA
>CAYXYT010000004.1:0-25661 GCA_964469785.1 Candidatus Woesearchaeota archaeon | reverse complement strand
AATGAAATCTCTCAGCAAGAATTAAACCAAACTTTAATAAGTTAATTTCACCTAATTAGGTCATGCCAAAGAAAAAATCTCAAGAGGGTTTAACAGTAAAAAAAGAGAAAAATTTTTCAGAGTGGTATACGCAAGTTATTCAAAAGGCAGATATAGTAGATATAAGACTCGGCATCAAAGGATTTGTAATTATAAGACCATGGGGAGCTTTAACCATAGAAAAGATATATGACTTCTACGAAGAAGAACTTCAAAAAAAAGGACACAAACCCACAATTATGCCTTCTGTAATTCCAGAAGCAAATCTAAAAAAAGAAGCAAGTCATATAAAAGGATTTACCCCAGAGGTTTTTTGGTTAGAAAAAGTCAGGGGTGAAGAAAAATTAGCATTAAGACCAACAAGCGAGACTCTCTACACTCCAATGTTTAGTTTGTGGATTAGAAGTCATAGAGATTTGCCCTTAAAATTATATCAAAGAGGTTCTGTATTTAGATATGACACTAAAGCAACACGTCCTCTAATTCGTGGTAGAGAATTTAATTGGATAGAATGTCATGATGCATTTGCAACAAGAGAAGAAGCAGAGGCACAAACTCAAGAAGACATGCAGATGGTAGAAAATATTATGCATCAGAAATTTGGAATTCCTTTCTTACCTATGAAAAGACCTGAATGGGATAAATTTGCGGGAGCAGAATATACCGTAGGGTCAGATGTTCTAATGCCCGACGGAAGATTAATACAACAACCATCTACCCACATGATGGGTCAAAAATTCTCAAAGGCTTTTAATTCAAAATTCATAGATAAAAATGGAAAAGAAGATTATCTGTGGACAACTGCGTATGGTCCTGCAATGTCAAGAATTCTAGCCTCTGTAATATCCACGCATGGGGATGATAAAGGATTGGTTATGCCCTTTTGTATTTCTCCAATTCAAGTAATAATCATTCCAATTTTTACGAAAAAAGACAAAGAAAAAATCTTGAGAGAATCAACAAGAATAAGAACTAAATTAAAATCTCTCGAAATAAGAAGCGAGGTCGATAAAACTGATAAAAGACCTGGAGAGAAATACTACGAATGGGAGTTGAAAGGAGTTCCTTTTAGATTAGAAATAGGGGCAAAGGAGATAAAAAAGAAAAAACTGACTTTGTTTGTAAGAGATACGAGGAAAAGAGAGAGCATCTCTATAAAAGATTTATCAAAATTGAAAAAATATGGGAAAGAATTTGACAAAAGGCTGAGAGAAAAAGCAGAGAGAGCTATGAAAGGGAAGATAATCAATTGTAAGACAAAAAACGAGACTAAAACTGCTATGAAAAATAAGAAGATAGCGAGACTAAACTTTTGTTCTATAGATAAGAAAGGATTTAAATGTGCAGAATATGTTGAAAAAGAACTAGGCACAGAAATTAGAGGAACTTTAGCAAACAAAAAAGAAAAACCAACAGATAAATGCGTGATCTGTAACAAATCAGCACAAGAAGTAGTCTATATTGGTAGAAGTTATTAATTCCTCTTAACAAAATTATATAAAACAGGTTTCCCTCCTTTATAAATCCAGTATTTAACATCTCCAATTTTTAGATTTAATTTCTCTGCAATCTTATAAGCAGATAACCCCCCTTGCCTTAATTCTAATGCTTTTCTATACTGTTTGATTTTATTTAGTTCTGCTACAGCTTTGCTCTCAATTTTACTCAAAACTCTTATGCTCTCTCTTCTTCTCTTAAAATTATGTAAAAAACCAATATTTTTAATAAAATTACAAAGATTAATATAATTTGAATAAATTACAAGATATAATTGTTGCATGGTGCTCTTATCTCTGCCTCTTAAATATGTTCTATCAAACTTAACTTCTGAAGATACCACGTTAAATTCTTTTAAAAGTGATCTTATTTGCTTTAAAAAAAATATTCCCTCATTAATACAATCTTTGTGCTTTGAGGTATAAAGTTTTAAAGCTTGACATGCTAAAGGTTTATTTTTAATTAATTTCACATTACTTAATTCGCTATCAAAAAATCCTTGTAAAAATCTTAATTTTAATTTGGACTTTTTTTTAGAATTTAAAATCCATTTAGGCACTTTCACTTTTGCCATAGTTTTATCTCCAATAACAGCTCCAAAACAGACTAAAAATCTAGAAAACACGTGGTCATGTACAGCCATTTTTCCATTATTTATTTTATATGTATAAATTACAGGTTTAACATTAAATTTTAGAAGTAATTTGCTTATTTCTGCTAAATCAGAATTAACACCATAAAACCATGTATTGCATAAATTTCTTGACACATTGCCATCTCCTAAATTATAACCAATTAAATAAGCCAACCATTCTATCTTATTTTTTGCAATTGGCTTAAAATATCCTCTTTTCTTAGCTTTATTTAAGATTTTTACAGAAATTGGTTTCATTTCTGTGTTTCTCCACTGATGAAGTTTATCTATACTTACATTAACTTTTCGCTTTATCTCCCCTCTCGAATAACTTTTTTCATGCAATTTCATTACTTTATTATAATCCTCAATCTCTTTATTTTGTTCGTCACTAAAAGTTTTCAGAAAATCTTTATAATGGATTTTATATTTCATAATAGAATAATAATACTCTAATATATAAATCTTCATGTTCACACAGAAGTTATTACTTATTTCGCTAAGAGTTATTAATCTAAATGAAGGATTAACACCCTCTTTTCTATTTCAACATCTAGTGTTCTTCAGATAACATGATGAGTTCTTTTAATTCATCTTCGAGCTGAAGAGTCGTCTCTATCAGCAAGTTCAGTTCCATCTCTACCAACACTCTCTCGTCTCTTTCCAATAGGCTTTCCATCTTTGCTTTTGAAAGCCCCAATAAATCCAGCAGATTTATTTTCTTCAACCTAAATTAAATCAAGAAATCCTATCCACAACTTAATCCAGACCAAAGAAAAACGCTGAATTAAATTGAGGTATTTATAATTTTAGTTATAGCGTAAACTAAACTAGATGTAAAGTCAATACAAAACACTGAATCTAGCTTAGCTCTCATTGCACTTTTTTATGATTTTTAGGTTTTTATATGTTTCTGTTTTTGCTTTCTCATCGTCGAGTGGCTAATTTCTCCACCCTTTCTTTAAACTTTTCCAAATCTTCTATCATTACTCTAGAACCTACTGCGTGTTTATGCCCTCCGCCTGTTGCGTTTTCAAGCCCCTTAATTGCTTTTAAAACTAAATTCCGAACATTTATTTTTCCCCTCATAGAGATATTTGCTTTGACATCACCGGCATAAGCCACTACAATTATTTTATCTGGAAAGAGATAACTCAACTCATTTGCCAAATCACTAGAAATACTTAAATCCCCCCCAAACTTAAAAAATAAAATCTTGCCTGACTTTTTTCCAATTTCTATTGCTTTTTTCAGAAGTCTTTGGTATTTAGGATTAATCTCTTTATACCGACGATGCATAGAATAATTCCGCTTACCCTCATTAAGAACTTCGTACGGGTTTTTAACATTTGTTAAGAATTTTATCATTCTTATAACATTAGTTACGCGATCTTTTAAAGCAAAATTAAAAATCTGTGTGATTTTTCCTATTTGGGATTTATAATAAATTTCATAAGGGTCTTTTGTTTTTATTACAAGATCTGGATATTTTTCTTCAGCCACATTATAAAAATCAGGTAGAAATCCATCTCCAATACAACCAACAATTGCTAACCATAAATCCTCTTTTTTCTGGGATATTTGATAACATAAATATGTTACTGGCTCATTGTTTTTTTTCTTATTAAATAAAGGATTATAATAATAAACAAACTCTGGAACCCCTTTTTCATTCGGCTTATGATGGTCTATCCAAACCGTGGGAATATTAACTTTTTCAACCTCATCAAAAAATTCTTTAGAAACAATTGGTTTATCTAAGATGAAAATATAATCTGGGTTTAGCTCTCTAACTTTTCTAAAATAATCTAGTGCTAAATCTGGGTGAGATTTTATTACCACCCCTTTTCCTCTTTCTATATATCTTTGCAATAAGAGAAACGCACAAAATCCGTCAGCATCATTATCAAAGAAAAACAAAGGGTTTTGAGCTTTGGAAAGATGCTCTCTTATCTCTTTTATTTGGGTTTTAGTTAGCATGGATTCCTTACAAGAATAAACTATTTAAGTTTTACACAAGAGCAGAATAAATAATTGGAAGTATTATGGTTGCGTCTCCATAAACTGTAACATATTTTGCTTTTTCATTTAATTTTCCCCATGAAATAGCTTCGCGTGGCTGAGCACCGCTTAAGCTCCCGTCGTATTCTTGCGCTGTAGTTATATAGACTGCATAATCCAATCCGTCTTTAAACTGGTTCCACCAAATAACATGGTGTTTGCTTATACCCCCTCCAAGAATCAGGGCAGCTCTCTTTTTTGAATTCCAGACCAAATCACTGAGCAGAGTTTCGTCCTTTAAAAGATCAAATTTAAAATCCTTATCTTGGGCAAGCTCCCAGATATTATATCCAACAGAGCCATCTGTTATCCCGGGCACTATAACAGGAATTTTATTTTTCCATGCCCAATACAAAATAGAATCTTCTCCCAGGTTTTTGCCTATCTCCCAACAAAGTTCATGGGTTGAGATACATGATTTGTCTCTGACAATATCTTTAAAAAACTCTTTGATTTTATCTTCAATAATTTTCCCATAAGATTCAATTGGAATAACAACATTCCCAAGACGATGCATCTGTTTTCTATAAAGTTCTGAATCATCTAATTCAAACTTTCCTTGGTAATAATCCTTAAAAGACCTTGCCAAGTCGTGGTCAAGAGTTCCGCATGTTGTAATAAGAACATCAAACATCTTGTTCTTAACCATGTCCTTTATTACCCCCCTAGTGCCTGTTGAAATTATGTCTGCAGGGAAAGACAGAAACTTCAAACAATCCTTTTCTTTTTCAAACTCTCTTATAATGTCTACAGAATCTGATAAATTTTTAGCCATGAATCCTCCGGAATTCCCCATCTGCTCTACTAAATCTTTGACTTTCTGCTCTTCCTCAATTTTAATATCTTTAACAGGCTTCATCTTAATCAATACTTAAAGACTTAATTTTAAAAAGGTATTTATTTAATTATTTCAATGAGGTGGGGTGTTTTAGCTATAATAAATTTGCATGGTTGCGATAAATCCAGTATAAGGAATAAAAGAAAAATAGAACAGTTCATTAAAGACTTGTGCAAGAAAATCAATATGCGCCCTGTGGGTTCTCCCGTAATAAAAAGGTGTGGCAAAGGTGGTTTAGAGGGGTACTCTGCATTTCAATTTATTGAAACTTCCTCAATTACAATTCATTTTGATGAAGCTAAAAATCGGGCATTTATAGACATATTTAGTTGTAAAAAATTTTCTGCAAAAAAAGCTGCAGAATTCTCAAGAGAATTTTTTAAAGCAAAAAAAACTAAAACTAAAACCTTAATTAGAAAATAATATTATATCATCAAAATCTTTTTAAACATCTAAATGTATTTACCTATACAATGAATAAATGGCTTGAACTTATCTTAGGGCTGGTTTTATTTATAGGAGCAATACTAATTGCATGGGCTTCTTCAGCGTATGCCTGGGTGGTTTTCGGGAAAAACTTTAATCTCCTACATGCAGGATGGGTTTTCTTAAAGGGCGGGCTTTTCTGGCTTGTGCTTTTAATTGGACTTTTGCTTATTATTCTGGGAATAAGTGACCTAAAAGAATAAACAGCTTCAAAAAAAAATTTTCTTTTATTTTCTGAAAGTCTTCTAAATCTTATTCTATCTTAAAAACTATAAAAATTACAAAAAATAAAAATTAAAGAGAACTAAAAACCTATCTATTTTAACAATAAGGCAATTACTGCTGCAACAACTCCTCCAATAACATCTAACCAGTAACCAATTACCCAGTGGTTAAGAATTGCGACAATGCCTGCAACAAAAATAACCCATTTGTGCCAAGCTTCCATTGAAACCTCCTTTATATTTTATTTAATTATGGTGTTATGAGAAAAATAGAGTATATAAAATTAACCATATTACTTAAAAATAAAAATTAAAGCTCCCTCAATTATTGCAGCAACAACTAAAAGCGGCACCACTATAAATAAAAACACTCTTAATGAATTCCAAAAATAATCTACAAAAGACTTTTTCTGGTTTTTCTGAAAAATAAATGTTCCTAATTTCAAGCCCATGGCAAGTGAAATAAACACTGCTGGCAACTCAAAAATCCCGTGGGGCAAAATCCTTAATAAAATTGAGGCCCCCTCGGCTTGAACACTTATAAAACCCACAAAGCCAAGTAGATATCCATTAGCAATAATTGAAATTATTGGAAAAATCCCTAAGAAAATTCCAAAAAGCATCCCAAAAAAAGAACTTTTCAAATTGTTAAAAAGAATAAACCTAACCAACTCCTGGTGAGTCATCTGGCTTGTTTTTTCTAAAAGCTCCTCGATAAATCTTAAGATTTGTTCAGAAAGAAATTGGGGGGTGGGAATAAAAAAACCAATAAAAGCAAAAATAAAAAATAAAATAACCACAATATAAATAAAATTTTTTATTTTTTTGATGTAATCCCAGCTTTTTCTGTACTCGTCTTTCAAATCAAATTTTTTCCCGCTCTTTTTTTTAACCATCTTAGCTGAAACGTTTGCTTATCCACCTAGTTTTGTTTTTATATTTTTTCCTTATATATCCTGCGTAAGCCAACCCTGCAATTAAGCCACCCAGGTGGGCTGTATTTCCTATTGGAATATTTCCTGCAATTGAAACAAGCCACAAAACAATCAGAATTCCTGGAGCAGCATATTTCATTTTTATTGGTATCGGAATAAACATAATAAAGACCGGTAAATTAGGGGTGATTATCATTAAAAAACCAATTAATCCAAACAAAGCCCCTGAGGCTCCAACAGCGTAAGTATTAAAATCAGCACTAAAAATCAAACTTAACAAGACAAAAAATAAGCTGGCAAATAATCCGGAAATTAAATAAAACCAGAGATATCTCTTTGGTCCAAGAAGTTTTTCAACCAGACTTCCAATAAAAAATAAAGAAAACATATTTGCAAAAAGATGAAAAAAACCCCCGTGCATAAACATGCTTGTTAAAAATGTCCAAACATATTTTCCTTGAAGAATATTTAAGGGTTTTATTGCAATAAAGTCCAGGAATGCTTCATTAGAGCTTATCCAGATCCAGAACAGAAAGAAAATAACAATATTGATAAAAATTAAGATGCCGGTCACGCTAAAATTTCCAAAAACACTTCTTCTTTTTCTTGGATAAACACCATATGCACGAACCATTTTTTCAAGAATTATCTCCTCTTTCTCCTGATTTTCTTTTTTTTGATTTTTCTCTTTTTAAGTTTTTTCCTGATTTTCTTCTTCTTTTTCTTAGCTCTTGGCTTTTTCTTAGCTTTCTTAATCACCCTCTTTTTTGGTTTCATTTTGATTAATTTCCTTTTAACAAGCTTTTTCCTCTGCTTCTTTTTTACTGGCTTTTTCTTCTTAACCTTTTTTTTAACAGGTTTTTTCTTCGCTTTCTTTTTCTTAATTATCTTTCTCTTCTTTTTTGCTTTTCTTTTTACAGGTTTTTTCTTCTTTACTGGCTTTTTCTTCTTCGCTGGTTTTTTCTTTTTTATTTTTTTCTTTTTAATTTTCTCTAGCATTTTAGCTTTTTGCTTTTCTTCTTTTTCTCGTTCTTTCTTAATTTCTTCTTCGGTGACCGCAAGCTCTTTTCTCAATTTATCTAAACTTCTCTTGAGTTGTCTTAAAACTTTGATGTTGTCCTTCCGCACAAAAATCCTCCCGCACTCGTCACATGCAAAGTCGTGCAATAAAGCATTCTCTTCAGTAAATTCTATATTGCAGTTTTCGCAAACATAAAAAATCTTTGTCTCCCTACTTTTAATTTGATGCTTTACTTGATCCGTTCTTCTCAATAAGATCTTTCTTAAGAACTCTAATGCCTTAATAACCTCAATTTTCCAAAAATAAGTATACCATCCTTTTCTTTTATCTTTTTTCCTAATTGAAGAAACTAACCCGTGATCGGAAATTTTGTAAAGAATATTTCTTGTTTGATTAATTGTTATATCTAATTTTTTTGCAATTAAAAATTCATTCACATGGTCCTTACTATAAAGTAAATCAGCTATTTCTTCTGCTTGTTTTCCGGCAACAATAACAATAACCTCCTTGAGAAGATTTTTCAGCATTTTACATAATAAAAGGACTTCAAATAAATAACTTTCGGTTTATTCTAAAAAACAAAGTTTTTAAACTTATATTTTCTTTTATATATATCAAAAAATATAGGTTTTATAGTTTAAAAAAGATGGGATTGTTTAAAAAAAAGATAAAAGAGGCACCAGAAATTTCTAAACCGCCTGAACTTCCTCAACTTCCAAAATAACCAAAACACCCCGGTGGAGAAAAAAAACAAGATCGCCCCTTAAAACTAACTCCTAGATTATTACAATATCCGCCTAATTCTCTTGGGGAAAAATTTTCCCGAGAAACTATCAAAGAAGCCGTAACTGGGAAAAAAGAAAGTGAAATGGGTTTTGAAGAAGATGAATTCGCTCCTCTCAAAGAAGAGCGAAGGATTCCAAAACCTATAAGAAAACCATTAAGGAGAGAATTTGAAGAGGCAGAACTGAAAGAAGAACCTGTTTTTATCAGAATTGATAAATTTGAAGAGAGTTTAGGGCTGTTGGAAAAAACAAAAAAACAAATCTCAGATATACAAGAGATGCTTACAGATATTAAAAAAATAAGAGAAGATGAAGATACAGAGCTTCGACACTGGGAAAAAGAAATCCAGACTGTGAAAGAGCAAATTGAGAGAATAGATAAAGATATTTTTTCTAGAGTAAAATGATAAATTTTTGGAAAAAATTTAGAGTAAACCATGACGAGGTAAAGAGTAAATTTTTAGAAAAGATTAGACAAAACCAGGGAGAAATTTAGAGTAAACTAACCTTTTAGAAAAAGGTTAACAAAAAATTGATTAATTAAAATCAAGAAAAGACTAGAATGAAAAAAAAGAGAAAAAGACTTAAAGAAAACGAGCTAATTCACGTGAAATTAGAATATGTTGAATTACTCCAGGCAAAAAGAGATCTTCTTTCTTTACAAATGGAGCTCTTAAAAATTGTTAAGATAGTAAGAAAATATCATTTCTTCAGAATAGAAGAATTAAAGAAAAAAGAAATTTTATATAAAAGAATAAAACAAACAAACATAAAAATAAGAAAGCTCCAGGTGGTTCTTCCAAAATTACATGTTCCAAAAATGCTAAAACACCCGCACGAAAGAAAACAGAAAAAGGTAAGGGAAGCTCGCGTCTCTTCTGATGATAACTTAGAATCTCAACTACAAGAAATTCAGAACAGGCTTAATGAATTGCAGAGGTAGTCTTCAGTAAGTTTTTAAAATCAGGTTTCTTATTCAAAAACATGATAGGCCGAAAACAACTTATCAAGAAATATATTGAATTTTTCAAATCAAAAGACCATAAAGAAATTCCAAATACATCACTTATTCCTGCAGATGATCCAAGTGTGCTTTTTACAACAGCAGGGATGCATCCTCTTGTTCTGTTTCTCCTCGGACAAAAACACCCTCTTGGAAAAAGACTTGTCAGTGTGCAGAAATGCATAAGAACAGGAGATATAGAAGAGGTTGGCGACGACGTTCATCTTACTTTTTTCGAAATGCTTGGTAATTGGAGCCTAGGTGGGTATTGGAAAAAAGAGTGTATTGAATGGAGTTATGAATTTTTAACAAAAGAACTTAAAATAGCTCCAAAAAAACTAACAATCTCTTGTTTTAAAGGTGATACAAATGCTCCTCGCGACGAGGAATCTGCAGAAATTTGGAAATCTCTTGGAATAAGTAAAATAAAGTTTCTAGGAAAAAAAGATAATTGGTGGGGCCCTGCAGGTAAAACAGGCCCTTGTGGCCCTGATTCTGAAATGTTTGTAAAGGGTGTTGAAATTTGGAATGATGTTTTTATGCAATATGATAAAAGGGAGAAAGTTCTATTAGTAGATGGGATGCACTGTTTATATGACAAAGATTTTAAGGTTAACGAAAGACTTTCAGAAATTATAAATAAAATAGATACAAGAAAAATTCTTGTAATTAACGCCTTTGGAGAAAAAGCAAGAAAATTGTTAGATAGATATGGTATAGAAGTATTTACTTTTGAGATGAAGATAAAAAAAGATAATCCTGAATTTTTTAAGAAATTATTAAAGAAGTGCAATCTAAAAAGCGATAATGTAGTTTATTTTGATCATTTAAAAGAGAATTTAGAAGGAGCAAACAAGGCAGGCATAAAAAAAACAAAACATTATAGAGGGAATATAAAGGAAATACAAAAATTCATTGACTCTAATTTATATTATTATAAACCATTAAAACAAAAAAACGTGGATACCGGAATGGGTGTTGAAAGAACAATTGCGGTTTTGCAGGGAAAAAAAGATGTTTATGAAACAGAGACCTTTAAGCCGATTATAGATGAAATAGAACATCTTTCAGGAAAGAGTTATAAAAACAATAAAAAATCTATGAGGATTATTGCCGACCATATTAAAGCCTCTGTATTTATCCTTGCAGAAGGTATTTTGCCCGGAAATGTGGAACACGGATATGTTTTAAGGAGATTAATAAGAAGAGCTGTTAGATACGGAAAAAAACTTGGAATTAAAAATTTTACAAAAGAGGTAGCAGAACCTGTTTTTAATATCTATGATGATTATTCAGATCTGCGAAAAAACAAAAAACAAATTCTTGAAGAATTAGAAAAAGAAGAAAAAAGATTTTTAGAAGTAATTGAAAAAGGATTGGATAAATTTAATAAGCTCGCTTCAAAAAAGAAAAAATTAGGTGGAAAAGAGGTATTTCTTTTATACCAGAGTTATGGTTTTCCTATTGAACTGACGCAAGAGTTAGCAAAAGAAAAAAGGATTGCTGTTGATATGAAGGGTTTTGAAAAAGAGCAGAAAAAACATCAAGAGCTCTCGAGAACAGCGACAAAAGGCAAATTCAGGGCAGGATTAGCAGATTACTCTAAAATAACCACGAAGCTTCACACAGCTACTCACTTACTGCATGCTGCCCTAAGAAAGATTCTCAGAGGCCAGGTAAGGCAGATGGGGAGCAATATCACGTCAGAAAGACTTAGATTTGACTTCACGCATCCTAAAAAACTAACACCAGAAGAAATAAAAAAGGTTGAAAATCTTGTTAACAAGCAAATCAAAAAAGGCCTAAATGTTAAATTTAAAGAAATGCCTTATAAAAAAGCTGTAAAAACAGGTGCTCTTTCCTTTTTCAGAGAGAAGTATCCTGAAATAGTTGGGGTTTACAGCGTCGGAGATTTCTCAAAAGAGATTTGCGCCGGGCCTCATATAAAAAACACAAAAGAAATTGGGAGATTTAAGATACTAAAAGAAAGTTCTAGTGCAGCAGGTGTTCGGAGGATTAAAGCTGTGGTTGAGTGACCTGGCTATTGTCAAACAAGCGAAAGATTTTTAAGTATTACAATTGTATAAAATGTATGACAATGGTTATTGATGCCTCTTCCCTTATATTATTGGCTAAGGCAACCATTTTAGAAAAACTAACAGAAAAAAATCAGCTTATCATGCCTAAAAAAGTTTATACTGAAGTTATAAAGGGAAAAGAAAAGGCCTTATTTGATGCCTTTCTAACAGAAAAATTAGTAGAGAAAAATAAATTAAAGGTTGAAAAAGTTGATAAAAAATCATATAAAAAAATTTGGAAATTGTTTGGATTGTGGGCTGGTGAAGCTGAAGTGCTTGCTCTTGCAATAAAAAAGAATGTTGCTATTGTGAGTGATGATAAAAAATGTATAAATGCTGCTAAGGCACTGAATATTGCTTGCATAACATCTTTAGACATCGTTGTGGCTTTATTCAAAAAAAAGCAGATTAATAAGCAAAAAACCATAAAATCGTTAGAGACATTAGAAGAGTATGGGTGGTATAAGGGGGATGTAATTAAATTTTATAAGAAGAAAATAAAATGATGAAAATGTTTTCATTGAGAACACCAGAAAACACTTTAAGAGAAGCAGAAAGATTATCAAAAATTGCCAAAGTTGACAAATCTTTAGTATTGAGAGAGGCTCTAGAAAAAGGTCTTGAAAAAATAAGACTGGAGACAGCAATAAAGCTTTTCTCAGAAGGTAAACTTTCTTTAACCGAGGCTTCAAACACGGCAGGAATAAGCGCGGGGGAGATGATGGATAAACTAAGAGAAGCAGGGATAAACTCTAAGATAACCCTAGAAGAATTAAAGGGAACATTAAGTAAAGCATATAAAGTTCTTAAATGAAATCTCTGCGGGTGTTAGAAGAATAAAAGCAAGAGTTAAATAATCTAAAAAGTATAAGGAGGTAAGAGTTAATATGGCGGAGGAAGGTTGTATATTTGCTAAATGTCCTAAATGCAATCAGGGATATTTACTGCCGTTTTCATTTAAAGAAGATGTTTTTGAAAAATGGAAATGCAGTAATCCAGATTGTGGATATATAGTTAAAAAAAGAGAATAATCAAAATTTTCCGGTATTAAGTGTTTTGATTGTTCGGTTCTGCAGGTGTTCGTCGGATAAAAGCTGTGGTTGGGTAATCATTCTAAATTATACTCCTCTACCAATCCATATTTTCCTTTGAGTTCTTGTAATTTAGATTCTTTAAATAATAAAAATCCACCCCATCTTATTTTTTTCATGTCTTTGGCATCATCATATTCATACATGTTTTTCGGAAGAGCCCCTCCTTCTGAGATTAGATATAACTCTGGCTCTGACTCAAGAGTTATTCCACCCACATATTCTATTGAAGTATCTGTAATTATCGAAGGTCCTGTTGTTTCAACAAAACAATATCCAGTCTCTGCTAAACTATATTTTTCAGGACATTTTATCCCAACAGACTCGTGATTTTCTTCTGCGTGGTAAAAAAATGCAGTTCCATATCCCAGTTCTTTTAGTAAAAATGCTAAGAGCTCTGTTTTTTCACCGCAAATTCCGTGTTGGTCATAAAGAACCTCATAAGGATAACGGGAATAATTTGTTGTCTGGCTTGTTGTAAGAGAAACAGATTTGTTAGACTGCTCATATGGAATGTTTTGCACAAGACTAATTGCAATTCTTGCTTGCTCACCCCCCTCATCAGCTAAATTTTGTATTCTTATTACAAGTGGTAAAAGCAATTCCCTCTGCTCGTCTTCGTTTATGTTTCTAAGTTTAAAATCAGCTCTTGAAGGTGTCTGATTTTCTGTGTATCTAATAGAAGTAGGTAAATTAGATAAATAACCAACCATTCCTTCATAAATTGTAAAATCTATTGTATTTTCTTGTCCTCGTAAAATATAACTCAAACTTATTTCTTTTGGATTTTCCTGATACTGAGAGGCACAAAAATCTCCTTGTCCTGTTAAAATTTCAGGGCACCCACAAATACTGGCTTTTTCAACAAGAACACCATTTTCACAAAAATACGGCTTATTTGTCGAGCACTCTCCAAAAAGTGTTTTGTCCCCACAAACATCTTCTTTTTTTTCAAAAGAATTATAAAAAATAAAAATTAGAACTAGTATAACAAGAGCTATCGCAAAAATTTCCTCTTTTTTAGCCATTATTCTAAAACCTCTTTTAACAATTCTGGAAACTCCTCTGTGCCCATATGTCTTAAGGTATAATGTCCTTTATTTTTTAATTCAATTAATTTTCCTCCTAACTTCTCGTGATAAATTTTAGCACTTTTTTTAATATCTTCTCTATCATTAGAAACAAAAATAATAATCTCATTAACAGAATCTGATAAATTTTTATTTATTTCAAAATTATATAATTCTCGAAGGCGCTTTTTATCCGGACTACATATTTTTGAGGGTGCAATTAAAATTAATTTCTTCACTTTCTCATTAGTCTCGCCTAACCATCTAACTAAAAAAGAAGCACCAGCGCTATGGCCAATTAAAATTGTGTTCTCATTTACAGGTAACTTCTCAAACTCTTCTTTCCACTCTTCATATATTGGTCTCCAAGGAGTAGGCATCAAAGGAACTAAAGTACTAATCCCTTCTTTAGATAATTTATTTTTAACCCAGGGTATCCAATGTTTTTTGTTCCCGGGAATATAATCTTTCTCTTTCCTTCTATCTTTTGATGGAGAACCATGAATAATTATGCAATTCATTTTACTCCAAATAAATTCCCGGTTTACCTGGTTTAGCCTTTTTTGATTTGTTCTCTGGATCATATTTCTTTTTATCGTTCAGTGCGTAAATCTCAACCTTTAATCCTGTTCTTTTACTTATTAAATTTAAATTTTCAGAATAAACTCTTTTTTCTTTAGGAACAGCATAAACAAAAGCCTTTTTTGGTTTTTTACTTACAAGTTTTAAAATCTGGTTTATATCTTCTATGGCTTTTTCAACAGCTTTCTCTTCTTCTTCAAATTTTTTATTTATCTTTTTAATATCAGCTTTTGGCCATTTCTCGACGCTGATAAAGCTTTTGTTTCCAAGTTTGTGCCAAAGCTCTTCTGTAACAAAAGGACAATAAATATGTAAAAGTTTCAAAAAGGCTTCTGCAGTTTTTTTGTTAATTTTGTTTTCAACAAAACTATTAAATAAATCTCTAATCTTAATTATAGCAAGGTTATGTTTGAAGTTCTCTATATATTCTGTAACGTCTTTAATTGTTTTATTTAACTTGCTTTCAATTCCGGGATTTGTTTTTCCTGGTTTGAAGTTTGCAAAATAATCATAGACTCTGCTAACAAATTTAAAACCTCCCCGCATTCCTTTATCATCCCAATTAAAATCAGTGTCAGAGCTTGCAATAGAAACTAAGAATAATCTCAAAGAATCTGCACCATACTTATTAATCATATCTAAGGGCTCAACTATATTGCCTCTTGACTTCGACATTTTTTCTCCATCCGCTCCCTTAACAATCCCCTGGGTAAAATATCTTAAAGCAGGTTCATCGAATTTCAACAGCTTAAGATCCTTAAGGAATTTCGTATAAAATCTTATATAAATTAAGTGAGCAGTTACATGCTCTGGCCCCCCAATATACTGGTCAATAGGTGCCCAGTGTGCAGCTTTTTTAGGATCAAATATTTTTTTGTCGTTTTTAGGATCAGTGTATCTTAAATAATACCAGGAAGAATTTGCAAAAGTATCCATAGTGTCTGTTTCTCGTCGAGCTTTTCCGTTACATTTTGGGCATTTTGTATTAATCCAGGATTTTGCTGTCTCAAGTGGATTTCCTTTTCCAAATTTGACGTTTTTTGGAAGTTTAACAGGCAAATCTTTTTCAAGCACGGGAACAATTCCACACTTATCGCAATAAATAATTGGGATTGGTGTCCCCCAATATCTCTGTCGAGAAATAAGCCAGTCTCTAAGTCTATACCTTATAGTTCTTCTCCCCCAACCTTTGTTTTCAATATAATCCATAATTTTCTTAGTAGCCTTATGAATATCCAACCCATTTAAAAAACCAGAATTAATCATTACACCTTCTTGTTCTTGTACTTGTTCTTTTCTTGTTATTTCTGATTTATCTCTATCATTTCCTACAACAACCCTAATAATTGGAAGGTCAAACTCTTTAGCAAATTCAAAATCTCTTATATCATGGCCAGGAACACCAACAACAGCACCAGTTCCAACAGACATCATAACAAAATCAGTGATCCATATAGGCATTTTCTTTTTTGTTAACTGATTAATGCAATAGAGTCCAGTAAAAACCCCTGTTGTCTTTTTTCCCTCTTCTAATCTCTCTTGTTCTGTTTTTTGTTTTGCTTTTCTTATATACTCATTCACGGCTTTTCTATATTTATTAGGAACAAGGCCTTTATTCTTAGAAAGTAAAGGATGTTCAGGAGCCATTACCACAAAAGTTGCTCCAAAATTAGTATCAGGCCTGGTTGTAGAAACACTAATCTTCTCTTTTTCTCCATCAATTTCATAATCAATATCAATCCACTCTTTTCTTCCAATCCAATTTCTTTGCATGATTTTTGCTCTCTCAGGCCAATCTATCTTTTTTAGCCCCTTCAATAATTCATCTACATAATCTGTAATTTTAAAAAACCACTGTTCTAAATGTTTAATCTTAATGTCTGTATCTTCATGTCTCCAGCATTTACCATTACGAACTTGTTCATTCGCTAGAACAGTCTGGCACTTGGGACACCAATTTAAAGGAGCTCTTTTTCTATATGCAATCCCTTTTTCAAACATCTTAAGAAAAATCCATTGGTCCCATTTGTAATATTTTGGATCACTAGCCTTCACCATTCTTGACCAATCATAACTCCACCCCATTGCTTTTTGTTGCTTCATAAAATTAGATATAGATTTTTTTGTGTAAGTTTCTGGATGTGTTCCTGCTTTAATTGCAGCGTTTTCAGCTGGCAAGCCAAAAGAATCAGACCCCATAGGGTAAAAAACATTATATCCTTGTAAACGTTTAAACCTCGCAAAAATATCTCCTAAAGAATAAACAAAAGCATGACCTATATGAAGGCCTTCTGAAGAGGGGTATGCGAACATATCAAGGACATAAAACTTTTTCTTTTTCTTATCTCTTTTAACCTGAAAAATCTTCTTCTCTTCCCATTTCTTCTGCCATTTCTTTTCAATCTCTTTAAACTTGTAGTTCATAATTAATATTAACATCTGTTATTTTTAAAGTTGTCCCGACTTGGAATTAAGTTCCGGTTATGCCCTATCCTGTCTTAATAAGCTTTATATATCACAACTAATTATTACAAACATGGAAAAAATTCAGGCGCATATTGTTGGAGAATTTATCTCAAGTAATTCTGCAGAAGCTCACTCGCTGCACAAAAAAAGTTGTTTTGGAGAGCCAATTGGCGAGAAAGTCCGGTATTCTCTATCTGAAACACTTTATCTAGTTGAAAAAGGGAAAATGGATGTGCTTTCTAGAAATAAGAAAATCCCAAAAAAAGATTTAATTAACAAATTTAGAAGGCTTGATAAAAAAATTCATCTGAAATCTTCTGTTTTTAACGATTTAAGAGATCGTGGATATATATTAAAAACAGCCTTAAAGTTTGGAGCAGATTTTAGGGTTTATGATAAAGGAGCTAAGCCAGGAAAAAAACATGCAAAATGGATTCTCTTTGTTGACCATGAATCGAAAAAACTAACCTGGCATGAATTTGCCGCAAAAAATCGTGTTGCACACTCGACGAGAAAAAACCTGCTTTTAGCAATTGTAGATGAAGAAAGCAAAATAACCTATTATGAAATTAGGTGGATAAGACCATAAAAATATTTATAACTCTCTGTGTTTTCTTGTGTCATAGAATTAAATAAGATCAAGGAAAGTTTCGTAAAGAAAACCTTGTTGTCTTTACTATGCCTACTCAAGACACAACAGAAATAAAGGAGAAAATTCTTCTTGTATTGAAAGAAAAAGGGCCGGGCCTGCCAGTTCATATAGCCAGTAAGACAGGACTAAGCCCGCTTTTTGCAGCTGCTTTTCTTTCTGAACTGGTTTCTGAGAAAAAAATAAAAATAAGTCATATGAAAGTTGGGAACTCCCCGGTATATTTTCTTCCTGGTCAGGAATACCTGCTTGAACGCTTTACAGGTCATCTCAGAAGTAAAGAAAAAGATGCTTTTATGCTGTTAAAAGAGAAAAAATTTTTAAAAGATTCTGAACAACATCCCGCAATCCGTGTTGCTTTAAGGTCAATACGAGATTTTGCAATTCCCTTTAAGAAAGCTGATGAAATTTTTTGGAGATATTTCAGTGTTCCAGAAACAGAAGTTAAAGTAAAAGAAAAACCAAAGCCAAAGAAACCTAAAGAAAAAGAGTTGGATATTTTTGAGGAAGAAAAACCAGAGAAAAAGCTGGGAGGAATGCCAAGGAAAAAAAGAAAACCACAAAAAAAGAATGAAAAATTCTTTAATAAAGTAAAAAAATTTTTATCAGAGAAGACGATAGAAATTTTAGATATTGAAAGTTTTAGTAAAAATGAACTTATTCTTCGTGTGAAAGATTCTGGGAAAGAAAAACTTCTGTTTGCCTACAATAAAAAAAGAATAAACGAAAACGATATTGTTAAAGCTGATAAAAAGGCTTCAGAACTTAATCTAAAATACCTGGTATTAAGCCTTGGTGGACCACTGAAAAGGCTAAAAACTTTAATTGACGCTATAGGAAATCTGTCTGCAATAGAAACTCTTAAATAGGATGTTCAAACATATATTAAAATGGGTAAGATAAAGTCAAAACTAATTAAAAGAACTGCCGAAGAACTTATAAAAAGAGGTATTAAATTCAGTGATGATTTTGAGAAAAACAAAAAAATACTTGAAAAAACCATGCCAAGTAAAAAAATTCAAAATCAGGTGGCTGGTTATTTAAGCAAGTTGAAAAAGAAGTAAATTATGCTAATTAAATAAACTCGAGACGAAAAATGGCTGAAGAAAAAACTGAAAGACAACAAAAAGCAGAAGATGAAAACGTTGTTTTTATTGGAACAAAGCCTTTTCTTAACTATGTAACAAGCGTAGTGATGCAGTTTACAACAAAGAACAGGGACACGGTAATAATAAAAGCCCGTGGTAAGTTTATAACAAGAGCTGTTGACGTTGCAGAGATTGTTAAGAGACGGTTCTTAAGAGACAGCGGTATAGAGGTAAAAGATATAAAAATTGGCAGTGAGGAATTTGAAAATAAGGAAGGGAGAAAAATTAATGTATCTGCAATTGAGATAACATTAAAGAAAAAGTAAAAACTTAAATCACGGGAAAACAAGAAATCTTTTTTATTATTTTTTAATTTTTCTTTTTATAAGTTGTATATCTTTCCTAATTTGTTTAATCATTTTGAATTCTTTTTTCATTAGATAAATTCTAATTATAATTAAGATTAAATAAATAAGAAACAACCCCCCGAGAGCTTGTATTACAAGATTAATTTTTGAAACTAATTCTTGAGGAAGTAAATTTACAATTTGGTCTGTATTACTAACTAAGGCCATAATCTCATTAAGAAAAAAAGCTTTTTAAAGCATGTGGGTTTTGTAACTTTGGCTGCATAGTTCAGTGGCAGAACGCTTGTCTCATGAGCAAGAGGTCCTGGGTTCGACTCCCAGTGCAGCCATTTTGCTCACAAATTTAGCGTTAATTGATACCCTAAGAAACCTTGGTTTTGTGAAGGGAATGTCTTTCATTCTATTGTTATATTCTTTATCATATTCTATGAACTTAATAAATTTCCTCTTATGTTTGGGGTTAACAAATCCCACCAACTTATCAAAAAGTAAAAGATTCTTCTTCCCATTAAACTGAAATCTATATTTCTCCTGAAAAGTCTTCCATTTTGGATCTGGTTTTGATTTGCTCTTGTAATACGCCCCTTTTAATCCTATAGAAATTAGATAATCATAAACTTGTTTCAAGAAATCTTTATGTATAACTATAGATTCTATCCTTGGATAAAATTTATTTGGATTTTTCGTCAAGACTAAACTACCGTCTGTCGCAAAAAACCCTTGAATAATGTATTTTAACAAATTTTTTTCATAAAAATTATTTGGAATAATTAATTTCTGACCTTTCTTGCCTCTTGGAAAACCAGCGTCCTTTATCCGATGGAACAAAGCCTTGTCACAAAAATTAAATTCTATGGCTTTACAATCCCTCCTAAACTTTATATTTGTATTCTTCCCTCTAAACTCCTCTAATAAAGGCGATAACACTTGTTTAAAAAAAGGTAGATCATCTATCAAAGAACCCGTGATTGAAATAAAATAACACGCAGTGCCTCTCTTATTAATGTGTTTAGAAAGACAACCATCCCCCGCTAGAATCCCAAATAATAATGCAAATCTCTCGTCCTCTTTCAAATTTTTCAGATTAAACGTCATTTTCTCCTTTTAAGATAAGCCTTAATAAACTTCTCTAAGACCTGCCAGACTTGCTTTCTATCTTTTTTAATATTAGCCACAAAATCTATCCAAAGATTCCTATCTCCTCTAAATGTAATTATATCTTTCATGTATAATGTAATACAGTAATACTTATAAACTTTTCGGTTTATTCAGAAGAAAATCAGAAGGTAAATCCCCCCAGAGACATTTTTCTATAATATATTGCAAGATAATAATGTTTTTTAAGGTATTAAAAGAACTAAATAAATGATTAAGTGGCTTGAGAAAAATAGGTCTGTTGCTGTTCAGATTACAATTGTAATAGCCATCGCTATATTTCTATTTTCTTCGGTTCCTGGAACTGCTGAAGAACCGGGAATTCCAAAAATGACTCTCTTAGCTTCTATCTATCACTTTTCTATATTTTTTGTATTCAATTTTTTGGTTTTAGCCTCTATAAAAGGTGAAAAAAAACTAAAACCCCGACATATAATAATAACATTGCTTATAGCACTCCTCTATTCAGTGCTAGATGAAATTCACCAGATATTTGTTCTGTATAGATACTCAACACTACAAGATGTTTTAACAAATAATTTAGGGATTTTTGTATCAACAATAGTTTATTTATATATAAATAAGAAATCTTCTTAAGGGGCTTAGCCAATAAAAATTCCTCTTTTTTTGTCTCCTTTTTTTCGTGGAAGCAAATGAAAATGAACATGTCCAACAAGTTGCCCCGCAACCCTCCCGTTATTCAAAACAAGATTAAAACCATCTGCATTATATTTTTTTATTAAGAGTTTAGCAATTTTTTTAATCGCAGATATATATTTTTTAGAGATCTCCTCCTCCAAACTCATTAAACTATCAAAATGCTTTTTAGGAACAATCAGCGTATGCCCTTCACCAACTGGTTTTATATCGGCGAAAGCGATAAAGTCATCGTCTTCATAAATCTTATTAGTAGGTATCTTTCCACTAGCTATCTTACAAAAAACACAATCTTCCATAAAGACAAAAACAAAAAATAGTTTAAAAATATAGTGAACACTATAAAAAAATTATTTGGCTCAAAAAATTAGCAGTTTTATCTTCTCTTTTTTCTTCTAACAGGTTTCTTTCTTCTGACCGGTTTCTTTCTTCTCACGACTCGTTTTCTTTTCGCTGGTTTTCTCTTTACTGCCTTTTTCCTTCTGACCGGTTTTTTTCTTCTAACAACCCTTTTCTTTTTAGCTGCCTTTCTTCTTACAGGTTTTTTTCTTCTAACAACCCTTTTCTTTTTAGCTGCCTTTCTTCTTACAGGTTTTTTTCTTCTTGCAGGTTTTCTCTTTTTAGCAGCTTTTCTCTTGACAGCCTTTTTTCTTCTTGCAGGCATTTATAGCACCTCTATTTTAATTAGCTATATTAAGAAATAATTCTTTATAAACTTTTTGTAAAAAAGTTCTAATACAAGATCTCCGTCGACAAAAAGCTATTTAATCCTTGTTTCAACAAGTTTTCCTTGTTTCAAAATGTTCTGTCCCTCAATTGCTTTTCTCAAAACTTCTTTTAAATCTTTAATTTTAACTCTAACTTGTTTGGTTGTGTCTCTTAATCTGATTGTAACATCTTTCTTTTTCAGACTATCCTGATCAATTGTAATGCAAAAAGGCGTTCCTGCTTCATCTTGACGCGAATAGCGTCGTCCTATACTACCTGATCTATCATAAATAGCATTCCACTCTTTTCCCAAATCTTTAAAAACCTCTTCTGCAATCTTTTCAAACTCTGGCTTCTTGACAATTGGAAAAATTGCAACTTTTATAGGAGCTAGTTTTGGATGAAGCTTTAAAACAATGTTTTTTCTTATTTCATCGTAAAAATACGAATCTAACATAAAAACCAAAAAGGTGCGCTCGACGCCGAGGCTGGGTTCACAAACAACATGCGGCAAAATCTTCTTCTTTAGTTCATCATCGAAAATTTTCAGGTCTTGTTTAGAAAACTTTTCGTGCTGGCTTAAATCATAATTCCCTCTATCTGCAATTCCTTCAAGTTCTTTCCATCCAAAAGGAAATTTATATTCAATATCCCAGGTATCTGTTGAATAGTGCGAGAGTTCTTCTTTTGCGTGTTGCCTTAATCTAAAATTATCCTGGTTTGCTCCTAAATCAAAAAACCATTTTAACTCTGTTGCAAGCCAGTAAGCATGCCAGTCTTTTTTTATAAGGTGTTTTTTCAAAGCCTGTTTAATTTTCATTTTTTCTGGCTCTTTGTTTTTCTTTTGAGCTTCTGCAGAATAAATCAAAACCCCTACGTCGGGAATTTTATAGGGGCATGTCTGACCTTGTTTTATAAAATACTCAATTTCCATTTGTTCAAATTCACGGCTTCTGAACAAAAAATCTCTTGGAGCAATTTCATTTCTAAAAGCTTTTCCCATTTGTGCAATTCCACACGGTAATCTCATTCTTGCATTATCATAAACAGATTTAAAATTAGTAAAAATCAACTGAGCTGTTTCTGGACGAAGATAAGATTCTGAGTCCCGGCCAATTTTTGTTTTAAACATTAACTCAAACTCTTTGGTAGTTTTCTTTTCAAATTCTCCTCCGCAATACTCGCAGCTTGCTCTGCCTAATTCAGATTTATCCAGTTTTCCTGGTTTTTTACATTTTTTACAAATTACAAAAATATCCCTAAAGCTGTCAACATGTCCTGAAGCTTTCCAAACCCTTGGGTGTGTTATAATTGACCCGTCAATCCCCACAATATCCTCTCTCTGGTGCACGTGAAAATTCCACCACTGGTTTTTTATATTTTCTTTTAACTCTGAACCAATATGTCCAAAATCCCAAAATCCAGCATATCCCCCATATACCTCTGCAGACTGATAGATAAAACCCCTACGTTTACAAAAAACAGCAAGGTCCTCAATTGAAATCTTTGGTTTTGTTAATTTGGTTTTCTTTTTATCTTTCTTAAACTCTCTTACCTCTTTTTTTCCTTTTGGCTTTTTCAATTCTTTAATTATTTTCCTGGCTTTTTTTTCAGCCTCTTTTTTTGTTTTACCGAGATACGCGAGTGTTTTTGTCTTTACTTTTTTCCCAACTCTCTTGTTTTCATTAAGATAGTAATAATCATTTCCATGTATGTTTTTCTTAACAATAAATGCCATCTTCTACATCAATAATTTTTCTATTTCAAAAACAAATTCTTTTGCTCTCTTTAAGGAAATTCTGGCCTTGTTTTTTCTTACTTCTGCTCCCATTTCATACTGAAACCTTGACCTTTTTATCCTCTCATGATCAAAACTTTCTATAAGTCCGTTTACTTTTATTCCAACTAATTCCAACGCCTCTTCTTTTATTTCCTCAAAATCTTCTAAAAGTTTTTTCTTTAACTTTCCCCTGACAAAAACAATTAAAGCATCTGCCGTTATTTTATGACTTATTTTATGTCCAATTTTGTAACCAAGTTTATATAAAACAGCATTTGCCATATAATACATTGTATAATAAGAACATACAATTACCCATAGCCAAGAAAGATTATTTTTTGATAAATGATCAGCAATCTTTAAACTTTCCTCCGAATTCTTTTTAAAAATGTCCAATATACTTTTTTCAGGCTCTTTTATCTTTTTTAATAAACCTTCTGATAAATAACTCCCCACATTCTGCTCTGCTTCTCTTATTCTTTTTTCATTCAACATTTTCAATTAACCTGTAATAATCTTCTATGCCAATAAGCAAAATATTTCTTTTTATTGCCTCATTTACAACATTAAATTCTTTAGTTTTTGCCATTGTCAAGAATTCCTCAAAAGATAAAATTACAATGTGTATTTTAAAAGGGAACAAAGAAATTATATCTTCTATCTGTTGCTCCCTATTTTTTTCACAGATAATCATTAAGTCAATGTCTGAACCTCTTGTTACTTTTCCTTTTACACGAGAACCAAAAATTAAAGCAATAAAAGAAAAAGGCAAATTACTTAATTTTTCACAGATAATTTTTAAATTTTTATTTTTTAAAACCCTCTCTCTTCTCTCATATTCTGCTTGAAATAACAATGGATTATTCTTTTTATTTAATTTGCATTTTAAGGCTTTTCCAAATCTTTCAAGTTTTATTAACCCTTGTTTCTCCATTTTTTTAATAACTAAATAAATATTTTTATAATCCATTTTCAACAATTTTGCTATTTGTCTAATATTCTTTTCTCTCTGCTCTATCAATTTTTTAATAACCTCTATCCTTTGATTTTGTTTCATGGTATTTTCACCATAATATTATGGTGGTTTCACCTTTATAAATATTTCCTTTTATTTTCCTAATCCCTTAATTATCTCTCGCTCTTTTTTCTCAGCCTGTCTTTTTGTTTCTCCAAAATACGCGATAGTCCTACTTTTTACTTTCCCGTTGACGCGCTTGCTCTCATTCAAATAATAATACTTCTTGTCATGTATGTTTTTCTTAACGATGAATGCCATTTTATTCTAAAGACATAATAACAAAACCATATTTATTTACATCATCTGCACTCCAGAATTTCTGCTTTTTAGTTTTCGAAACATAACTAACTCTCTTCTTTATTTTTCTTCCGGTGTATTCTTTTGTCTTAGGATTCCACTCTCTCAATAATAAAATATCTCCTTCTTTGACGTCAGAATCAGCCAGTCTCAACTCAAATTTTTTCTTCCCCGATAAAACTTTTTCGAAAAATTCCGGCCAGACTTTCTTATTTATAATCATAACTTACCCACTACAAATTAGTATTTAAATCTTTTGCAGGCACTACATTAAGAGAATAAAGCTTTCGAAAAAAGCAGAGGCCGGGATTCGAACCCGGGAAAACGTGGGCTGCAACCACGCGCAGTAACCACTGTGCCACCTCTGCATGAAATAATTAAGAATTGTATATTTAAAGGTTTTTAGATTTATTGAACCATGGCTGGAATTTTTTTCTTTTTTCTTTTTTTGATCTTATTTACAATCTCAATAAATTCCTCGTCTGATAAATCATTAACTCCTTCATCACAATACTTATTTGTTCTTTCTTCAATCTCTTCATCTATTTCTCGTCTCTCTTCATGTGTTGTTTCTATCATTAATTCTCTTAATCTTTCAAATACTTTTATTGACATTTTTTAAATGGGCCCGACAGGATTCGAACCTGCGACTTCCAGCTTAGAAGGCTGGCACTCTATCCAGACTGAGTTACGAGCCCACTCAATAAAACAAGAAAGAATTATATTTAAAATCTTTCTATTCTAGATTTCTACAACATCTAAATCTTTAACCAAAGAAGAATTTTTGAAAACCTTTTTTGCTTCACTCAGTATTTCTTTAAGTTTTTTATCATATCTCTGACTTATGTGTGTTAATACGAGTTTTTTTGCCTTTGCTGTTTTCGCAATTTGAGCAGCCTGCTCTGCTGTTAGGTGCTTATATTCACGGGCCTTGTCTTTAAGATCTGAGGCAAAATTTGATTCACAAATTAAAATGTCTGAATTTTTAACAAAACCAGCAGCTCTTTTATTCATAGAGGTATCTAAAATAAAAGAAATCTTTTTATCTTTTTCTTTAAACGTCAGGTTTTTTGCTAGATATTTTTTTCCTTTATATTTCATGTTTTTTCCTTGCTTTAATCTTTGCATTAT
>CAYXYT010000003.1:0-27708 GCA_964469785.1 Candidatus Woesearchaeota archaeon | reverse complement strand
ATTAACCACATGACTTTTTCATCTCTTATTTTTCTTTGAATTATTTTCAGCAAAATCTCATGGTCAACCTCTCGAAAATAATGCTTTATGTCTGCTTTTAGACAATATGCTTTTGAAGACTTATTCTTTGTAACCTTTGCGCTAAATTTATCAAATCTCTGTATAGCAGATAAGTTTCCCTTTCCTTTACGACTTGCATAAGAATCATAGATAAATATTTTATCAAATATTGGCTCAATTATATTACACATTGCATGATGAACAACTCTGTCTCTAAAATCAGATTTGCTTATTCTACGTGTTTTAGGGTCTCTTAAAATAAATATTTTTAGAGGTTTTGGTTTGTATTTCTGATACTTTAATTCCAAATTTAACAACTTCAGGTTATATGCTAAATCTTTTTCAAATTTAACAACATAATCTTTTTTTGTCTTTCCTTTTCTTGCTTTTTTCCAAGCAAGAATAGGATTTTTCATGGAATAAATTTCTGAATAAAGGTTTTTGTGGGTTTTCATATTATAATGTTCCAAGAGTGGACTATTCCAAAAGCATAACCATTATAGTTGTCGTCCCAGTTGTTGCCGTTAACATTCAACCTGTTGCCATCAATGTTCCTGTTAGAGTTAAGACTAGCGACCAGATTATGTAGCCAATTTACCAATTGCCACCATCACTTCATCTTTCATTAGGGATTACTAAATGTCGCAGTTGAATTTTATGACTTAAAATCAATCTAAACAATGTGTTAGCAAACTGACATGTAGTCCATCTTTCTGTTCTTCTTGCTCATGGAAAAACAGAATCTCTTGGACAAAAAATAAAATAAAAACAGGTTTAAAAAATTTAGCCTTGCTCAACTATTGCCAGCGAGCCAATTTTATTTACCTTTTTCAGAAACCAATTCCCCAAAAGCATAACCACTACAGTAGTCGTCCCAGCCGAAGCCGCCAACATCCAACCTGCCGCCACCAACGATCCTGTAAGAGCCAAGACTAGCGACCTTTAAAACAGGTTCTTTAACTTCATCAAAACCCCAAACCCCAACTCCTCTCTTATAAAATCTAGGTGATGCTATTTCTCTTAATTTTGGAGCAATTTTCTTAGAAGTATTTTCTAAAACTCTTGCCAAACCCCCTTGTGCAAAAGTATCACAATCCTGAACACCGGTTTCAAAACTATCAGAAGGTGCAAATCCAAAATCATTTTCTCCTAAGTAAATTCCATTAACCTTTTCAGCTTTATCGATAAGCTGTTTTAATTTTGTTTCATTTAATTCTGTAGTATTTACATAAACACCATCTTGAGTTATTACACTATATCCTGCTTGTAGCCATCTTGCGTCAAATATATCCCTCTTTGCATCTACTTCTCCTTGATTCCCAAACCCATGAGCAACAGCTGAAATAGATTTAGAAGTTGTTGCAGGTTTGAAGTTTATTTTTTCTCCTGTTACAGGATGAGTATATGTTTTCCCTATACTCTCTAAATTTCCTTTGTAATTATTAGGACCAAAAGCAGGAAAACTCATTGTTAAATTTTTGTCTTCTCTGTGTGGAACTACAAGTAATTCTTTAACTGGAAATTGTGGCTTTGTTTGCTTAATTACCCCATATTCATTATCCATGAAAAACCAAGAAATTTATACTTTATAAATCTTTCTGTTCTGTTACTTTTTAAAAGAAGTAACAGAGAATGTATTTCCAGTCCTCTAAAAAATTAAACCAACTCACTTAAAATCTTAGCTCCTAGTTTAATAGTAATATTATCTTTGTCTTTTTCAGGATTTATCTCTACTAAATCAACAACCCTTAGATTCTTAATTTTATTTATTCTCTGAATTAAATAAATAAACTCCCTGCTTGTCAAGCCCCCTGGTTCTTGATATCCTGTTCCAGGTGCAAAAGCAGGATCAATAACATCTACATCAATAGAAACATAAAGCTCTCTGTTGCTTGAAAACTCCATTATAGTATCACACATATCTTGCAGATTTTCCTGCAATTGTTTCATAGAAATAATTCTAATTCCTTTTTCTTTGAGAAAAGTTATCTCGTCTTTCCACCTGTTTCTTACTCCCACAAGTAAAACATTCTCAGAGGGAAAACCCTCTTCTATCAATGCTCTTAACCATTCTTCATGTGTTGGCTCTTTCATGGGTTGCATACAATCAGCATGGGCGTCAAAAACAATTAAACAAGGTTGTTTTCCTTCCTTTTTACAATAATCAAAAAAAGCTTTTGCTGTTGAATAAGAAATTGAGTGGTCTCCTCCAAGAAAAATTGTTTTTGACTTTGTCTCAAAGATTTTCAGGGAATTTTTATAAATTAAATTACTTGCCTGCTCTAAATTGGAATTATCCAAATGAATCTCTTCTAAATCAAGTAATTTAATATCAATTGGGATTCCTTTTTCACTGGAGTGAATCTTCTTTATAGAAGACAAAATAGCGTTTCCTGCTTTTTCACAACCTTTTGTTTTTCCAAGCCCGTTAATGCCCGGGACTTTTACAACATAAAAATTTTTACCTATCATCTTCCAAATTTTTAGGTGTTCAAGAATATGAATCTATAAACATTCTTAACATAAGCATAAAGAAGATTAAGAATACTGGTTTTTAAATATTATAGGTGTGTGTTCAGTTTCTAACTACGCGCTTTTGTCTTCAAAAATAAACACAATCATTCTGACGATTATGTGAAATTTGTTAATCTTTCTGGATAACAGGGTTGGCTTTGATGGATTTAGGCGTGTGTAGGACACAAAAATATGTCACCAGTTAAAGTTCATAATGTTTCTTTTTTATTTTACCTAACATAAATAATGTAAATTAGTTATAGACAAATCCAATAAGTTCAAATTTTAGCTTTACAGGCCAGGTATCATGGTTTAACAAATTATTTTATGATATATTTCTTCTTCGATTAACTTATCTTTATTTAAATTGTGCTATCTTTTTAGGTGGTGATAAATGTCTCTAGCCTACACATAATAGATTTAAGCTTTTAAAATTTAGAATAAAGTGTATACTTTGCGGGTTTACTTAACAAGCTGGTTTATTTAGGGGTAAGAGCTTGTTTTTGTTGGTGTTTTTATTTTTGTGGCTAGTGTTTGGGATAGGGTTGGCGGAGGTGTCCCTGGCTTTCCCGGTT
Source organism: Candidatus Woesearchaeota archaeon (assembly GCA_964469785.1). Taxonomy (GTDB): domain Archaea; phylum Nanobdellota; class Nanobdellia; order Pacearchaeales; family GW2011-AR1; genus CAYPBR01. The sequence goes on along the minus strand of CAYXYT010000003.1, from coordinate 24,559 downwards.
GTGTTGGCTGCCTTAAAGCCCCTCCTGGTGGCGTGATTCCCTTTTGTTGCTTCTTCTTTTTAATAAAAAGGATTACAAGGATTACAAAAATAGCAATTACTAAAACTCCGCCCATGATCCAAAGAGCCAAAGAACTCTTTTCCTCACCCATGTCCTCTTCCCTGTCCGGGCCCTCTTCTCCGCTACAGTCCGCGGGGCAATTTGTTGCTGTTTCTCCAGGATCACAATTTCCATCTCCACATTCTGGTCCGCCAGCAGCGTCCACCATAAGATTTATAAAAGTTAGGTCTGCTTCCCTGTCTGCTCCTGATCCAATAATTCCATTCAAAATTATTCTTAAATCATTTGTGTCGTCTGCATTCAAATCTGCATCTCTTGTCTCTCCTACATTAAGTGTAACATCAAAAGGGTCAGAGCTTATGGTTATTGTCACTGTATTAGATGTTATCCCTTTTATCAAGACCGAGTGCGATTCAGTATTGATTGTAAAATAAAGTTTATCACTGAGCTGCATCAATCTTCTCGTTCCTAGTGCTGGTAAATTTCCTATGTTTTCGCTTTGTCCATAGTCATTTTCATCGCCGTTTTCATCTCCATTTTCATCGCCGTTTCCATCATCAGAAGTCATAAAGCACTCACTTGTATTGTATAGGCATCCGTCAGAACAAGATAAGGTTCCATAATCATAGCCCTGGCTTGTGCAATTTTCTCCTTTTAAATCAGAACCATCACACTCTTCTCCGAGCCGATTAACAATGTTATCTCCACAAAAAATTCCATACCAAACACACCCGGTTACAACACCACATATTAATTTATCGTTATTCCAGGTGTTACATGGTTTTTTTATGCATTTTGTTCCTGTCCATTCACATTCCTCAATACAAAGATCAGGGACGCCACGTGCTGAGCAATTCGTGGTCACAAGTCCTGTACAATTATTCCACGAACATACTGCTTGCTCTGAACAACTCGTCTGGACAGAAAAATCAAAACAAGGTATTGCGGTTCCAGAGCAAGTTCCACCAACAGCAAAACCTGTAATAACCGCCCCTGCCCCTACGGGGGCCCATGAACATCCTCCCTGTGCAAAACAAGCTGATTGGGTAGAAAGATCAGAACAAGGTGTTGTCTCTCCAAAACACGGGCCTTCTAGCTGGCAAGTACTTGAACAACCATCTCCATTTACATTGTTGCCATCATCACACTCTTCTCCTGTTTCTACAACCCCATTCCCACACGCTGACCACGAACATCCTTGCTGAAGTTGGCAACCTGCTTGGGCTAAAAAATCAGAACAAGGTGTTGCTGTTCCAGAGCAAAAAGGTGCCCCCCCTTCTATTATCCAAGAGCACCCTGCCTGCGCAGAACAAGTTGTTTCTGTAGAATATGTGCTACAAGGTGTTACTGTCCCTGTACAAGTTCCTTCAACTACCTCCCCGGTAATCTTATTCCAAACCCCTCCAAAAGAAAATATAATTACAAACAATGCTAATAATAAGAATAAAACAGGCGCAATAATCTCTCTTTTCATACACTAACTATAAAAACATATTTTATAAATATTTTTATGCTCAGGACTTGACCAGATATATAAAAAATTCAAGAAAAAAACATTCAAAAATATTAATCTTTAATAGCTCTGGCGAAATCCTCAAATTTCAGCATCTACGCAACCGAAATAATTTATAGAGAATATTGCTCACTCGCTCCCGCTCGCTCGTATTAGTAATACTAGTTAATAATAAATTTTAAGAGCATGGCTCAAATCTTGAATTTTTGGTTTGATTAACAGATTTAGAAATACTATTTTTTCCCTAATAATTTATAAAAAATAATTGAAATCCTTTACATACGTAGATACTATCTATTAGATTATGCAAACTCTGGACCATATATTATTTATATTATTAACAGACCTGTTAGGTATGCTGTGACTAGTATATGTTCGAGAAGTATTGTTTATATTAAAATCTCCTGATGCCAAATCTTCTTGGTCCAGAACCTCTTCTTATTGCAGAAGCAGGGGGTCTTGTTCTTGGGGGTGGGCTCACTCCTGGACTTTTTCTTCCTTTTGCTCTTTTGTAAATGAAATAAACCACAACACCTATTCCAGCTAAAAGAATAATAATTAAAAATACAAATAATCCTGCTTTTGATTTCTTTTTTGCTTTGCAATCAGCTGGACAATTAGAAAGAGTTTCGTCTAAATCGCAGGTGCCGTCGCCACAATAACTCTCCCCAATATAAGCATAAGAGCCACAATCTGTCGGGCAAGAAGAAGGGTCTTCTCCCTCATCACAGATATTATCTCCACAATATCCTTGAGGATTATCAATAACACTAAAACTCACTACTTCCAGAGCCCCATAAGAAGAATACTGTGTTCTTTGGGCATAAACTTTTAATATGTTTGTTCCTGTTTGAACACTAATTGTTGAATTTGGTATGAATTCTATTTTTGCTGCATCATTTAAAGAGTATCTCCAGTAACCAGCTCGTCCTTCAGTGTCAACCACTTCCAAGGGAATTATTTTTTTGCTGTAAGTTACTCCCTGAATTGGTGAATAGATAAGTATGTTAATGGAAGAAACCCCTCCATTGCCATTGCCATTGCCATTTCCGTTCCCATCGCCATCTGGTGTATAACAATCACTTGTATTAAAGAGACACTGGTTGGAATTTCCAGCAGCATAACAGGAAAGCTCTCCAGAATCATATCCAAGGTCTGCACAAGTTTCTCCATTTAAATCATCTTCATCACACTCTTCCCCAGGACCAACCTCTCCATCGCCACAATAAGGTAGGGATTCTGTTATTAAGAATAAGGAAAAGTGAGGAATTTCCGCGCTATAATTATAATAAACCCCGTCATCTCCAAGCAGAGTTGTGTCGTGGTGGGTCCAATTATTATCTGGTTCTAATAAATACCAGCCAATATTATCTGTATTGTTTACCTGTGTTTTATTTAATCTAAAAAATACCTCTGCTCCAAAAGGGGGTTGAGGGTCTGCGCTTATGTTTAAAATAAAGAACACGTCGGCATTCTCAGGCGGCACTATCCCGACAGGCAAGTCAGTAAGAATTTCAGTATTTAGTGTTGTGCCTTCTCTTAAACCACAAATTTTATTAAGTGTCTGGCTTACCTCTTGGTCTTCTTCTATATAACAAACAGTGCATAAGCTTATATTAAATCCACACTCGTTTGAAGACCCGGGAGCATTACAAGATAAAACACCCCCTGTAAAATCGCTATCTCCAGTATAATTAGTACAATCATGGCCTGATAAATTTAATACACCACCTAACATATCACACTCTTCATCATCTTGTGTTCCTGGAATTTCATCTGTTCCATTTGGTTCTAAAATACCATTACCGCAAAAAGGCAGGCAACTTACGTCATTTAAATCTATCATACCATCACAATCATTATCCAATCCATCGCTACAAGCTATTGGATCAACCTCTATGCCTGTAGAATAAGCATATTCGTCTTGCATTAAACTTCCATCACAATTATCATCCAGACCATTGCACTCTTCTGCTCTCGGAAGAACCTCTCCACTACACTGGCGCCAATACCCATTTAAACACAATTGTGTTCCAAATTCACAAATACCTGTCTCGTTTTCAGGGCCACAATCCCGGGTGTCTCTCGGGCCACATTCATCGCCCGGAGGGGTTGTTGTAGAACACTTGCTTGTATCAAATTTACAAGAACTTGAACAAGAAAGAACCCCTTTATCAAATCCTAAAGATCTGCAGGTCTCCTGGTTTAACTTAGAACCATCGCATTGTTCTTCCATTTCTTGCTCTATTATGCCATTGCCACAATAAATTGTTAGTTGCCCGCTCCATTCACACCCCTCTACAAGAAGGCAGGTCAATTCATCATTATTCCAAGAATTACAAGGTCTTGCTACACACTGCTGTGTATCATCCAGATAACACTCTCTAGAAGCTCCACACTCTTCATCTGTTAATTTAAAACAAAGAGTGGCCACGCTTCCCTCACACTCATCACACTCACATTCTATATCTTCACAATCAATAAGAGCATCGCAATCATTATCTAATCCGTCGGCACAATTCCCTGCTGCCTGGTCTTCTGTTGCTCCAGGATGTATACTTGAATCATCATCATCACAATCTTCTTCTGAATTCTCGCAGAGATCAGAAGCAGGGTCTCCATATCCATCCTCATCCCCATCCTCGCATAAAACAGCCCCACCACCTGTAATAAAATTCATTATAGCGTCCCAAATGTACTGAAGTAAATTTCCGCGCTCTTTTAACCCCTTAAACTCTGACTCGCAAGCCCCTTCTGTACAAGAATTATTTGCACATTCATAATTATTTGAGCATAAAAAGCCATCTAATTTTTTCAATTGAATCTGATTAATAAAATCACAATAATAATCTATATCATACTCTCCTGGCGGACTGCATGAATCTCCGACATTAACAGCAGAAACAGAACTAATTAAAAACAATAATGCTATTGCAAAACTCACGAAAAAAAAATATTTTGTCCTCATTTTTCATTTTTAATTTATTAGCGGTTTTAACCTATTCTCCACATTTGTCGTCGTCTGTAACCTCTGCTTCTCCTAAGCACAAACAATAGCCCTCACCCTCTCCGGTAATAGGAATATAGTATCCATAATCTTCTTCGAGATAAGATACAAAGTTTGTTAAGATGCAGAAAATTTTATTTAAGATTCCTGCTTGTTCTTGTATTGCTGTCCTAACACGATAACACTGCCCTTCAAGGCATGAATTTGATTCACACTGATGATCTCCTATACAGGAATCACCCTCTGGAAGTACCTCCTCCCAACCCAGATTAAGACTACAATAATAAAGATTCCCTGCAGAGCTCTCTGCTCTGGATTTTGTGGTGGCTTTTGGAAGCCCTGCTGTATCGTCTGCTTGACAAAACATTCCTCCTTCTGGAAAACCACAAGCACCTTCTCCATTATCATTTTCTGAACACTCGCCTCCTCCAGGACAGGGGTATTCTACAGAGCTGAGAGTTCCATCCCAATTACAAGTTTTCTCAATCACGCCTTTATTATCAGGTGTACACTCGTCTGGATATGCAACATCGTCCTTTGTCACTGTCCCTGCAACAAAAACCGTGCCATCATCTGTTTCAGTGCAAGCTTCTGGTTGCCACACTGGTTCTTCTCCTATTGCTTCTGCATGCTCATTAAACAAATCACCTATATTCTCTTCTGTTAAAGCATAATTATAAATTTTAACCTCATCTATTAAACCGTGCCACATGCCCTGCTCTTCAGTATCTGCTCTATGTCCAATTCTTAAAGGAATGCCATCATCATATGCAATCTCATCAATAACCCCTGTTGTTTTGGGAGATACGGCTTCTACTCCATTAACATATAGCTTCATGAACGTTCCTGCGTCACTTCTTGATTTGTAAACTCCAACAACATGCGCCCATTTGTTTAGATTATTGCTAAAGAAGCCAGAATAAGGCAAACTGGAGACAGTTCCATCACCATCAAAAAGCACAAGTTGAAGATGGTTATCACTACCCCATTGATCTCCAAAAGTCCAGCCTCTTTTATTAGCTCCTTGATTAGACCATTTATAAGTTGAAACAATCATTCTGCCAAGACCTGAAGGAAGAGAGTAAGGCTTAACCCAGGCACTTATTGTTAATTCTCGGTTATAAAATCCAAGACTTCCTTCAAAAAAATCATCCATAGAATTAATTTCAATATAATTTCCAGGCATGCCGTCAAACTCACAAGCCCTTCCACTAACTCCTTCTACTCCACAATTCACTCCTGACTCCTTGGTAAGATTATTCTGATACTCAGAATGGTCTTCAATATCGTTTCCACGAATACTTGCTGAATCAAAAGTTACGTTTAATATTAATGAACCAGTGCACACGCTTGGCTCTCCCATGCAGCTCCAGCCCGGTTCTTCTTGGCAAGATGTAGAGCACCCGTCGCCCCGATAGTTGTTTCCGTCGTCGCAGGTTTCTCCGCCTTCTCTCTCCCCATTTCCACAAGTAAGACCAACAGTAGTCATTGCAAGGATGTCCTGTACGTATGACCCCCTGTCTGTTAAAGTCTTACTGGGATTGTCTGGATTATCAACACTACGTAAGTACCCCTCACTGAACCCAACCCAAATTTTATCGTCATAAATAGTCATAGACAGAATATGTTGGTCTTCGTCATTAAAATGAAAATATGTTTCTGTATCAGGATCATAATAATGTAACGTTCCGCCCCAACCCCCTAACCAGAGTTTTCCGCCATAAACTACTATTTCCACAATAGCCCCCCCGCTATCCCCATGGTACTTCCATGTTTCATCAAAAGGATTGTAAGAAAGTAGGTATCCCCCTTCATGTCCTGTCCAAATTTTGTCATCATAAACAGCTATAGACTTAATGTCCTTCCATTCCTGAATAGTGTCTTTTTCTCCTGTTGATACATCATAATAAAATAAATATCCATCCGAACTCTTACCCAAGCCTGCCCAAATTTTGTTATCATAAACAGCTATATCATAAATTTCTTTGCTGTCCCATGTTTTTATTGTCTCGTAATTTCCAGTGTCAGGATCAAAGGAACTCAACGTGCTGGCAAAGCTACTAGGGGTATTGTAATATCCTATCCAGAGCTTATCATTATAAACAGCTATGTCTCTAATCTCCCCACCTTTATCTCCGTGATCGCGAAACCCGTCTTGATTCGGGCCTGCATTTGAATCGTCAAGATCATAAGAACGTAATCTTCCACCCCCATAACCCAACCATAATCTTTCCCCAAAAGAACCGCTGTGATAAAGCACTGCTTTAAGATCCCCTCCTTTGTCTCCAGGTAGTGTAGAGACATCCCAATTTGGATTGTAGGAACGTAGGTGTCCTCCACTATGTCCTAACCAAATGGGGGTGTCAATATCGCCGCCTCCCCCTTCGTAGCCACATCCAAGCTTCATGCGCATCTTGAATGCTTCGTCATCACTGTCTACACGATTTTTTGTGTCCCCGGGAATACCAGAAGGATCGCCATCTCCAACCCAGTCGGTCCACTGGTTCACCTCCGCTGAAGTTGTTTCTGTGATATGCCATTGGTCTTTGTGATCGTTGGCAGTCCATGATTCGAGATGGAGAACGCAATCGTCCAAAGCACCTGTTGTGTCTACTATCTTAGCCCGTATTTTGAATGCCTGGTCGTCGCTATTCACCTTATTTTCGGTGCCTCTAGGTCCATCTCCAACGTATCCAGTCCAATAACCTGAATAGGCATTAACTGTTTCTGTGATATGCCATTTGTTTTCGTGATCGTCGGCTGTATCTGATTCGAGATGGAGAACAGCATTAGGAATCACGTCATGCGGATCCCTAAGTCTAGCCTTCACCTTGAATGCCTCGTCGTCGCTATTCACCTTATTTTCAGTGCCTGTAGGTCCATCTCCAACCCAGTCGGTCCACTGGTTCACCTCCGCTGAAGTTGTTTCTGTGATATGCCATTGGTCTTTGTGATCGTTGGCAGTCCATGATTTGAGATCGAGAAACACGTCTTCAAAGTTGGTTGCAGAAACCCCCTGCAAAGACAAAATAAACATTAAACTAATAACAAATGTTGCAAGCAATAATCCTCTTTTCATGAATTATTAAGCGTTTCGTGGTTTAAAAATATTTTTATTCTTCAGGAACTAAAGCGAAAAGCATGAAAATAATAAAAACATAGAAAAATACCTAATTAAAATTAAATTCACAAGCTTTTAATAGGGAATCAAAGCGAAGCAGGACTTAAAATAATAAAAATATAGAAAAATAAACATTGACAGAGAAAGATAATTGCAACTTCTGCCGTCTAATAAGAAAAATCAATAAGATTAATCAAACGAAAGTTTTGTAAATCAAACCATTGTTCTATAAAATACAGCAAAGGATTCTAATCATTCAGGCACAAGCGCAAAAAAGCTGAAATTCTTAATATCTGCTAATTCCTTAACATCTTGCAGTTTAACTTCTGAAATATTTTTCTCAAAATCATAAAACTCCTCGGCATTTCCTATCAATTCGTAGGAAAGTAAGTTAACCATCTGGTTTTGTGAATCTTCCTGCGCAATCTGATAATTTCCTATTAATTGCTCCTTAATTTGCTTTAATTCCCTTTCATCCAGGTTTTTTGCAGTGTCTGCAAACTCTTTTAAAATTAATTTTTTTATTTTTTCTATGTTCTTTTTTTCAGTCCCAACATAAACAATGTTATAAGAAAAGTCTCTGTTAATGTTGGTGTTTCCTTTTACAGCATATGCTAAATTTCTCTTTTCTCTTATCTCTGTAAATAATTTTGAAGACATGCCGCCTGCCATCAAAGTATTTAAAACAAGAGCTGAATAGTTTTTCTTATCACTTCCTAATGGAACATGGTATGCAAAAATTAAATTTGCCTGGTCAATCCCTTTTCTCTCTTCTATCTTTTCCTGATTGCTCAAATCAATTTTAAATTCGCGAACTCTTCCTTTTCCTTTTTCAAAATTCTTCTCTGCAAATTTTACAAGCTCGTCAAAATCAGCATCACCCACAACACATAAAATCAGATTATTCGGTTGATAATCTTGTTTAAATCTCTCTAGGATATTTCTTCTATTAATGGCTTGCATTGTTTCCTGGGTTCCAATCAGGGGTTGTGCAAGTGTTCCTTTGTACAAAAAACTCTGAATTTTGTCATAAACATAAATTCTAGGAGTATCTTTTCTCATCTTAATCTCTTCAAAAATAACTTTTCTCTCTTTTTCAAGTTCTTTCTCGTCAAAAACAGAATTTTTAATCATGTCTGTCAAAACACCCAGTGCAATTTTCAGGTGTTTGGAAGGGAGCTTGCACCAAAAAGCCGTGATTGCCTCGTCTGTAAACCCGTTTAAATCTCCGCCATTTTTTTCAATTTCCTCTGCAATCTGCTTTGCGCTTCTTTTTTTAGTTCCTTTGTAAAGCATATGCTCTATAAAATGAGAGATTCCTTTTTCGCCTAAGTCTTCGTTTATCCCTCCACTACGAACAGCAAACGCAACACTAACAACAGGTAAATCTCTTTTTTCTAGAATAAGTGTCATTCTGTTTTTCAAAACTTTTCTGTAGAAATTTTTAGCCATGAGTTAGAAAAATTAAAGAGATATATAAATCTAATCCCAAAAATTTAGAGGCAGGTATTATTATGTATTAAAGAGATATATAAAATACTGATAAATTTATTTGGTTAAAAGAGTATCTAAAATTCCTTATTCTTATGAAATAAGATATCCAACGACAACGCCAAAAGCAATTGCCAAAATAATAACAATCAACCATAACCACCACTTTGATTTCTTTTTAACAGGTTGTTGTGCTGCTTGAGGTTGTGCCGCTGCTTTGGGCTGCGCAGGCTGAGCCGTGGTTGGTTGTGCTTTTTGAGCAGGCTGTCTGGCTGGTTGTTGAACAGGCTGAGCCGTGGTTGGCTGTGGTTGCTGAACCGGTTGTTGTACCATAACAACAATAATAAACTTGTTTTTATAAATCTTCTTATGAACTCTTAAAAATAAGATATCTCTCGCCAGCTAATTCAAAATCGTCTAAAACCTTAAAATTCTGTTCAATAAAAGAAATAATCCAGGTTCTTTTAACTCTAAATCTCCTCTTCCTGCCCATGCTCTTGGTTGCAAAACTGACAATAATCTTCTCTACTAATTTTGAAATTTCTAAAATCAATTTTTTAGAATAATCTCTTTGCAATATTTCTAAAGAATCAATTGTCTTAAACAAAAAAACAATCCGCGGCTTTTTTTCGTTTTTAATGATTTTTTTAACCTTGTCTAATTCAAATAAACTTAAATGAATTGCTTTTGCGTTGAATTTTTCTTTTACAAAATAATAATTCATCAAATCAACCAGTTGCCCAATTGCTTCTATTGCAATGTATTTAACTTTGCTAGTGTTTTTAAAATAATTATAACTAAATCCATTAACTCCTGCCCCTAAATCAAAAATAGTTATGTTTTCTGATTCTGGAAGAATTCTCTGATAAATTTGGTTGTAATAAGCCAGCCTCTCTCTCGTGGACATATGTTTTCTCAAAACCCATTCCGGGGTTTTATCTTTAAGAGATAAAATTTTTTGGCTTGTGAAAGCTGAAAAAACCTTTCTCAACAAATTTCTCGTTAATTTAACTTTCTCTTCATCAATATATTTTTCTTTGTCAAACTTCCTAAAAGCCAGCTCAACCTCTTTTCTCGGCAAGCGGGAAAATTCTTTTTTCTTAATTATCTTTTCAAATACTTGCTTTTTCATTATATTTTTAAAATTCACTTGACTTAAAAGCTTATGGAAATTGGGTTTTATGAAGAGTTTCCGCTAAAGGAAAACCTAAATAAGCTAAAACTTGTTAAATTTAAAAATGCTTTCTCGCTGGTTTTAATATTTATTTTCTAAAATGATAAAATTTAAATACTTCAAAACCATTAATACATTATGTTGGTTAAAATAAAAAGGGGGAGGGTTTGGTTGCCCAATACAAAAAAATACAGAAATAAATTCGTTGAAATTTTTGTTAAATATAAAAATAAAAAAACTTCTTTCTTCGCTATTATCCCAAAAGATGGCAGATTCTATGTCCCAAGAAAGATAAGAAAAGATCTAAAAATAAAAGATTCTGTGAGAATTGAGAAAATAAAACAAATAAAAAACCAAAAAAGAACGACAAATTTATGGAAAAATAACAGAATTGATTTGCTCTCAATTATCCCTGAACAAACAATGTCTGGATATGAAATTTTAGTTAGAAATAATAAAAATAAGTTATGTTGTTGGTATTGTACACAGGGAAGACCAAAAGAGATTTTATTAAACAGATATGTGCCCGCGTCATTCGTTAGATTTTTAGGATACTACCAGGCGGAGGGCGGAAAGCCAAGATTAAGAGAAAGGCAGGGGAGGTCTCTCAATTTTACAAATAAAAATTTTGATCTCGTAAAAGATTTTATTGGATTATCAAGTTACTTAGTAAATATTGGTTTATGGGGGGTTACAATAAGATATAATAAAAGAATAAACAAAACAATAATAGAAAATTTAATAAAAAATCTACAAAACCTTGGATTAAAAAAAGAAAAGATATATGCCAAAAGTGCCAAGAGGATCAAAGATTATGTGGTAAAGGTATGGATAGCCAACAGTATCTTAGCAGAAAGCATTGAAAACCTTAACAATAATCTAAAAGAATTTCTTATAAAAAATTATAGTAAAAAAGTATTTGCTAATTACCTGAAAGGCATCATCGCTGGTGATGGAAGCTTTTTCTCACATAGAGATAAAAAAGGATCCTTGCATTCTAGAATGTATATATATGAGGAGAAAGAGAGGCATATAAAAATTCATAAAAAAGTTTTAGAGTTATATGGGTTAAAGGGAAAAATAAAGAAAGTCAAAAATAAAAATCTTTATCTTCTCATCCTTGTCAATAACTGGGAAATGTTATTAAACTTATTAAAATATGACTTATTTGCTCATGCCCCCCATCATAGAAATAAACTAATTTGGACTATAAAAGAACATAAAAAGTATAGAGTCTTAAAATACTTGCTAAGCTTGCCAGAGCCCTTTTCGATAAAAGAGTTAGAGGTTTTAACTAATAAAAATTACAATTACGGAGCTACATGGATTAAGAGAAGGTATAGAGAGGGAATAATAATCCCTATATCAAAAAAAGCAAATAGAAGATATTGGAATCTTTCTCCAAAAGGAAAAACAATCAGAAATGTATTATTAAAAGCAGCTCACGAATAAGCCTTTTTATATAACTCTTTCAGCTTCTTATCTTTTCTTATCTTTTCTAAAAGTTTATTTACTTCTTTAGAAACTGCCTTTTTCAAATCTTCAGGATGTAGTTTCTTGGCAATAAAATCTTTTTCGAGCTCTTCATAGCTCAAATATCTTATATCTCCCCCATATTCTTTAATTCTTTTAACGAGAAATTTCTCGTCTTTATCTTGTTTTAAAATAAAGATTAAATACTTTAATAAATTCATGATTCCGTTATCTGGATTTCCGGAAATACACTCTGCTTTCATGATTTTTCTCTGAACGGTTTCTTCGTCATCAAGAATATCGATTTTAGAGGATTCAACACTAGAAGCCATTCTCTCTCCTCTAAGACCCCGTATCATTGGAGAAAACAGCTCTATTCTTTTTTTATATTTTATTTTTGGCATGTATTCTCGAGCATAAACCATTATTTTTCTTTGATCTAAGCCTGCAAATTGAGCATCAACTTTTAAATATTCTTCGTCCAAGGCCTGCATTAAAGGATATATCAATCCTGAAAGTTTCGGATTGTCTCTAGCAGACTTGACGGCTTCAGAAGCAGAATGTTTTGCTTTGTTTATTGTAGTTGTTGTGCTTAACCTTAATAAATCGTGAAGATAGTTTTTATCTAACTGAAAATCGCTTCCTTTAACAAAATCTAGTTTCTTCAGATCTACATCAATTGTTTTAAGAATCAATATTATTGCTCTTTCATAATATTTATATCTTTTCTCTAAAATATCCCACGGAACACTATCTAGAGCAGCATGTAAATCTGCAAGCAAAATCTTAACCTTAAGCTCTGCTCTCAAGAAGTCAGCAATTTTTAGCATTGGAAAAAAATAAGCAAATGAAACGCTTCCTGTAGGCATGGTGCCCCAATAAAGAGAGATTTTCTTTTTCTTTTTTAATAAAGCTTTAAGCTCCCTTTCTGTGATAACTTCTTGCAAATTCCTGGTTATTAATTCAAATTTTTCATTTACATCCATAACCAGACAAATAAATATTAATTATTAAATGTTTCTGATAAAAATTTTTATCTGCTTTGCCCTCTATAATAGTTTATTTTACCATCCAAAATAATACTCAAGAAACGTGTTGCCTGTTATAAAACCTCCTGTTGGGCCTGGGCTTGGTTCAGGTGGTGGTGATTCTTCTGGAGGCGGGCTTGATTCAGGGGGCGGTTCTGGGCTTGGTCCTGGTTCAGAGGGTCCGCCGTCTGCAGGCCCTGGAATTGCCTGCTCAGGAGGAAGCCATGGTTCTCCTGTCTCTGGTGGGATGTAATCTTCTGGTGGAACATACTCTGGCGGGAATTCTCCTGGTGGCATTTCAGGTGAATATTCTGGAGGGAACTCTCCTTCATGAGGTATATATTCTGGTGGGAATTGTTCCTGGAATTCCCTGTCTCGTTCCTGCCATTCACTAACCTCCCTCATGTGTCTTTCGCAGGCATCAGGACTAAATGCGCCAGCCCTCTTACACTCTTCTGGCACCTGTTCATAGCCCTCTCTTTCTTCTCTCTCTCTTCTAAATCGCTCATCTTCTCTAGACATAACATCTCTGCAAGAGGCTTCGTCTAATGCGCCAGCTTCTTTACACGGTTCTGGCCAGCTTTCCATATCAATTTTTCCACCGCGTTTTTCAAAGTGCTCAAACTCTGCTCCATGTCCTGCTGAATCATAACACTCTAATCTTTCCAAAGGATCTTGAATCCCTTTACATCTCGAACCAAAGGCAGGTGCTGGCCCAAATCCTTCTTCAGGGCCACGTCCTCCCATCATCTCGCGGCACTTTTTCTCGTCGCTCCTGTGCTCCCCTGTCAAACCAGCTTCAATACACTCTATCGACGCGTGCATCTGGAACATAATCTTTCCACACTCCTTGGGATCCTGAACTCCTGCCTCTACACACTCTGGCGGAGTATTTTCCCTGAACATAATTTCGTCACAGATTTCTCTGGCTTCTCTCTCACTTTTAATGTCTGCCTCAAGAATAGCGTCTCTGCATTCTGGAGGGGCGTGTGTCTGAACCATAATCTTCATACACTCTTTCGGATTTGTTGCGCCTGCTTCCCTGCACTCAAAAGGCATGTGCAGTTCAAATTGTGACTCCATCATACCCTCTTCCAAATCATCAAAAATCTCCTGAAGATGCGGCGGCAACTCTGGCATTTCTAAATCATCTAATTGCTCACAGGCTTCTTCATCTCCCTCTATCTCACAAGCAGTAGCAAGAGATGCGGCTTCTGAACACATCTCTGCAAAATCAGTAAATGGAATCTCCTCACACCTACACTGCTGCCCAGAACTCTCAAAACACTCTGACATTATCCGGGCAAATTTCCTTGCTTCTTTTTTCTGCTCCTCTGTCAAATCTTCATTTAATTCTCTTTGCCATTTGGGTGCGTCTTCTTCTGTTTTACAGATGCGGGAATATTCTAAGGGGTCGATCTCTGCTAAAGTCTGACACAAGTCCTTAATCTTTGCAGCAATCTCAACAGCAGTTACAATCTGTCCTTCTCTGTTTATAACATCATTAAAGAATTCTTCTCTTTGCTCTTCTGGAATTTGGTCTTTAACCTCATCTAAAGTATTGCGAATTGCAGCAGCACTTCTTCTTGCCTGCTCCCTTTTCTCAGGAGGAATTTCTTTTTGCAAATCATCTGCATATCCTGTATATCTCTCAAGAGCTTCACGCGCTTCTTCATGTTTTCCCTCACGAATCATTGCCTTGACTTCCGCTATCTTCTTCTCCCTGTTTTCTATATCTCCACGAAACTTGCTTAAAATAGAATCCTCAAAAAAGTAAAAAGCGCTGTCCGGAGTTATTCCTTCTCCAATTTCTAATCCAGCATCTTCATACTCTTCCTCAAGCTCTTCAAAAATCTCGTCAAACTTTTTTTCGCCTTCAAGTTCATCTTCTAATTCGTCCTCAAGATCTTCCTCATCAAAATCTTCTTTATCAAACTCTTCGTCTGTTGGTGGCTCAAAATCATCTGCAGTAGTTAAGGCATCATCAACACCTTCCTGAGCATAAATTGTTCCAGAAAAAGAAATACTAAACGCTAATATACAAATTAATAAAAATAAAATGCCCCTTTTTTGCATTATTATCTAAAAGAAAAGAGGTTTATAAATTTAATCAAAATTTTAAAATGCTGATTGAAATACTTATCACACTTGTCGTCGGCATTCTTTTTGGCACTCTCACAGGACTTATCCCTGGGATTCACATAAATTTAGTGGGTGCTTTTTTAGTTGGCCTTTCTGCTTCTTTATTTTTTTCTATAAACCCGGTGTATCTTGCTGTATTTATTGTGGCAATGGCAATGACTCATACTTTTATTGACTTTATTCCTTCTATTTTTCTTGGCTGTCCAGATACAGATACAGAATTATCTGTCCTGCCTGGACATGAATTATTAAAAAAAGGGCAGGGCTACGAAGCAGTTGTTCTAACACTCTATGGAAGTCTTGCTGCTGTTTTTATTTTAATTTTAATTGCATTTCCCGCTGTTTTTATAATTTCAAGAACCTATGATTTTATAAAAATAATAATACCTTATTTGCTTATCGCTGCCTCTATTGTCCTGGTTTCTTTGGAAAAAAAGAAACTAACAGCATTATTTGTGTTTTTGCTTTCTGGTTTGCTTGGCTGGAGTGTTTTAAATTTAGAACAAATAAAAGAACCGCTTTTGCCTTTACTTGCAGGATTGTTTGGAGCTTCTATGCTCGCTATAAGTATAAAAACAAAAACTAAAATCCCCCCACAAAAAATCATAAAATCTAAAATAAATCTTTTTCGGCCACTGACCGGGGCTTTAATTGCCTCTCCTTTATGCAGTTTTTTTCCTGGGCTGGGGGCGGGACAAGCAGCGATTTTGGGAAATGTGATTTCAAAAACAGACAGGAAAGGTTTTTTGATTCTGCTTGGTGCAACAAACACCCTTGTCATGGGTTTTTCGTTTATATCTCTATATATAATTTCAAGAACAAGAACAGGTGCAGCTGTTGCGATTCAGAAAATTCTCGGGGGGTTTTCCTGGGAAATTCTCGCATTGCTTTTATCTGTTTGCTTAATCGTTGGAATAACTGCGTTTTTCTTAACTATTTATCTGGCAAAAATCTTCTCAAAAAAGCTAAATAAACTGAATTACGCTGTTCTTTCTTCAATAACTCTGGTTATCTTAGCAGTAATTGTCTTTCTTGTTTCTAGTTTTTGGGGCTTAATCGTTTTACTTGTATCAACACTAACAGGAATATACTGTATATCGCTCGGCGTTCGTAGGACTAATATGATGGGCTGTCTGTTGATTCCAACAATTATTTTTTATCTGGTGCTTTAAGAAGATTTTTATTGTTGGGATATGAATATAATATAATTCATTTTAATTCAAAACCAGGCCTCTAACTTTTCCTGCTTCTCGGGCTCTCGGCCAAAAACACTATCAATATATCTTTTTGTGAGTTCCAGGTGTTGCCTGATATATGGAGAAAGATGGTATTTTTCTGCTAACCCTATTGCCGGGTCAAGATATTTTCTTACTCCACCCTCATGAATTGTAAAAATAATTTTCCCCTTGCACCTCGGACAAATTCCGTTTAAAGGAGGTCTTGTCATAATTTTATTGCATGCAACACACCTAAAGTTTTGCATAGAAAACCCCCTCAAATTCCCCCTCATATCTTTTATAAAGTGTTTTTCAATAATTAAACGTGCAGTATCAGAAGTGTCCACGGCCCTGATTTTTTCAACAAGATCCATCTGATGCTGAACCTTTTCTGACATTGTTGGAAGGGTTTTATATGTTGAGCAAACAACGCCTTCATTCAAATCAGAAGTATTGTGACTAAACCCCAAACCAGTAAATGGGTTTCCGCCTTTTTTTAGTTTTAAGTCGACGTTTTTTATTGTTTTGACTTCTGAAGAGTGTTTTCCCTGTTCTGCTAGTTTATAAAGTTCTAAAGGATATTTGTCTTGAATAAATTCCAGGTCAAGAATTTGGTCGTCTACTTCTCCAGCATCAATTCTTGCGTTTAAAACAAGAGGTGCATCCTGTGTTCCTCCACGGTGCGCTGGCAGAAAAGATCTTGAAAAATTTAGTAAAACATCTCCAAGCAACATTATTGAAGCTTCGTCGCCGTCGCACCGCGCATTAATGATTTGCTCGCCCCACAAAACATTTTTATCCTCCTCACTATCCCAATGCACCTCAAAACAATAAGAATTTTTATTATCTTTAACAAACTCAACTTCCTTTACTCTATCAACAAAAACATCCCCTAATTTTTCTAGCACAAAGAACTTATTATTATATTTAATCTTTCTTTCTCTTGCTTCTTTTAATTTAACAGCCTTAATAATCCTTAATTTCCTTTTATTAACTGGCTGTAAAATTTGGGTAAACTTATAAAAATCTCTTCCAGTATATGTAAGATGATGCAAAACATGTTTCTTTGGGGGTTTTCCTAACTCTCTATATCTTTCTAAAAGCTTTTTTCCAGGAAGCCGTTCACTGGTTTTGGTAAACCTTCCAAATAACCCCTGCCTACAAGCTAATAAAGAAATACCATCAAGAAGATTTTTACTAACAGAATAAAAACAAACTTTTCGAGCAGATTTATTCAAAATAGTTCCATCGCCATCAAAATAACACGACAAATACGTTTTTGCTTTCTCTTCGGAAACATTAAAAACAATATTCGGAACCCTCTTCTCATAAGCACCACTACCAGCATCAAAACAATACTTAAACAAATAATAAACAAGTTTATTGCAAATACTAACCCTGGTTTTATCCTTGGCAAAATTAGGCATTAGTTCAAAAGCACCTTTAATTGAAGCTCCTAATTTTCTCCTCTGCTCTTTATCCATAATTCTAAAACAAACCTGAGATACTGTTTTTGTCTGCCGAGAATGCCCTTCAGCAGCATAATAGCCCAAAACATTCATTAAATCCTCGCCAACCTTAAACATCAAACCCCATTCTTTATTATTAAAAATAGTTCTTATCTTCGCTGTTGTAGGAATTTCTTTCCATTTAATTAAACCCTCCTCAACAAATTTATTAACATGATTTAAGGGAACAATATTATACCAATCACATAAATTATTAAAAGAATCATTTAAATTCAGAAGATTCCTTATATTTTTCTCCCCTCTTTTCTTAACTAATTTCTTAAACAAGCTCCCTGCCTTTACGACTCTAATTTCATTCTGCTTTTCAACAGGTATGTTCTCAGCTAAAAATTTAGGTAAAAAAATCTCATCTACTTCTTCATTAAAATTAAAATTTCTTAACAAAGCAATCCTGTCCCCCCTTTTTATCTCATCCGCTCTTTTCACCTTAAAATTATTTTTCTCGTCAAGGTAAATAAACTTATGCCTAAGTGTCATAACCTGGTTTCTTCCAGTACTAGTCCTAATTTTAACCCATTTCTTCGGGGGGGCTCCCTTAATAAAATATTTGATCTTCTTTTTCTTCAGCCTCTTACTTATAGGATCCACACCAAAGGCATAAAGTTCTTTATCTATATCAATCCTAATAGTACCATAAGAATCAATCTTCCTTATCTTATTTCCATTTTTAATCAAATTTTCAACATAACTGCCTATTGCTTCATTTTTAATTTCTCCCTTATCAGAATAAACAAAATTTGTTGTGGGGTGCACACAATCCCTCCGTATAGCTGCGTGCATATACGGGCTCGCCAGCAAACCAAGAGTATTTGAAAAACCAATAAACCTGCAAACAACTCCTGCACAATTGTGAGGAGACATGCAAACTCCCAAATGCTCAACTAAATCCCCTCGTCCTTTTATATTATAAAAAGATTTTAACCCATAAAACTTAACAAGTAAATTGTCAATAAATTGGGAAACCTTAACAAAAACCTCGTCTGCTCTCTCGTCCGGTGATTCAGAAGAACTTGGAAGAATAATATCGTGGGGCCTTAGCTCTAATATCTGATTATCGTCGATAAGCTCTCTTCCAAAAATATCTTTAACATACCCCATCTCACGAAGTTTCTCAATACTTACTGAAATTTCTTTGGGCTTAAAAGAAATTAAAGGGAGCTCTGTTGCATCAAATCTAATTGTTCCGTCCTTATTTACCTGCAAGTTATATTTTGCTCTTAAAATCCCTTTAGCAAGATGCTCTGTCTGTTTTCCTGCAGAAGTTACCCCTCTAACCCCCTTAATTAAAGCAGGCATCTCTTTATCTGAAATCTTGATTTTTTGTTTTGCTTTTTCTAAATAATGCTTGATATCTAGGGCCTGATTCATATATAGCAAAGCCCCCTCATGTTGTCTGCACATATTTAGAGATTTTTCTTTGCAATAAGGACAATAATACATCTGTTTTGTTTTACTTCCACAATTTTCGCAAAGAGAGTAAATTGTCTCGTTTCCGCAGCTATTGCAATAATGAATAGGAAAAGAGCTCCAAACCCTGCCAGCTGTGCATGCTTCCTGAACGCTTCTTAATCTTCCGCCCTCGCGGCCAACAGGAAATAAAACGTTTGGACTTCCTTTAAGTTTTCTAAGTTTGGCTTTTTCCGGACGGCCCATTCTCGCTCCTATAAACTCTCCTGCTCTATCTTTAATCTTAAACTCTGAAACAGAATTAATAATATCTAAAATTGGTTTATTAAAATTAAATTTCTCTGCGTCAATTACGTCCTTAAGCATCCTTTCTTTTTTGCTTTGTATTGTTGAATTTATTCCTAAATTAGCAAAAAGCGCTTTGCTCTTCTCTTTATCTAAAACCACGTTTTCAATTGTAACCTCGTGCTCAATCCCCAGCAGTTCTAGTGCTCTCTTTCCAAGTTTAAATCTCTCTTGCTCTGTTTTATTATACGGAAAAATAATTTTTCCATTAACTCTTGAGTTTTTTAGCCAATCAATTAAACCTAAAAATTCCTCTCTGGAAATCTGTGTCCAATAGAAAATAAATCCGGGGTGTAATGGAATCTTATATTTTCTGCTTATTTCAACAGCTTTGTCAAAATCAATATTAAAACAAGTGGTTTTTTTCTCTAGTTCTGAATCTTTTTCTGCAAGCTCAAGCCCCCACCACTCTTCAACATATCCTGGTTTAATCAGCTCAGAGTTTCTATTTACTAAATCACTAAAGGGAAATAAGATATCTCCAAGATAAATTATTTCTTCAACATCTGGATAAAGTTTTTTTGCTTCTTCTTTTGTTTTAAGTTTCTTCACGCTTCCATTAAATAATTTAACAATAGGTCCTTCAATAACATCACAAGAAGTAATTGCACAGCCTTTTGTTGGTTTTTCTATTTTTAATTGAGTGCCTATGGCTAAGAATCCGTCGGTAATTGCCATTGTTGCGGGATGTATAGAAGAAGAACTAAATCCAGAGGTTCTGCCCCGGCCGTATCTAAATCTAAATGCTCCTGACCTGGACGGATGCCCTAATACTGGCCTTCCTGCAACCAGGTCCTTAATATATATTGGAGAGTCTTCTGTTTTGCCTGTGTCTCTTCTTTCGTGCAGTCTCACGTATTCTTCTAAATAATCCCAGCCAGTGCTCTTAAAACCTTTTTCTTTTACGCTTTTCAAAAGCCTCATTCCTTTTTTTGCTTTTTGAGCAAGTCCTTCTGAAAAGATTAAACACATTCCTCCCCGAATGAGATTTGTTTCAACCCTATTAAGGTTCTTATAGCTTGAAACTTCGCGTTTTTCTGTCGGGTCTCCTGCAAGTTGTATTGGTAAACGCTCTGCTAAAAAAATGGCCTCTTCTTCTGTGGGCATGTATTGCAAATTAGTGATTCTTTCGTGATAATCGTGGTTTTCAATATAATATCTTTTAATCTCTTCCTGGGTTGGATCATACTTTGCATAACCAAATAATTCGCGTAAATAATCTATTAGCATTAAGGCAACACATGAAGCAGTTGTTCCTGCACTTCTTATCGGGCCTGAAAAATAAGCTTTAAAATACTCTTTTCCGTCGAGGGTTTTTCCTAGTGCTAGTTTTGTGTATCCTTCAATTGGGCTTGAAACAACACCCAGGGTAATGTATGCAAAACCCACTCTTATTCCTGCATCAATTGATTCGAGTAAACTTCCAAACTTGCAGAATTTTTGTTTTGCAATCTCTTCAGCAATTTTAAAAGAAATTGCTACATTCAGCTTGCCCCAGTCTTCTTCTAATTCAAGGATTCGTTTTTCAATACCTGCGTCAAGTATTTGCGGATATAAACTAGAAATTAAGCCAACAACTTTTTCAGCCATGCTTCTTGCAAGAGGAATTTCAACCTCTTTGCTGGGGTCCAGGCCTTTTCTCTTTGCCTCTCTAGCCACCTCATAAATTTCTTTTACCTTATTCTCAAAATTTTTAAAATATTGTTCTGTGCTCATTTTCTATTTTGTTTATATTGTAACCTGGATTTCTTTTTCCTCCTCCTCTTCTTTTAGATTTTCAAAATCTAAAATTTTTATTTTACCTGTTTTTAGATTAAGCATAGGTACTTTGCAAAAATCCGGCTTATTGCCCATTCTCTCTTGGAATTTATCCTGAGCCTCCCATGTTGCTGTAGAAACCAGTAAGATATTATTATAATAAAAAATAGATAATTTATGTGTGTGGCCTGAAACAAAAATATCTGGGATTTTTTTTATGAGTAAGCCATCTTCTTCTAAAGGGGCAGATTGTGTTGAATTATGCGCTGGTGCTAAATGCCTGTGCTTTAAAAGATGCGCCATGATTTTTTCAGGCATGTTCAACACATTTCCCATGTCCATAAATGATGGGACCGTGTCTGCGTAGTAAGGATATGAAAAACCATGGTATACCAATACATTAAAGCCAGGAAAATTTTTTCTTGCTCCAATATTTACATAAACCGGGTTTCCTGTAAGAACAACGTTTTCGAGTTTATAGAGGGGCCATGCATATTTTTCGTCAAAAGTGGGTTGCGGCTCCATTAATCTAACACCGTCGTGATTCCCTGGAGAAATAATTATTGTAATCTCCTTGGGTATTTTTGATAAGATCTCTGCAAGCCTAATATACTGGTCTTCAAGGTCCTTTATTTTTAATCCTTTTTCTTGTCTTGGAAAAACACCAACCCCCTCGACAACATCTCCTGCAATAAATAAGTATTTTATCTTCTTGACTTCTGGAGTGTCTGGATGCTTCTCATTAAGATAATCTATAAAATTTAGGAGGTTTTCTTCCATAAACAAGTTGCTTCCACACTGAATATCTCCTATGAATAATGCATATTCTTCTACATTGGATTTTTTTCTCTGAAAAAGTGCTGCTTCTGGAAAAATCACTTGATTTGCAAAAAATATTCCTTTGCCACCAGATCCTGTAAACCCAATAACAGAATCTAAAGAAATATCCAGTGCTTTTTTGTAAACATCTTCTTTATTCTTATTTACTAAAACCCTTATTTTTCCTGTAAGGTCTTCTACTTCAAATAAAATATTTTCGTTTTTTGTAATTCTCTTGCTCGAAACCATGCCAATTATTGAAATTCTCTGCCCGAGTGAAGAGGCTTTATTTATAGAAACTAAATTTTTTAGTTCTGGTTTATTTTCTAAAATTTTTTTAATTGTTAAAAAACTATTTCTAAAATGTTTAACAAAATCCTCTACCTTATATTTTTTTCCTGAAGAAACTGCTTTTGATAAAACCTTTACTCTAGAGATGGCCTCTTCTTTCTCCTTTTTTATAAGATTCTCTCTTTTTATAGGAGTTATTTTCTTTGTAGAAATTTCTTTTGAGATTTCTATCCTTAATCCAAGCTTGATTTTTAGCTTTTCAAGTCTTTTTTGGTTTTCTTCAGGAAGGTCTGAAAAAAATCTGCTTGCTTGCTCTTTATCTAAAAAAACTTCTTTTGTAATAATTTTTCTTTGCGTCTGGTCTTGAATTTTTTTTATAATAAGTTTTGCAGATTCCAGGTCTGTCGCTTCGCTTAAAAGTTTTAAAACCCCTTCGTCTAGCAAGAGCCCGTTTTCCAAACAAAATTTTAATATTTCTTTTGGATTCATTTGTTAGTGTTTAATTTAACTAGTATTTGTCTAAAAAACCATTAATAATTTGTTTTGCTTTTTCAATAATGTCTTTGTTAATAGCTAATTTTATCTCCCGCATTCTTCCGCCACGGCCTTTTGAAATAACTCTTACATTAATTATACCCAGCATATCAAACTCTTGTATAATGTCGCCAACACGCCTCTGGGTTAAAACCTCTGATTTATTTTCTAGACAGACGTCCTTGTAATGATTATAAATATCTCCTGTGAAAAGGGGCTTGCTCTTGTTTTCTTCAGAGAGTTTAATTATTGAATGCAGCACAAACTGGAATTGTTTTGGTTCTGAACTGATTACATCTAAAATCTTATCTCTTTCTATTTTATTGTTTGCTTCATCTATGTGTTTTAGTAAAATTTTTTTTGAGTTGTATCTCTCAGCAAGTTCTCCTGCAACTCTTAGGAGATCAAGAGCTCGTCGGGCATCTCCGTGTTCACGGGCTGCAAAAGCAGCACATTTTGCAATAACTCCTTCCTGAAAAATGCCTTCGCGGAAAGCCTGTTTAGCTCTTTTGTTTAAAATCTCCTGAAGTTGTAATGCATTATAAGGGGGAAAAACAATTTCTTCTTCTGATAATGAACTACGAACTCTTGGGTCAAGGTTATCTAAAAAAGTTAAATTGTTGCTTATTCCCACAATACAAATTTGGGTTTTTGACAATTCTGAATTAAGCCTGGTTAGATTGTACAAAAAATCACTTGAGATTTTCTTAACTGTCTGGTCTATCTCGTCGAGAATTAAAACAAGTAATTGTTTTTCAGAATCAATAATATCGATAAATTTTGAATAAACAGATTGTGTTGGCAGTCCTGTGGCTGGCACCTCTCCACCAAGTTTTTTTATGAGTTCTGCTAAAATTCTGTATTCTGTATCAGAGACTTTTTTTAATTTGCAGTTTAAATACTCAACTCTTAATTTAAATGAGGAGTTTTCTGCATTTCTTTTTAAAAGCTCATCTTTTACAAACTGGATTGAAAGTGTTTTGCCTGAACCAGTTTTCCCATAAACAAATAAATTGCTTGGTTTTTCTCCTCGTAAAATAGGTGCTAATATAGATGCTGTTTGCTTTATTTGTTCTGTTCTGTGTGGAATTTCTTGAGGTGTGTGATTTGCCTGCAAAACAGCTTTATCTTTAAAAATATTGTTTTGTCCAAAAGAATCAAAAATCTTATCTAACTCTTTTGTCATTTTTTGTTTAAATTCCTCTTTTATTTAAAAGTTTATCTTCTTTAAAACATATAATAACTCTCACACTTTGGTTTCCTGTGGAACTTAATTTGTTTTAAAGTTTATTAACGAGAAAAATGGGTTTGCTATATAAAAACTTATAACTACTAAAAAAGAAAAACACCTGAATTTCCTATGGAAATATATATTCAAATATACTGAATTGAAAAATGTATTATTAATACCTATTTTGAAAAATGCATTATTTAGTGTGTGAAATACCTATTCAAAGATATAAATATACTAGATTGAAAAATGTATTATTTAGTGTCTGACATACTTCTTTAAAGATGTAAATATGCTAAACATAGACTAAATAAAGATATAAATATGCTAAATAAATATGCAAAAATATACTGAATATAGATTAAATAAATAGACCAAATTGAGAAACTAAATAAATGGACTAAATAAATATAATAAAC
>CAYXYT010000002.1:0-32625 GCA_964469785.1 Candidatus Woesearchaeota archaeon | reverse complement strand
AAAAAATGAAGAATCCAATTAATATATCGTTAGGAAATATTAACGGGATACAACAAATTCTTTTTTTAAGAGAAGATTTATAAACCCCAATTTTTAAATACTATTACTACTCCTTTAATAATTAAGGGTGTAGACGGAGCTAAATAATCTTTTTAAAAACCGCGAAAATCTTTATGATTTTCGGGGCACAGAGAATCTCTGATTCTCTAGGAGATTAGACAAAAATTAATAAGATGATGAAATTAAATAAAAGGAGATTAAACACAAGGAAAGTTAAATGATATTTATAATAAAAGTCACGACGAATAAAGAAGAAAGAGCAGTTGATATGATTGCTGACCGCATCGAGAAAAAAGAGCTAAATGTCTTCTCGGTTTCACGCCCACACGGATTACGGGGATATATTTTGCTTGAAGCTGAAGATAGAGATTCTGCAGAAGAGGCTGTTTTTAATCTGCCATATGTCAAAGGAATTATTGGAAAAACAATTGGGTATGCAGAAATTAAAAATATGGTTGAACCTTCTGCAAGTACAATCTCTATAAAAAAGGGAGACATAGTTGAGATTATTTCAGATACATTTAAGAAAGAAAAGGCAAAAGTTTTAAGAATAGACAAGCAAAAAGAAGAGGTTGTTGTAAGTTTATTGGGGGCTGTTGTGCCTTTGCCTGTTACACTTAAATTAGATAATGTTAGAGTTATAAGACGTGAGGAAGAAGAAGGAGAGGAGGAAGAAGAATGAGTAATAGGTTGCTGGAACTACTAGAAACCCGCTGGAGGTTTGTAGAATGAGAGTTAAGCTTTTGGTTGAAGGAGGAGATATGAAACCCGGACCAGCTTTAAGCCAGAAACTAGGACCAATGGGAATTAATATTAATAAGGTAATACAAAATGTGAATGAATCAACAAAAAACTTTCACGGACTTAAAGTCCCTGTTGAGCTAGAGGTTAGTCCTTCGACGAAAGAATTTGAGATTAGTGTTCTCTCTCCGCCTGTTTCAGAATTATTAAAAAAAGAACTTGGAATTGAAAAAGGCTCTGGAACCCAGAAGAAATTGTATGTGGGAAATATGTCTATAGAACAAATCATATCTATAGCAAGGACAAAACTCCCAAACTTGCTTTCCAGAGATTTAAAATCAGCTGTTAAAACTATTGTTGGAACTTGCGCATCCTTGGGAATTCTGGTTCAGAGTAAGTTAGCTACGGAAATTGAGAAAGAGATAGACAACGGGAAATATGATAAAGAGATAAATGGAGAAAAGACAGAGACTTCAGCAGAGAAAAGAGAAGAATTAGATAAGTATTTTGAAGAGGTGAAAGCTGAGCAGGAAGAAATAATTAAGAAAGAAGAGGCTGCGAAAGAAGCAGAGGCCGAGAAAGTTGAAGAAGAGAAACCAGAAGAAGAGAAACCAAAAGAAGAGAAAGCTGAGGAGGAGAAATTAGAAGAGAAGAAGAAAGAAAAGGAAACAGAAAAGAAATAGTTTTATAAAACATTCCGGCTCTTTTTTAGTGGGGGTTATGGTCTAATCTGGCGATGATTCCGGCTTTGGGAGTCGGCGATCTGGGTTCAAATCCCAGTAACCCCATTTTATTTAAAATGCCCACAAAATTAAAAAAAACAAAATCAGCAGGGAGATTTGGTCCAAGATACGGAAAAAGAGTTAGAAGCAAATTAATTAAAGTAGAAGAGAAACAAAGAAAAAAACAAAAATGTCCTTTTTGCGAGAAAAAGGGCGTCAAGAGACTTTCAAAAGGAATATGGAAGTGTAAAAAATGCAATAAAAAATTTGCCTCTGATACATATTATTTGAAATGAAAAAATTTAAATAAGGGCTGTAAATTGAATAACCATGGCAACGTTAGAAGAATATTTAAGAGGAGAACCTGGACAAGAAATAAAAATAGAAAAGAAATCAAGATTTGAAATTTCTGAAGAGAGGTTCCTTAGGGCTGGACCATTTGTTGTTGGTGGAGGAACAATTATCTTATCGGCGATACAGAAGCTTTATACTGAACATCAACAAATTTATGAACAAATTAAAAATTATATCGAGTGCTTATTCTGAAAATGCCCACCTATAAATGTTTCAAGTGCGGAAAAAAAGTTACTAGCAAAGCGCTTGAAAAAAGATTTCTTTGTCCAAAGTGCGGGTGCAAGATTTTTTATAAACCAAGAACAAAAGTTAAAAAAATAAAAGCAATATAAATTAAATGGCAAAAGAAGAGCAAATCAAACAAAGTCAGATTATAGAACAAAATATCCAGAATCTACTTCTCCAGAAACAAGCTTTTGGGATAGAATTAGCAGAGGTAAAAGCCTCATTAAAAGAACTGGAAAATTCAGGCGAAGAGGTCTTCAAGATAATTGGTCACTTGATGCTGAGGACAGATAAAGCAAAAATAAAAAAAGAGCTTTCAGATAAAAAGAAAATCCTTGATTCTCGTCTACAAGCCCTAGAAAAACAAGAAAAATTATTATTTGAGGGGTTGGATAATCTAAAAAAAGAAAACCCGCCCAAAAAATAAAATATATGCAAAAAACTGACGAAATCTTTATAAACATCTTGCTGTTAAACTTATTATGGTTATAGATAAAATAAAAAGAGCTTTTTCAGATTCAATTAGAGGAGAACCAATTGAGAGCGAGTATATAGAAATTGATTTAGAAAAGGAAAAGCCAGAACAAAAAGTTCTTGTGAAACTTTTTTCTCTGAAAAATTACGAGGAGGTTAATGAGATTCTTGCTGCATTGCGCGAGGGATTTACAATCGCAGTGATTGACATAAAAACCTTAAGACAGCGCGATTCAATTGAGCTTAAAAGAGCTATATCTAAAGTTAAAAAAACAATTGATGCTCTTGATGGAAGCATTGCCGGCTTTGGAGAAAATCTTGTTATTGCAACACCTTCTTTTGCAAAAGTCCACAAGCAAATCCGGAAGCCAAAAGAGAAAAAGAAAGATATGTTTGATTGAAAAAATGAAACCAGAATATTATCTACTATATTCTACAAGTGATGAGAGTAGAAAAGTATGTCAAACACGTATGGGATATAATGTTCCTTGCGAATTTTTACATTCTTCTGATGCAGAAGAAAAAGGACCCATCTTAATTTCTTTAAATCCACTCGGTCCAACATATACTGGATTAGAGGAGATTTTAGAATATTTTGATTTACTAAAAAATATTAATTAATTCTTTTAATACTTAAATATACTCGCCCCCATCGAGATTAATAGGATAATGGATATTAACGACATTACTTATTTTATAGTATGTTTGTCAATAATACAAGTTCCCCTTATCATATCTTAGCTATTGAGAAAACTGTTTTTAGGGCCACAATTATTGTTGCAGGCACAAATAATACAAGCAAAGCACCAAATACAGATGCAACAAGATCTCCTATTCCTATTCCAATTAAAGACCCCATAACACTCTCCATCCCAAATCTACTGACAATAACCAGGATAGCGCCTGCTAATAAGAATGTCGGACTGTCTTTTCCTGCAACATTCATGAATCCAATTATAATTCCGAGGATAACTAAAATAGCGTAAATTTCTGCACTATATTTTGTTAGTGTAGGAATTGAAAATAATGTTGTTGATACCCCAATAATGAGTGCTAGAATAACCCCTATTAAAAAGGTCCATGCCCCAATAGAATTCTCTTTTGCTTTAATCACCATTTTAACTCTTTATTTTTCTTTTTATCGTTAATAAAACAAATTCAAAATGTTATATAAATGTTTTGAAGGACCTGGAAATTAAGTATTTCAATTTATATGCTCGAGGATAGAAATCTTTATAAACCATTATAACTCTCAAATGACTACAGAAAATGAGTTCAAAGATTTTAGGATTGTTTGGATTGAGCATTTTGGCGACACTATTATTTATTAGTGGAGTTAGTGCTGTAACACTAGCAGACTGGCCTTTGACTTCAGACGGTTCTGCAACTAATGTTAATGCAAATGTTACTGCCGGAGGTTTTACAAATAGCTCAGGCATTTCAGCAGTTGCCTTTGGGACAAGCGGAGCTTATTCTAGCGGTTGGACAACCGGGTCCAGCATAAATTCAAGTGATTATTTCCAAGTAACTCTGGCTCCTAAATCCGGATATAATCTAACTCTTTCTGCAATTAGTTTTAATTATTCTAGATCAAATACAGGGCCATTAAATTATACATTACAATGGTCAAAGAACTCTGATTTTAGTTCACCCACCACAATTTCAACAGGCTTTCCAGACAATGTAACAGAGCAGGAAGACGAGGTTACAGGCCTAAGTATTTCACTTAATGACAGCGAAACAGTATATTTTAGGTGGTTTGCTTATAATGCTAATCAGAGCGAAGGCACATTTAGAGTTAAGGCTTTAAGTGTAGAAGGAACACTTACAGAAGTTCCAGTTCCAGAAGAAGAGCTTTCATTCTGCGATTCAGGAACTATTAATGATTCTGATTTAATACTAAAAGTAGATATTGACAATAAAGGAGAGGGAGAAGATAATGAATGGCTTCCTCTTGATACAATAGAGGTAAAAGTTGAGCTTGAAAATGATAAGAACATTGATTTAGATGACGTTATCTTTGAAATAGGTTTGTTTGAAGAGGGTTCTGATACAAATATTATAGATGATATGATTTGGATTAGTGACGAAGATGAAGAATTTGAATTTGGAGACATTGATGAAAATGATGATGGAAAACACACATTTGAATTTAGAATAGATCCTAATGAGGTTGATTCTGAAGATTATTTATTAATGGTTAAAGCCTACCCACAAGGAGAGGAAGATGAAACATGTATTGATTATTCAAGTGATATTGGGGACGATGAATTTGGTGCATCAGAATATTACGCTGAAATAGAAATTACAAAAGAAACAGATCGTGACAAACAGGTTGTTATTGACGAGCATTCAATAGAATTACTTGAAGCTGCTTGTGGTCAGCAGGTTGTTCTCTCTCTAGATGTCTGGAATATTGGTAACAGAGATTATGAAGATCAAATTATGGTGTCTCTTTATAATACAGAGCTAGGAATTAATTTGAGAGAGGTTGTTCTTGGCGATTTAGATGAAGGAGATAAAACAGAAGTATCATTCTTATTTAATGTTCCAATGAATGCTGAAGAAGGAACACATATATTATTTATGAGATCATATTATGATTATGACGAGGGTGATGGAAAATATGAAATAGATTATGATAGGGTGTCAGAAGAAACTTTCCATGTATTGTTAAGTGTTGAGGGTAATTGTGTGGAAATAACAGAAGTAACAGCTTCTATTTCTGCAACTCTGGAGTCAGAAGCAAAAGCAGGGCAAGAGCTTATTGTCAAAGCAATTATTACAAATACAGGGAATGAGACAGTAACATACTTGGCAAATGCAGCAGGATACGCAGACTGGGCATCTGCAGCTACCCTAGTCCCTACCAGCTTTACTCTTGCTCAGGGAGAGTCAGAAGAAGTTTTATTCACATTTGATGTTAAAAGCGGAGTTTCAGGAGAGAAAACATTTAATATAGA
The DNA here is from genome assembly GCA_964469785.1 of Candidatus Woesearchaeota archaeon. Lineage (GTDB taxonomy): Archaea > Nanobdellota > Nanobdellia > Pacearchaeales > GW2011-AR1 > CAYPBR01. The sequence goes on along the minus strand of CAYXYT010000002.1, from coordinate 27,086 downwards.
ACTTGTTTCAGAAGGGCAATTTATCTTGTCACAACCTGTTTTAGTTATCATTGAGGAAGAAGCTGGATGGGGGGGCATTACAGGAGAATTTATTAGAGAAAACAAGTATACCTGGGGTCTTGGAATTCTTAATATAATTCTGATTATAATAATTATAATTGTAGCAATCAGAGTAGCAAGAAAATAAATTTCTTTTTGAGGTGGAATTAAAATGACAAGCTTAGATGACAAGTTTAAAATTAATAAGAAGTTTGTGAAGAACTTAATTAACGAAAGGGGTCTCTCAAACGCGATTAAATACATGGAAGATATTCCTGAAAAACAAGTAAGCAAATATTATAAGATTCTAAAAAAACAAATAAAGAAGCAAGTAAAAATTAAATCTGTGAGATACCAGCATTTAACAGAACTAGATAATGCTTACGAGAATTTAATTTCCTCCTACTAATACTAGAGACCTTGTTCAAATCTTCTTCAAGAGTTTTTTAATTTTCTTATTGATTTTACTCCAAAATTTGTTCTTTTTTTCTGTTCTTACAATTATCCAGCCAATTAAATATCCTATTAAAGCCCCTGAAATTACATCGCTGAGGAAGTGCAATCCAAAATAAGCTCGTGAGAACGCAATTAGTGCTGCAAGGATAATCCAGATATACTTTAATTTAGGAAAGTTTTTTGATAAAATAGGAAGTGCACAAAAAGCAAGCATTGCCTGAAATGACGGAAAAGACGAATTCCAGCCCAAATAACTGTTTTTAGCTAGTGTGGGTAATGTAGAGACAATCCCTAGATGGAAGGGCCTTTGTCTTTGCACAATAATTTTTAATAAATAATTAACTAATCCTGAAACAGCTAAGCTAACCCACAACGGCAAAATCCAATTTTCTTTCTTATCTCTCCACAAAAATAAACTCGTTAAAATAAAAAACACAGTTATTCCAAAGACTGAAAAAGTTATCCCTAAAAAAAGATCATTTAAAACATCGGTTCTGATAAAAGAGATTGCCTTAATAATATAAGAGTCAAAATACAAACTTATAAGAATTGTTAATAACACAAATATAAATGCAGTGATTTTTCCCCTCTTTTTCATTGTTTTATAAATATTAAATTATTTAAATACATTTCCACTCTGATTTTCATGAAAAAAATGCCCAGACAATTTTCACATATTTTAATTAGATACGCAATTCTTGTTTTAATAGCTTTACCAGGACTCTGGATTTTTTATTTTATATTTACCCCCCTTACAACCTATCCTATTTATTTTTTACTTAATCTATTTTTTGATGCCTCTCTGAAAGGAAATGTAATTAATATAGCGAATAAGTTCTCAATAGAGATTATAAGTGCATGTGTTGCAGGTTCTGCATATTATCTCTTATTAATTTTAAATCTCTCAATTCAGAAAATAAAGTTACAAAAGAGATTAAATCTTATTTTCTTAGCATTTTTATCATTTTTAATAATAAACATTTTGAGGATTTTTTTGTTAAGTATTTTATATATATTCCGATTTTCCTGGTTTGATATTGCTCATAAAATATTCTGGTATCTCGGAAGCATTATCTTGGTTATACTTGTCTGGTTTGCAGAGGTCAAATTCTTTAAAATAAAAGAAATTCCTTTTATTAGTGATATAAAATTTTTGTATAAAAAGGCAAGATAGATTGAATTCTAAAAAATCAGTTTAATAAATCCCAGTGTTGCGAACAAAACTAGAATTCCAGCTATTATAACCCCTATTGCTATAGATAAAATGCTCTTTTTTCTTTCTAATCCAAGAAGCCAGGCCAACAAACTCCCTGTCCACGCGCCGGTTCCAGGAAGAGGTATAGCAACAAGCAGAATTAAAGCAAGAAATCCAATTGCCTCATATCTTTTTTCAAATTTATCGATTTTTCGTTGAAATCTTTTCAAAAATACATTAAATCCCTTATTGTAGATTTTAAAGTTCATAAGAGCGCGATGCAAATTATCCAGAAACCAAAATACAAAAAAGATCACCAAGATATTTAATAAAACTATTAATAGAAAAATAAGAATGATTGGAACCCCGCGATCTAAGGCATAGGTAATTGCAATTGGTAAGCCCACCCTTAATTCAGTGATAGGCATTAGTGTGAGGATAAGGGCATAGAACATTCTTAAGTCCATTTTATAATATTTTATTTACCTCTACAAGAGTTTCAAGCATAAATCTTTCTGTAGCTTTTAAGATTTCGCAGTTATATATATTTAAACGATAGCATATGGGACCAAACTTTTCTATATTTGTCTGATTAGCAGAAGTTATTTGTAAAAATGCATACCCTAGCTCGGGGTCACATGTTGCATTTTCATCTTTTATCACTTTTGTCCCAATAATTTCATAAAGTTTTACTAAATTTGCAATTGCAATAACACCATCCCCGTCACAATTAAAATCTTCTGTAGAATTAATAACCATATTATCATCCATAAAAAGCCCCCCCTCAAAATAAATGTCAGCTAGTTTTCGAGGGTCATTTCTTAAATAAAAATTATAGGTGGCTTTTTGCCCATTATGTATTACAGGCAAAGAAGTCTGATACAAAATTAAGTTCCCTTCTTTTACAATTTTAAATTTTACTCCTTCATATTCAAACTTGCTCGCAAAACTAAAAACCCAGAATAATATTAAAACTATTAAAATAAAAATTCCAACCCCAATAAAAAGGTTTCTTAATAATTTGTTTTCATATTCAATTTGCTTTTTCCCGCTAGTTTTTCTGCTCTTTTTTTTCTTGTTTTTCCCTTTTTTAGCTTTAACCATTTTTATAAATTATTTTTTATCTTTTTAAATTTTGTTAGAGGGAAGATTTCTTTAAAAAGGGGCTTTATAAAAGGTTTTTAACACAGCTGGATTTAAGTATATAACTGGGAGTTTGATAAAGGGAACCTTGCTAGTTTAAAGGAGGGTTTGATAAAGGGAACCTTGCTAGTTTAAAGGAGGGTTTGATAAAGGGAACCTTGCTAGTTTAAAGGAGGGGTTGATAAGGGGAAACTTGGTTCCCTTTATTGTTCTATTCCGAGAATTTTAAACAAAAACTCGTCTGCTATTCTCGTTAAATTAACTTCCGGACCCTGTATAAACACACAATTTTCTTGCTGAATTATGTCTGTAATATTGCTTTCCTCTATTATTATAAAATTATCAGAGCATGTTTTTATAGGAAGGTTTTCATCTCCACACTCCTCTTCTGATAAACAAGCACGCTGCATTCTTAATGCAATTTGATTCAGATTAACATAAATTTCTGTTTCAGCTTCAGGGCTTTCTGAAGAAATATAAACTGGTTTTTGATAATAATTATCAAATGGTCTTACCCAAGAATAGACTTTTGGGACCTGTTCTGGATTATATCGGAAAACAAAATTAACATTATCCAGATTTAATATCCAGAGCCCATTTTGATTTACAAATTCATACTCATTATAAATTATCTTATTTGTATCATCTTGGCTAGCCCCCCTACCAACAAAACTATATCCTAAGACACTGAAAAACATAACAAATATAAGAATCAAACCAACAACTAATTGACTTCTTTTTCTTTTTTTCTCTTGTTCATATTTTGATAATATTTTTCTCATAGATGATAATTTCTTTCACATTATAAAAACCTTACGTGGCTTCTAAATCCTTTAAAATCATTCCATGGCTTTCGCCAGAACTTAAAAAAAGAAAAAAAAGAAAAAAATAAAGAAAATTTTGTTAAGCCTATTCTTCTGTAGTTTCCTCTGTAGTCTCTTCTGTCACAAGCGTAGCTTCTGTTGCAGATGTTCCTTTGTATTCTTTATCAGTATCCACTACCTGTGTTCGTAGATATGTAGCAGCATTTACAGTATCTGCAGCATCATAACCAGCAACAAGTAATGCAAGCTTACCAGCAGCAAGGCTTGAATCGCTATAGCCTTTAATTAAGAACTCTCCTGAGCCAATACCTGTTGTATCGGTCCAGCTAGGGCCACAGAGAGCTCCTCCGACCAAGCTAGCAGCAGCTGAGTTAATACAGCTTCCACCAACAATAATCAGATTCTTTGTAGCTACAGAGCTTACCTCGCTATCTTTAACAAGGACATCTCCAAGAGTTGTTGCGCCTGTTGTAGTTGTTGTGTCAGATGTTATAGCAGCAGTTTCTTCACCCACGTATAGTTGAGCATATACCTGTGATGAAGGAACCTTTATTTCAAGAGTTGCTTGATCAGAATCTGTCTCTGAATCTTTCTCTGTAAGTGTTCCGAACCAGTCAACATCTTGCGTAATACTGACTCCTTGTTTGGTAGCAGAATAATGTCCGTATACTGTCGAGAACAACACATCATCTACTCCAACACCATTCGTGGATGTTCCAGGAGGATCATCTTCAAGGTCTACGAAGATTGCTTCGTAATTATTGTTGTCATCTTCTGATTCAAAAACAAGTATTCCTGGGTTGTCGATTGCGTTACCAGCACTCTCAAGGTCATTTATATACAATCTTGTTACGTTTTGTGTAGCCGTAGATGTAAGATTATATATAACTCTTCCTATCGTAAAGTCGACACTATCAAAAGCAGTAACATTCAGAGTTAGTACCTCATCTGTTGTACTTCCATGAGTTATATTCCATCTATCAGCGTCATCATTTCCAAATTCTATAGTAATAGAGGTATAGCCATCCCCGTCAGGGAAATACAATCTTGCTGGTGTAATTCCTGTTCCAGCGAAACTAGTCATGGTTATGTTCATTGGCATATAAAATGCAATTCTTGCGTTACTATCAGTCTGGATTGTTGGATAAACTACAAAATCATCTCCTGATGGAGAGTCAGATGAAGGATACTTAAGCTGAGCCCTATGGGTTCCACCACCAGCAGCACTAAAGTTTACATCATACTGCTTGTTTTTAATTGTAACATATCCGTCAACGTGAGAAGTGAATGTCGCATCATAAATTTCTCCATCGAACACATCCTCCAACTCAAGAGTGTTCTTTGTGTGGTCATCGTCACTACTGTTATACATGTTGTAAACTCTCACAAGGGTTCCAAATTCGTCATTACCGACTAATAGGTATTCATCTTCAGTCACATTAGCATGCTCATAAGGGTAAATACTGTAGTTAGAATCATCTGCTAACCACCACCTACTACTTACATTATGTGCCCATGCTATAGTTGCTGTATCACCATCTTTATGTGTCATTGTAATTGACATTTGGTCGTTATCTTCGTGTTGAACACTAATAGTACCTCTTGTATCAGCATCAAGAGATTCGCTTAGTCCGACAAATTCTAGCTTGATACTACCAAACACAGGATCTACAAATGTTTCACCTTCAAGTAAAGCGTCATCGTTTGCACTAGGTCTGTAAACAGTAATTCTTAATTCTGTTGCAGCACCAGGACCACCTGTAATAGTTACATCTGTTCCCTTGATAGCGGTTCCTTCTGAACCTGTTGTAACACGACTTCCATCTTTGAAAGTTATTTTTTCAGCACCTACAAGCAGCGTAGCTGTAATACCTGCTACATCAGAGGATGTAACTGACTTAACTGCAATATCTATTCCACCAATCTTCTTAGAACTTCCTTCCGTTATATCCTTACTCTCTCCATCAACATCGATAGTTGCACTTGTACTGTCTCCGTTTAGTAACGTAACAGTGTAATCTGTTCCACTGATTGTTACACTAACAGAAGGATTTTCAACCCCAGATTTTGTTAAAGTGACCTCTTCTGCAGTAGAGAAAAGCACCAGGTCTCCTGTAGCTCCCGGAGTTGTTGCAGTGCTAATCACATAGTCTTTTCCGAAAAGAGTTAATGTTTCTCCTTCAGAATCACTATGCGAGAAGTTAATTGCCTTGAAAGTTGCAGAGAGATTGTACATAGGCCATGTTTTGTTTCCCATGCTCAATCCAATAACAGGTTCATCTCCGCTTTTTGGCTGTTTTGCAAAGACAACTGTATTTGAACCAACTAGGTTAGATGCACTACTCGCAGTGTGTCCAGCACCAATAACGATTGATTGGGTAATTGTTGCATCAACATTTCCAGAGAAAGAAGTATCTGCAAGCACTGTTGGAAGATTACTTTTTGTTAAAGTTTCTCTTTTATTTATACTGTTATTTAAGTATATTCTCCCACCAGAACCTGTATCTAAGGATACTATTTCTCCCTCAGTAGTTACGTCACCGTCTCCAGTAGTACTCGCACCCATAAAAGATTGCAGGTCTGTCTGGATATTTCCTGACTGAACAACGTCTAAAGCAGAAACTCCTGTACCTGTACCATATACAATTGCTACATCTGCTGTTCCTCCAACCACAAATGGGCTTGGATAGTTTGCAGCAGCAGCAACTCCCATACTCATTCCTGCTAATAGAATGCTCGTTCCAATTGCTGAGACTTTTTTAAAGTTAAATTTCATATTTTATATTTTTAACCTCCTTTCACCTATATTAATCATGTTGTCTAAGACAACCTCCCTCTCAACTCCACAGCACAGGGTATGCCATTTCGTTGAGATGAATATGATCCCCTGTTAGATTTTTATTAATTTATGGAAGTCATTTACTTTAAAAAGCTTATTGTTGAAAATCGCTCTTTCTGCTTAAAACACCCTATTTTTTATGGTTTTATTTATAAAGCTTTCTTTGTCACTAGTGTATTAATACAGGTTGGGTTTTTCTCAAAACCCAAAAATTTATTAAGATAGGGTAGTTAACTATAATATATATTAAGAAAGAATATATATTTAAAATATATATATTACACATATCTAAATAGAAATTACATATATCATTTTATGAGCAAATGGCAAGAAAAAAACAAAAAACAAAGACAAGAGAAATAACTTTAAAGCAATCTAAAGGAGCTTTTTCTATTTTTAAAAAGGCAGGGGCTTCAAAAAAAGATTTAGATTTTTCAGGAATTCTGGCTTTAAGACAGCTTTTGAGCAATGAAAAAGCCCGTATGTTGTATACAATAAAGACCAAAAATCCCACATCTATTTACGATTTAGCCAAAAAGCTGGATAGAAACTTTAAGGCTGTGAATGATGATATTAAACTTTTAGAACGTTTTGGCTTTATTCAACTTATAAAAGAAAGAACAAAAAAGAGAATTAGGCATGTTCCAAAGATTGTGGTGGATAAAATCACAATTCATCTAAAAATGTAACGCCGATATTTTTAAGGGCGCTGGATATTAATTTAAAGGAGGGGTTGATAAGGGGAAACCTGGTGCTATTTTAAAGGAGGGGTTAGTAATAAGCTGTGAAAAAGATTTCTATTAAATTCCCTCTTTTGATAAAATCCTGCACACTTCCTTTATAATTATTTGTTAGATTACCTTTTTCAAGATTTATGAGCTCTTGCCCACCAGCAACAATTCTTAATTCATATCCTTTTACAGGGCTGTCAGGTGAAACTCTCCAGCTCTGTTCAAGAATTCCTTCAAGCGTGGTGTTTAAAACCTCGCAGCTATCTCTTTCATCTAGGCACAATTCTTCATTATTGCAGCTAAATATTAAATCTTTTAGAGATATATACCCAGAGTAATCCTGGCAGGTTGTGTGATATTGTAGAAAAGCCTGGACAAAACTCTCAGCTTCATAACTTTCCACAACTTCTTTTTCCTGATTTCTTAAAGAAAGACTAAGGAAAACAAGCATGATTACGGCAACCACAATTATAATTAATGCAAACCCAAGCATCTCTTCTTGCGCTTTTTTATTTTTTCTCATTTTCTATATGCCACAATTATTTTTCCTAACTCACATTTATTATAAGCCTGCCTTTCAAAAGAGTGTTTTCTGCAGAGAGCTACAAAATTCGCAATACCTGTTCCTTCGCTAGACTCTGAAAGCAAGCGGATTATATTGCAGTCAGGATAATTCTCCAGGCTACACACAATCTCCCCGGTTAGCTCTGGATAAATTCTCCTGATTTCTATGTTCTCAACACCCCAAAAGTTCACGTATTTAGCTATATCTTGTTTCAACATCATGGCTTTATCAAGGTCAACACAATTAACTTTTTCTGTTCCAAAACCCCGCCCGCACGAAAACTCAGGTGAGTTTGCTAGTTTTGTCACGAGCAATAATGCGTTTTTCTCTTCAAGCATAGCAGCTGCTTCTCTTAAACCAGAAAGCTTAAAACTCACAACAAACATAGCTACAAGACCGAAAAACAAAATAACAGCTATTAACATAAATGCCATTTGCTGAATTTTCATCTGTGCTTTTTTTGTTTTGTTTGTTTGCTCCATCTTTTTTTTATATCAATTTTTGTCTGATCTTTTTTTCCTGGTTTTTGCCCAATTAATTTTTTGTTAACTCTTTTTCTAAAAGGTTACTCTTTATCTCGTCCTGGTTTACTCTAAATTTTTTTGAAAAATTTACTACCACAGCCTACATTCTGCGAAATCATTTTTATTTTCAAGAGCATTCACGATATTTGTCATTTGGGAAAGATCCCCTGTATCTTCAAAGCTATTTGCAAGATTGCTTAAAGCTATTAAGTCAGGGTCCATTTCTGCCACGCATCCTTGTTGGGCAATAAACCCTGATTTATCTTTATATAGCAATGCCAGATTTTCCAGCCTTTGCATAATTCTTTTAACCTGACATTTATAGACATACTTATCTGAAAAAACAGCAGCATACATTAAAGCAGGGGTTTCAAAATAAACCAGCTCATTATTTTTTTCAACATATCCTGAAAAATAATCAACATCAATCTCGCAATTTCCATTATTAAAGCAAACCCGAATACTGTTCTCAGGACAATCCTCAACAAACAAATTCCCTTGTTTTAAATCTCTGAGCTCTTCTTCAATCTCAACAGGAGGCTCAACAAAGCAATAGTTTTCTTTTGCAGAAGTTAAATAAATCAGGTCTGTAATTTTAAAAGGAAATTCAAACGGTTTTGAAAACACATAAAAATTTTTTCCTTCAACAGGCTTTTCAGAGAAAATATACTTATTCTGAAAGCGAGCGTCAATAGGTGTTTCTGTCCACTTGTTAAAGGTTTTTTGGGCCGCCTGAATTGTTTGTTGCCCAAACTCTCCAAAATTATCGCAAGTATTATAGATTCTGGTTTCTACTTGCACTGAAAGCAAATTTGTTTTACCTGATTCAAAACCAGTCTCTAAAGGATTTAGCAAAATACCAAGCTCTTTGCTGGCTTCAGCACTTGCAGATGTCTGGTCTGTTTGTATGACTTTTGTGGCAGCATAGATTGCAATAAATAATATGAAAGCGCCGACAATAAGTGCAAAAAGCCACTGAAAAGATATTTGCAAAGCAGCTTTTTTGTTCATGGATTTGAATTTTAGTCTGGATTTTATCAGCATTTTTATTAAGACACAATTTTTATTCAAATTCTTCTGACTCTTTTTTACAGTTTATCTTTTTCACAGTTTAGTTTCCTAAGAGTTTGTTTATTAATATAATAACATAATCCTTATCTTGTGACTCTGACAAGGCTTTCTCCAAAATCTTTTTTAAGCACAAGTTTTATTTTCCCTTTATCATTTTTAATACAAAAAGGATTTTCTTCAGTTGTAATCTCACCAATGTCAATATGCTTTATCTCTGCAGACTCTAAGCCATCTGCAGATTCAGGAGGATAAAAAAACAGGTTTTCAGAACCATGGTAAAATAACTCTAACTCGCTGTAAAAATCCTGATGATTAATTCCTTGAACATTTGCATAATAATCTAAAAAGCACAAATACGTTATTTTTGTCGGCAGGAAGTATTCTTCTTGTTGTGAACCCTGGCTAGCTGCCCATAATTTATCAATGTCTGACTGAAAATTATTTTTAAACTGCGTGATTTGCGCTGAGTCCCCCCAGCCAATAAATTTTTTCACAGCAAAAAAGGCAAAAGCAAGGAATACAATTATTAAAATAATCGAAAAAATCATTCCGAAAGATAGTTTCATCTGTCCTCTTTTTTTCATAGATAAAAAAAAGAACTAGTCTTTAAAAATTATTACATTATTAGCAGATTGTATTGGGTATATTTATGATTTAGAATATAATTTAAAAATTTAAAAAATGTAGAATTTGCGAAATAGTTTTTAAAAAAAGTTTAATAAAAAAACCCGGGTAGTTTAAAGGAGGGTTTGATAAGAGGTCTTTTAACACAGCTGGATTAATTATCTTATCAGGAAGGGTTGATAAGGGGAACCTTGGTTCCCTTTATACTTCAAACGGCCTCACAATTATGCTGCACTGGTTAAATGCTGGCTGATTTCCAAACTCATCTTTGCATTTAATATAAAATGTCTCTTCTTCCCATGCCACAGTATGACTTATATCATCATAACTTGTCATTGCCAACCCATCTTCAAAGTTATAGCCACACCCAAGCGTAGATTGTGGATTATAAACACACTCTGCTTCTTCATCTGTGATTATTTTCAAAGAGCTGCCTTCTCTAAATGCCCTAACAACTATTGGAGCCTGAGCGTCTATCTCAAGTGTGAAGTTTATTATCTCAACATCTGAGTTCCCAGCCAGGTCAAAACACTGGATGTAAAATCCATAATCTCCTTCACCTAACCAGATATCTGTGGAGTGTTGATGTGAATTTGTCTCGTCAAACACTGTATAATCATCATAATGTCCTGTATCACTATAAGCACAAGCTGCTGTCCCGTCTTGATAACCTGCAGACGTTGTTGCTTCTATACTTACTTTGATGCTGTCTGAAGACCCCCTTATTATTGTGTTATTAGGGCTTGCAGAACTAATTACAAGTGGTTGTGTTCCAATTAGAGTGAGAACCCTGGATTGTTCATTCACAATTCCAAAATAACTGCTGTTGCATCTGAAGTAGAATTTGTTTTCTTGTCTGTTTTCCAGGCCTGTTAGTGTTGTGGTGCAAGTATATAAGAGCTGAGCATTTATATTAGAGGAGCTTGTTGCACAACTCATGCTGTTTTCCATATCTTTGTAATCTCGGTCATTATGACTCCATTTACACTGGGCTGGTTTGTTAACATAAGCTTCTATAGGATATTCGTGTAAAGCATTTTCTGCAAAAAATGGAATTGGAGTGTTATCAGCCACGCTAAATCCAACAATTTCTGGTTCTGTATAATCAGGACCTTCTTCAATGCAAAATTTAAATAAGAATTCTTTAACATTTGGATAGCCGTTTTCATTTTCACACCTCACATAATATTCATAATTATTATCAACATCAATTTCAATTCCTGATTCTTCTGCTTCTGCCTCTATATAAGCCACGTCTGGAAATATCATCCATTGTTTATGCTCTGTTTTCCAAGTCTGGCTGCCTCCAAAATCACGAGTCATCTCAGAGAAGCTATTTGTTGTATGCTTCTCAATTCTACAATGCCCTCTTTTATCTAGAGTTATTCCATATGTAAATACTGTCCAGGCGGGTAAGCATTCTTGTTCTTGGTTATTTTCATCAGTATATTTAATTTCAACACCGCGGCCTGTTCTTAGCTCTGGAATTGGTTTATATTCATAATCAGGCAATAATGCATCTTCCCATGCCTCTATATATGGGGGAGTTATATCTTGAGAATTGTTCCAAAAGCACTCTTGATCATCTGTATCTTTATTTATGATGTCACAAGCAACACCAAGGCTTTTGCACTGATATTCTGTGCAAGGAAATGCTCCGTTATTACACGATTCGCAATTATTTCCACCTGTTTGAGGTTGCCAGTATTTGCACTCGAAGTATATGGTTCTCTCATCTATTTTTTGCAACCATCCTTTAACACTTTGCCATGCAACCCACGCTGCAATTCCGGCAACAAGCCAAGGCAATGCGGTTCCAATCCCTCCGAGAACACCTCCCGCGTCTGCGAGTCCTGTACTTCTAGCAGCCCATTCGCCTGCCTTAAATCCACTTTCTGCAGACAGCCAGGTTGTAGAAACAGCCCCGCCAAATCTTGTTGCAAAGTCCCAGTCAACACCCCCTCCCATAGCGCTACTTACTAATGCCGCAATAACAAAAGCAGCAATAAAGGCACCTACTGCATGATAAAACATGTTTACAATTGATAATTCACTGGCTATCCTCTGTTTCAAATCCCGAATCATAGTACCAATTCCAGGGAGAAACGGATGAGAACCAAAAGGATTAATATAGTAACTTGACGTTGCAGTGGGCGTTCCTGTCGACAAAGGAGTGGTTCCAAGCTGCCCACTAACAACTCCAACCTGACTTCCAAAAGCATAACCAATAGCTATAATTCCAATTATCAAAATCAGAATCTGGCTTATTGCAAGCGCACCTTTTTTATTCTTGGTTTTCATTTTCAATTTTTTCTCCATAATCTACAAAAAAATTAATCGTTCTAGTGGGAATTAATCTTCCATCAACAAACCATTCAACAGTATAACTTTTTATTCCGTGAATATCTTTTCCCTTATAAAAATTAGCACGCATCCATCTTGCTCTTCCTTCCAGCCACATCCCATCATCGTTGTTATCTATCATTAATATTTCTCCGGTATTTGTCTTGCTAAGTTTCCCAATAATTTTTTTACCTTTTACATTCGTCCATGAAGAACCACACAATACCCTGGTTGTATCTCCTAGAGCTTTGCAAGGAAAATAATTTTTTAAACCAATTAGTTCATCTTTACCAATATATCCATCTCCATTATAATCTTTAAAACCCTTACATGTAAAATTCAGCGGAAGGGCTATCCATTTTCCAATTACTCTCTGACCAAAATCATATTCATCCACCCTTTTTTTAATTGGCCAAACATCTACATCTCTTGCATCGCTAGTCACCCCTTTATGTCCTTTTGCAGGACTATACTGATTGTTCCCACGATAAATTAAATTTTCATATCTAGTGCTTCTCTCTCCTGGTATAGCTCTCTCAATATTAATATTAATCTCATCTTTTCCAGCTTCTGCAACTTCTATATCATGCTCCATTGTTCCGATAGTTTTCAAAAGATATCCTGCCATCAATTGTTCTGGTGTTTTTGCTTCTTCCATTATCACATCTCCTGCAACTACTTTTTGCTGGGCAGGAGTGCATGACTCAGAACCGAGAGATAAAAGTCCTGCTAAGCTTATTCCAAGCCCCCCCATTCCAATTTTTCTTAATGCATTTCCTAATGTTTTCATTTTCTAAATTATGGCAGACTACTCTCCTTATAATCTCCGGTAAAGAGATGTTTCCATTTATTATAACCTTCATAACCCCAATAATTTGATTTTACACCACAATCCCCTATAGGCAAGCAATAATTTTGAGCGCCTTTTATCCAGTTTTCTTTTACAGGCATTTTTTCAGGCAAGCTTTTTCCAACATTATCTTTTCCTTTAAAACAATAAGATCTCGTCCCATCGTCATATAAATCTCCATATACATCTAAATCATACCATTCACCATCAATAAGTTCCCCAGATTTAGGTTCCCAAGCATCCCAATTTTCCTTCGCGACTTCTTTAGTGTACATAGCAGGACAAAAGGTATTTGCAAGATTACATAGTTTTTCTTGAGTATCTACATTTTCTTCTAATTCAGTGACAGGGATATCTGCTTGAGGGTCCCAGAAATTAAGTGCTGGCGGATATTTTGGAACACAAAACGCCCTTATTTTTTTTCCAGTATCACTATCTCCAAAATATAATTCCTCATATCCTGTTTCAGAATCTCTTCTAAGACTAACTTTATAATTTGGGTTATTTACAACTTTGCAGTCTCTCTTATCTTCATTTTCACAATCATCTGTATTATTCTGACCAAAACATGTTTGCCATCTATTTGGAACGCAGGCAGCAGCCCCTGTTGTTGTATTTTTCATGCAAAGGGTGTTTCTAAAGTTATCACACAAATTTCCCTGAACCTCTCCATTGTAGCAATAAAGTCGGGAAGATAGTTGTCCTGGCTTTGCATCTTCAAAATTTCCAAAATCGTCATAAGGTTTTCCTGTTGAATAAGAGCACCATGCTTCACCATGTTCTGGCCACCTTTCGTAATCTTGCTTAAATTTTTCAGCAAGATTTCCTGATTTACATTTTAAATCTCTGCACACAAAATCACCGTGATCTGGTTTTACATCTACTCCTAATCTATAAGCTCCACAAATACTTCCAAAAATATAATTACAATTTCCACATGTTTTTGAATTTGCATTTGAGTATCCAACACCACAGGTTTCATCAGAATCTGATGGGTCTTTAATATATGTCCAGTAATTAGTATCATCAACTAAACTAGCATCATAAATATTTGCATTGTTTCCACAAGAATCTTTAAAATAAACTTCAATTTCTCCTTCAGCACAAGTAGTTTGCCTTGTCATTGCGCAGATTGTCCCTAGTTCAGGAGCTGTGCATAAAAAGCCCTCGTGAAATTCACCAGTTGCATCTTGGCACTCCTGCCTTGTTGTCATGTCACAATCTCTTCTCCTTTCTATGCTAGTAACACAGGCGCCTTTTGCTTCAGGACTCGCCATCATTGAACATTCGAATGACTCTTGAACATCTTCTCTAAAATCATGAACTTCTAAATTATAATCAGAAGCCATCTTATCGCACCTAACTCTCGAGACAAGAGCAGCACCATCTCCAACCAAACAACACCCTAACTGGCACTCATCAACCTCATCAGAATCCTTATCATACCAATAACCCCCCATTGTCGGGTCACATGTTGATTGTGGGCTTGGTAGACACTCTCCTGTATGACGATTAACACACGTTCCTTCGCTGCAATAAGTTGTTGACAAACAAGCAGTGGGTTCAGTTCTAAAACCATCATCACAATTTGCTTCATCAATAACATCCTGACACCATGCTCCAGCGTCGGTTTTTTCACAACAAACAGCACTTGCGATGCCTGTTAAAAACACAGCTAGAAAAACCCCAAACATAATTAACAAAAGTTTTTTATTCATCATCCTAATCCCCCAGCAATTAAAATTTTAATTAATAGTATAAGTCCAAGTACGAGGATTACTAATAAAATCCAAAATACCCAATCTCTTTTTCCTCCCAATTTTGTTGTTTGTCTAGCCATTTTTAATCCTCTTTTTTATTTTTTCAACAAAATTATTAATCAAAGATAATTTCTTAATTATTTTGAAAATATCTTTTTTACTTATCTCAAAGTAAGTATGAGCAATTATATTTCTAAGACCAATTAATTCATTTAGTTCTTCTGTTTCTTTTTTATTTAACAACCCGGCTTTTACTAAATTATCAAAAATCTCTGAATATCTTGAGGGCATTCCATAATCTTCTTTGACTAAAATTTCTTGCCCCAAATCAATTACCCTGTTAAGTATTGAAAAGCATAACATAGAAGATGCGTGGAGTTTAGTGCCATCTTCCAAATCTTTTATAGAATTTACATTAACCTCTTTTAATTCTCGTTGATATTTTTCAATGTCTTTTATTATTTTTGTAATTCTTTCTATATCGTACATCCCAAAACCTCCAGGCAATATCGATTAAGTATATATTTAAAGTCTAAATATTTTCTTGCAATATTTATCTTAATTTTATCAATAAACTCTTTATCTTTAACAATTAAAGCTCTACCCTGTTTTAGGACTCTTATTTTAATCCAAATCGGTAAATCATTAAAGAAAGAAATATCTAAATTATCTGTTGTATAGCCTAAGATATCTGTTTTTTCCTTATTTTTTAAATTACCAATTACGCATAAATCTATATCTGAAAGAGCATTGTTTTTTCTAGTAGCATGACTTCCAAATAAATAAACCCCTGCAACATTTTCTCTTTTAGAAATTTCTCTTACAATTTTATATAAATTTTCTATTTTTGTGATTATTTTTCTTCTCATTTTAATAACCAGCTGGCCATGCCACACTTCTTGAAGCAAACTGGAATTTATCTCCACTCGGCCTGTCTGTTAATATATAAATTGTTGTTCCATCATCACGAAGGTTTTTCTCAACTTTTAAATCAGGATAATAAGTCATGTAAATTGTTGGGTCTGCGTCACCATATGTTGTCTCCCATTCTAATATACTATTAGCAATAGCTATTAATTCATAAAGATTATTGTTCAGAATTATATTGAACTTAGTATACTCTTCAGATTCATCTTTTGTTAAAATAACACTGTAACCCATTTCTAAAATAATTCTTTTTGGAAGCAGCTCTGTTCTTTTTCCATCAGGTCTTATAACCACATCATATCCTTTATCTTCGTAACTCTCTTTTAAAGCATTAAAGCAATTATCTACTATATTTTCAATTCCGGTATTTATTTCTTCTTCAATGTGTTGTTTCAATAATGGTTGCTGAATTATGCACGGAGCATAATACTGATTTATATAGCATAAGTATTCTATTCTAATATTGTTATATGTGAAATAATGTTCTGGATTTAAACTTCCCCCTTGTAAAGAAACACTCTCTACAATCTCTTCTAAATCTTCTTCAACACATGTTCTAATAAAATCCTGCGGATTTTTTACTCTACCTGTTAAATCAATTCCAAGTTTTGGAGAGAGCATATAAAATAAGGCTGCCGCACCAACAACAATCACTGCAATAATAATGAAAATAGTCACCTGACCTCTTTTATTCATCATGAATTATATACGATATTTTTGTTTATAAATTTTGTTAGAATAATTAATTTTGTATTTAGTCCTTAGCTTTTATGAAACATAGCTTAGAAATAATCAGATTTGGATAATCTGTGTTAATAAACCACCAGCCCTCTACTCAGACCAGTGATTTTTATTAATATCTCTCAGTTACTAAATCACTAGTCCTCTACTCAGACCAGCGCTCGTTATTAATTAGTAGTTTTGTCTTCGCGCTAATCCCCTACTCAGACCAGTGATTTCCCTTAATACATTCTAATTACTAAATCACTAGTCCTCTACTCAGACCAGCGCTCGTTATTAATTACTAGTTTTGTCTTCGCGCTAATCCTCTACTCAGACCAGCGATTTCCCTTAATACATTCTAATTACTAAATCACTAGTCCTCGGTCTCAACTCTTGGTGCGAGAATAAAACTTAACTCTATTTCAGGAGATTTAATATCTATTCTTAGAGGATGATCTTCTGCAAACCTTAAAATTGTTTTTTCAGAAAGCTTTGAAGCTTTTACGAATTTCTGAAGATACTCAAGGCTGTATTTTGCTTTGCAGTTTTCTGCTTGTATTCTTGCTTCATCTCCTGAGAATTCAGACATAGCTGAATTCAAGCCCCGAGCCTCAATTATAAACCTGCCTTCCTGAATTATAAATGAGCAAGCATCTGCAACAACAGCACAATCTTCAACAGCTGCAACAAGGTCAATTGAATTCAGCTCCACTTTTGAACTAAACTCAAGCTCTGGCATATCTTTTTCCTCTGTATCTATATCAATTAAACTTAGAGTGAAATTTCTTCTTATCCTGTCTTGAATTTGAATTTCTAACAAATTATCTTTTTTTTCCAAGACCAGAGAGCTTCCAGGACCAGCTCTTTTTAAAATCCTTTTTAAATTTTCTAGATTAACTCCCAAAACCTCTTCGCCAGCTTCAAACCGGGAGAAACTTGTTTTTGGCAGCCAAAACCCAATCATAGAAACATTTGCAGGATCCCTTGCAACTATGCTAAGGCCGATATCACTGATTTTTATTCTAACTTCTGTAACTAAATCAGAGATAATTTCAATTACTTTTGTAAGAAGACCTGGGTTTTCCAGTTTAACAAGCATTTTATTTTTAACTTTTAGTTTTGGTCTTTAGTTGAACATAACCAGACATATCTTCCTTTTAAAAATTGTTATTATAAAGTATAGGATAATTTAATTACCCAGGGAGCAAGTCTGCCAGCGAGTTCCTTATGAATTAGACTCAAAATCTTCCTATAATTCTTTAATTGCTAAACACCTCTTCTAAAAAAGATTTCAGCAAAATTTTTCATAACAAATCATATAAACTCTTTCTGTTTTCTTTTTGATATGAATGAAAAACAAGGTATTAGAGAGCAAAGAATCAGAAAAATAACAAGACTTTATTACTCACGTCCAGACATACAAAAAGCTCTTTTTGAGTTTTCAAAAAATAGAGAGATTGTTCCAAGGTATTTTGATGGTTTTGGCAAGCGCCCTGATTCTTTTCAGTATGTAGGAGATATATTTGAATTAGTAAAAAAAGGGGCGACCTCTTTTCACTGCTCAGAAGAACTCTGGGAAGATGTGCTGAAAGTTTCTGTTGATATGAATGAAAAGCAGCTTGATAATTTGAGAATAGGATGGGACCTTTTACTTGACATTGACAGCAAATATATAGATTATAGTAAAATACTGGCACAAGAAATCATAAAAATCTTTAAATTTCACGGGATAAAAAATATCGGGATAAAGTTTTCTGGAAGCAAGGGATTTCATATTATTGTGCCTTGGAAAGCTTTTCCAGAGAGGATTGGAGAAGTTAAAACAAAAGACATGTTTCCAGAATGGCCGAGGATAATTACACAATACATTACAGAAGCAATTAAAGAAAAGCTTATAGACAAGATTACCGCCCTAACAAAACCAAGCAGGTATATTAAGGATTTTGAAGCGCCAAAACAAGTTATGCCAGACCTTATTCTTGTTTCTTCAAGGCACTTATTCAGAATGCCATATGCTCTCCACGAGAAAACAGCGCTGGCAAGTGTTGTTTTAAAACCAGACGAGATTCCGGGATTTGACCTGACAGACGCAGACCCAATGAAAGCCAGGGTTAGAGATTTTTTACCAGCTGTGGAACAGGGAGAAGCTCGTGAACTTTTAATGCAGGCTCTTGACTGGTATAAAGAGTATTATGGAGATATTGAAAAAACCCCAAAAGATACTGGTGATTTTAAGCCAATTAAATTAAGTAAAATTTCTGACAAAAATTTTCCTCCGTCAATACAAAAGATTTTACAAGGAATGCAGGACGGAAGAAAAAGAGCTTTATTTATTTTAATAAATTTCTTCCGCTCAATAGGAATAGAGAGAAAAGAGCTGGAGCAGAGGATTGAATACTGGAATAAAAAAAACGAGGTGGCTTTAAAACAAGGATATATTAAATCCCAGCTCACCTGGAGTTATAGAAATAAGGTTGTTCCCCCGCCAAACTTTGATAAAGATTATTATAAAGGTATTGGAATAATCCCGACAGAACAAGAGTTGCGCACTAAAAATCCAATTAGTTATTTTGTAAGAAAAAGCTTTCAAGAACAGAGAGCCCAAAAACAGAGTAAGAAAAGAAAAACAAAAAAACAAAGATAATTTTAAAAACAAGTGTTTATTCTAAATATTATGAAAAAAAGAGACTTGGTGTTCGTTATTTTATTTATATTTTTGATAAGCTTTACTCTTGTAAGTGCAGAGAACCTGACAAAAGTAAGTGAAGCATACTCTTGTCTTGAAGATAAAATACAAGATAGAAATTGTTCTAGAATTTTGTCAGAAGAAAGATTTTTTTCTCTGCTTGCACTGGGAGAGTGTGAGCAAGAAGTTCTTTCAGATTCTGTAAATGATGAATGCTGGCCACGCCCTGCCTGCAAAATAAAATCAACAGCACAGGCAATTTTAGCTCTTGACAATGCAGGACAAAATACAGATACTGCAGAAACCTGGCTTTTAGGAGAAAAATCAGTTCCTAGTGATATGATTTGGTATCTGGAAATAGAGAACACAGATGAGGGGACGGCAACCTGCACAATAAGTTATAATAACCACTCTTATCCCCCTATTTTAATAGGTGAGAATAAAACGATAAACCAGGGCGCAGGCCCGTGCTTAGATTTATCTGATAACCAGTACTGGCTTGAAATTTCATCTTCTCAGCAGCTTGGGTGTTATGAAAAAGACTTTGAAATCTCTTGTAATGAAAGCTTTCTTACAACATTATTATTTACAAAATCCGGCTCTCCAACAATCCATGTTTCAAAAGACGTACATACAGCATCACCGGACGGAACAACAATAGAAAAAGTAGACTCTTTTTGTTCTGCTAGAGGATTTAGCTGTGATTACGAGGGAAGTTTGTGGGCTGCAATTGTTCTGGATTCCCTTGGCCATGATATCTCCTCTCTCTTACCCTATTTAATTACAATGGCAGAAGACAATGAGCAGTATCTTCCAGAAGCTTTCATATATATTTTAACAGAAGATATTGAGTATAGAACAAGCTTGTTATCAAAACAAGTAGCTATCCAATCAAGAGGAATCTACTACTGGCGTGAATCTGCAGATAAATTTTATGATACTGCTCTTGCCCTGTTTCCTTTCCAGTATGAAGAGCCCCAGGAAAAAATAAACTCAAAAGAATGGCTTTTAAGTGAGGGTGTTCAGGATGATGACGGGTGTTGGCAGGGAAATATAAGAAACACTGCATTTATTTTGTATTCTATTTGGCCAGAGCTTGGGCCACTTGATAGAGATGGAGATGGAGACGGAGACGGCAACGGAAATGGTGACGGCAACGGAAATGGTGACGGAACTCTTGATTGTGTAGATAATAATTATTATTGCAGGTCAAATCTTGCCTGCCAGAATGATGCTGGAAGTGTTTTAAGTGATTATACTTGTGCAGACCCGTATGTTTGTTGTAGTGTTGGCCCACCCCCTGGCGAAGAGGTTTGCGAAAGTCTTGGTGGTGTGGTTTGTGATAGTGGCGAAGAGTGTGTTGGAGGAGTGGAAGAGAGCACGCTTGGCTTATATTTTGGCCAGATATGTTGTATTGGGGGAATTTGTGATGGGAATGGTGGATATGATGGCGACGGTGGAGGTTTTTGCACTGGTCCTGTTGGTTGCGGTGGATTGAGTTATTCTGAATGTATATCTACTCCGGGATGTTCATGGGACACTGATACTGGTGCAGAATCAGCGTGTGAGGCAGCAGGAGGAATTTGCAGAACTTACGAGTGTTTAAGTGGTGAAGAAGAATCTCCTTATTATAATTGTGATTCAGCAGACCAGGCCTGCTGTGTTGAAGAGGATGATGGGGCTGGTGAAGGTGGCTCTGCCTGGATTTGGATATTATTAATACTTATTGTTTTAGTTGTATTAGGAATTGTTTTTAAAGATAGCTTAAGAAGATTTTTATTTAGGTTGAAATCAGGTGGAAGAACCAGAAAAGGGCCTCCTGGTCCAGGACTACTAAGGCCGCCAAAATATCCCGCACCCTTGACAGGACACCCAAGAAAAATGCCTATGCCAGAAAGACTTTCAAGGAGACCTGGTCCAAGACCAAAGCCCAGGGGTGAGCTTGACGATGTTCTTAAGAAGCTAAAAGACATGGGAAGATAGATATAGATAAAATGAGTAAGAGAAGTTTCTTTAAACCAACTCGTGTAACGATTATTTCTCTTATAATCTTAGTAATTCTTTTTAGTTATATTCCAATTATACCTTGCCAAAGATTTCCAGTTGTTCCAAATCCAACCCATACCTGGACTCTCTGTCCATTAAATCCACTTGCACCCTCGCTCCGCATGCTAGGAGTAGGCCACCAGTATTTTGGATTAAAATTTGATAGAGGGTTATTAGTGTTAATGTTAATTCTCACACTAGTAATTCCTTATATCTTAGCTTGTTTTATTAATAAAGCAATTAAAAAACAGATCTCCAAAAAATAAAACTTTATTAACCTGATTTCTTTTAAAAAATTATGAGAAAAATACCCTTTTTTTTATTATTAATCTTAATTTTACCACTTGTTTCTGCAGCAAGTATTGATATGAAGTCAGAATTTGACCAGGGCGGAACCCTAATGGCAAAAATCTCTGGAAATTTTATAAACCCAATTTTTGAGGAGAATATTTTCTTATATAGGGGCCATATCGGTATTCCGCTAGGTCTTGAAATTGCAAAAATAAGCGGTGATTATTATGTTTATGCACAACTCTTAGGTAAACCAGAAAATAATTATTCACTACACATAAAAGATATAATGTACATGAGAGCAGGACAGGTTGTTGATGAAGATATTATAAAAAATTTCTCAATAAGCAATAAAACAGTTGATTTTTCAATAGAGCCCGGATTTGTTATTACGGAAACAGATTTTTTCATAGAAGCGCAAAATCTTCAGAACCATAGCATTACTCTTAAGATAAATGAAAACAAGAGTGATGCAGGGAATGAATCTGAGGGGGGATTTTTTGATTTCTTGTTTGGTGATGAAGAAAACGGAGAAGAGGGCAGGTTTGTGACCCTAGGAACAGGAGAAACAAAAAAACTGGATTTTAACATAACAAATATTACAGAATCAACCCTGAAGCTAATTGAAATTAGCACAGAGAATTCAGAATACGAGGTCCCTGTTTACGTGTTCATAGAGGGAGAAGCCCCTTCAGAAGAGAAAGAAAAAAGCTTTATTTTTTCACCAGTAGTATTAAATTTTTCCATGGCAACAGATTCTCAGAGCTCAAGAATAGTTTATCTTTATAATGATGGAGAGGCTGATTTGGAAAACATCGGTTTTTATATTTCAGATACTTTAGAACCTTATGTCTCTCTTTCAATAGAGGAAATTGATGAGTTAGAAGCTAATGAGAGCATTAGGATAAGTATAGATTTTTTCTCAGATATAGACGAGGGAGCTTTAGAGGGAGAGATAATAGCAAACTCTTCTGGTTTATACGCTTATCTGGCAGTATTTTTGAATTTTATAAAAGATTATGAACCCTTGCCAGGAGAAGAAAACCAGACCGTTCCAGACCCAGCAATACTGAAAACTTGCGGGGAGATGGGGGGAACTATCTGTGTAGAAGGTGAGGAGTGTAGTGAAGATACAGAACCTGCAATAGACGGGAATTGTTGTCTGGGAACTTGTGAAGAAGTTAAAGAAAGTTCAAAAGGAAAAATAATTGGATGGGTGATAATCATCGTCATTATTATTTTAGTATTATGGTTTTTAAAGGTGAAATATAAGAGAACAAGAAGAAGAGTTGATTTGCTGAAAATTGCGAGGGGGAGGAAGAGGTGATTAACAATTAGGTGAATTAGGATGTTGTAAGCAACACAAGAATTTGTATTCCACACACCTGTATTCTATGCAATCTTCACTTTGGCAAAATAGATCCCCCATGTCATCTCCGTCATTGTCTTGTCCCATTAATTGTGTATACTCTTCTACATCCATTTTTCCCGCATCAAACGCTATTTGTGTTAGTTTCTTGAACAAGCTTTTCTGCCCGGGAGTTCCCTGATGTATTTTAAATCTTCTTACTTCAATAGGCTGTTCTCTGTAGGTAGAAGCTATTTCTGAATATCTTCCAGAATATTTTTTTTCACTATTTCCATAGTTATGGAAACCATAAGAAGCAGGCAAACCATGGTCTACCTCGTACAGGTTTTTTAACTCAGTGGAAAGTTGTTCAAACCAGGGGTTGTCTTCAAGTCTTTCAGATTTTAATAAAAACTCTAACTCAAACATCTGTCTTAACGGGGGAATCCCTCCCTCATCAGAAAATCTTTCTTTAGTAGCTTCTTTGGTATATTTCTGCACTTTGTCATCTCTTAATCTTGATAAAGAGAACGCTAATTCACTCAAAAAATCAAGTTCTGGATCAGCTACAAGGCCTTTTCCCTCTTCATAGTGTTCAGTATCTAACATAAGATCAAATGAGGCATCATGTATTAAAATCAATTCTTGGTCCTCCATACTTAGTGCTAAAAATTCTTCTTTTGGAATAGGATAATTTCTTCTTTTTTCATTTATGTATTTCTCTCTTATCTCCCAAAAATCAACATTATAATCAGTCACTAATTTTTGTTTTAGCTCTCCAGCAGCCCTATTTCTAATGAGTTTCATCTTGTCGTCATGAATAATATCATAAGAAGTATCGATGCTTATTTCACTATATATGTGCTCTAATTTTTTTGTTTTTGGATTGCTTGCGAGATATTTTTCAAATTGTTCTTTCAGATAAGGCACCTCATCAAGTAACGAGTTCTTTTTCTTTTGATAATGTGAACGAACCCAGAGATCCTCTCCATGCCAGTCTACTCTTGCTTCAATTCCCATAGTCGGCTTTCTATCTAAGAAAAAATAAAGGTTTTGCATACCTATTATAGGACTCGTAACCTCTTTCCCATAACCTGTCTTTTCTAGATCATATTTAATATATTCCAACTCTGTATCAATTTCTGTTGTTAAAGAAGCAATTTCTTCTAAATAAGGATCTGCTTCTTTGAAACTTAATTTTTCTGTGTTAGGATTAAAAATAAGATCATATAATTCTTGTCTTCTTTCACCCATACTGGCAACTTTTTCAAGTTTGCTCTTTACATTCTCAACTTCACTAGATTTAGATAATGAAGAATAAAGTTCTCCTCTAAGTTTCTCAATCTCTTTCTGGTATTTTAATATATCTACTTTATTTCTCTCTATTAAAGGCAACTTCATATATTCCTCATACTCTTCCCTTTTTTCTTCTGGAACAAGTCCTGAAAAAAGCCCTTCAGAAGGATTTGGCTTATGATAGTTTTCCACAGAATAGTAGATATTTTGAAGATTATTCTGTTGCTTAGTCGCTCTTGATAACTCCCTTGCAGTTTTGTCAGTTCTTTCAAATTCTTTAAGTCTTTCTTCTTCATCAAAGGTTATATGCCAGTCCATTTCATGCTCAAACTCGTGTGTTAAAATTTGTAAGGGGTTGTTAACATCTCTAATTTGTTTGGTTGCATATAAATCATAGGCTCCCTCACCCAACATCAAATATTTATAACCTGCTGCTGAATTAAATACTTCTGTAAAGGCAACTTCTTCAAAAAATTCTGTCCTTTTGAGATCTTCTGCAAACCACTGGTCTAGTAATTGTATCACCTGTGGACTTGGTTCTTTATATATACCCCCTTCTTTAGAAGAAACATAGAAGACAATATCTGGATATTTTGTTCTTAAATAATCCAGTGTTTGAGTGTAAAGATTATCATCAATAGAATCACTAAGTCTAAACCCTTTTGAATTAAAAGTAATTGGGCTCTCAACCTGGTCGGGGGATAAAATCTCATACATGTTTCCAGAATTTATTCTTAATTCATGGTCTTTTAATGAAGAAGTTTTTAATTGGAAAGCCACACTTTCAAACTTTGCCTCTTCTATTAAAAGAGATTCTTCTATTGTCTTAGGAACTCCAATCTTAAATTCACCGCCTTCTATTCTGAAACTAAGCCTGCCATTTTCTATAATTGTTGATCCACTCTCAGAAGGGTTATGAATTACCAAAGGGATTTTGTTTTGGTCCTCTCTACCAATTATTTTCAAATCATCACCATTAGAAATTTCAAACTTAAGATTGTCTCTATTATCTGGAACTATCTCTGGGATAAGCCCACCACTTTCATCGAGAACAAATTCTCCTTCATCATCTCTTTTAACTTGAAATTGAAAGGTGTTTAAAAGTTCATTACCTGGCAATACTTCTAAATTTATTTGTTTTTTTAAGACGCTATTAATCTCCAATCCGCCGTCCTTTATTTTTACCCAATTTTTATCATAACTACTTAAATCTTCGTCTAAATTTCCAATCAAAACACTGCCTCTTTCGTTTTCAGCAGTTAATCTTATTTTTTTATAATCTGCAACACCCCTTTCTAGAAAGTAACCTTTTTTTTCAATACTTAAACTTGCAACACCCGCCCTTACACCACTTAATTTAATCCCATCAACTTCACAGTTAACGCAATTTACCTTATTTCTAAATAAATCAACATAATCTTTGTTTAAGGTTATATTTAAATTCCCATAAAGAAAATTTTTATCTCTGCCAATTATTTTCACAACACCATCTTTATACACTACTTTTGTGTCAGCACCCACCTTTATTGCATCATTATCTCCAAATTTATAAATAGAACCATCTTCACTCGAGACAATGCTAGCTTCTTCTACCTGGCCGTTTTCGTCTAATTTGAAAACTCCGCCTTTTCTAATGTTTTTATAAACTAGTTCTTGAATGACATTTCCTTCTTCGTCTTTAATCTTAATTTTTAGAAAACCATTTTCTTTTATGATTAGATTCCTAGTTTCAGAATCATACCTTGCATTTGACGTAATAACATCCTCTGCACTTAAGTTTCCAACCCAATTTCCAATAGCATATTCTTCTTCATTAAAATCCATGCCCCACTCTGTTGGATTTCCATTCTCATCAAGTTTAAACTCTTTTATTATTTCTGCTCCCTGGTCAATATAACTCTTAACCTGATTATATGTAATGATGGCTTTGGCAGCTTCGGGGCTTACCTCTGCTATTGCTTGTAAAGCTTCTCCATAAATAGCTTCAACTACTTTATTTTGAACAATCAAGCTACCACACCCAACCAAACCAGCAGAAGTCACACAACTATATACACTTACAGCAGTGCTAATCATTCCTCCTAATTGGGGATTTACAAAGCTCAACCCCTGCATCCCAATTGTTGCAACAATTCCCGCACTTGCAAGTCCTGTTAATAAAACCACCAAAATCAAGGCAACAAATATATTTTTCATTTAACCATATTTATTTGCAAATTTAAATTCAAAAGGAACATCATTAATGATAGAGTTATCATCTGTAATTGTAAAAATTATTTCATCCTCAAAATCCATCATGTCTACTTTGACCTCTTTTTTATTAGCTGTATCCAGAATACAACTTATACAAATATTATCTGGATCTTCTATTTGCTTTTGAACTACAAACCCGGCCACACTATAAACAGCATCTAATCTAATAGGAATTTTAAATTCAAAATCTTTCAACCCATATATAGTTTGATTTTTCACAATAGTTAAAGGGTAATCTATCTCAAAGCTGACGATTTCCTCTTCAATATTTGTTCTAATTTCAATTTCATCCTCTCTAATTTCAAAATCAGGAAAATCTGAGAAGCTCTGAATGCAAAAGAACAGACTAAGATCAATATAGTTGCCTATTTCCTCTTCAATTTTCTCTTTTGAAGGCATGAGATTTCTACCATTATAATAATAGTGGGGAATGCTTATATCGTTGGATAAGTCAGGAGTAACTGCATAACCACCGTGTTGTCCTATGAAAACCAAAGCCTCCTCTGCACTACTTTTGAGACAATCTAAAACAAATTCATTTATCTCGATTAT
>CAYXYT010000001.1:72141-78459 GCA_964469785.1 Candidatus Woesearchaeota archaeon | reverse complement strand
TTAAAGTATTTGATTTCTACAAGAAACATCAGTAATTTTTACACATAGCTCCAAAAATTAGCGAGTTTCAAGTTTTTTGACCATATAAGGTTCTTCTAACTCATATCCAAGCTTCTTATAATAATCTCTAACACCAACCCCGGAAATAACAGAAAGCTTTTGAATTTTGCGCTTCTTAATTATTTTTTCAGCTTCCTGCATAAGCACTCTTCCGAGCCCTTCGTGCTGTGAAGTTCCTTTTTTCTTTTCCCCTAATTTCAAAGCCTGACCATACACGTGAAGCTCTCTAATAATAGCTTTTTTACCCATAATTCTAAGTCGCAAAAGCCCGAATAAAATACCTTCCTTATTAACAATTTCTAAAAAATACTCTTTCCCTTTACTTGCCTTATACTTCACAACATTTAATTTCAATTTTAAATCTAAATTTCCTCTGTTAAAACCTATTTCACGCATTCTAATCTCTCTTATTTTTATTTTATTTTTCCTCAATTTCTGCTCCACATCTTTTCTAATATCTAATTTTATAGGATCTACAATTATTTTCTCCTTGGGAATCTCCCTCATAACTCTCATGACCCTGCAATACCTAGGAATAACCTGCATCATCTTTTCTAAAAGAGTTTTTATCTCTGAAGTAGAGTAAGGCCGATATCTTATTTTCTCATGGATTCTGGCTAAAAGAGAGTCTTCTACAATCTGGCACGGGTATATTTTAAGCTGATCCGGCCTAAATCTTGGGTCTTTAAACAGCTTTTTAAACAATCTCAGGTCTTTTCTCAGATTAGTATAGGGTAAACCCGGCATAATGTGATAACTCAACTTAAACCCTGCATTTTTCAGTCTTTCTGTAGCTTCAATAACATCCTTAACAGTATGCCCGCGATTTATCTTCTTATATATCTCGTCGTCAAGAACCTGAACACCCAGCTCCACTCTTGTTGCCCCAAATTCCAACATCCTCTCTATATCCTCGTCACTACAATTATCAGGACGATTTTCAATACACATTGCAACACACCTGTGCTTTGCCTTCTGGTTCCACTCTTTTGCCTGTTTCAAATTTTTTGCTTTTCTGCCATTTAAGGCATTAAAACACGCTTTTATAAACTCGTACTGATACCCAACATCATACTGAAGAAAAGTTCCTCCCAAGATGATAAGCTCTATCTTATCTGTCTGATGCCCCATCTTATCCAGAACCCTTAAACGATTTTCAACCTGTCTAACAGGATCAAACCCAAGTGCAAAAGCCCTCATTATTGCAGGACTCTTATCTGTATAGCTCTGTGGAACATGCTCTCCTCCCGGACAATACATACATGTCCCGTGATTGCATTTTTTGGGCTTTAACACGACGGTGAGAGGAGTAACTCCTGAAATACTTCTCACAGGTTTCTTAACGCCTTTTACAGGTTTGGAATATATCATTGTAAGACACCTACGGTTTCTTGACACTCAACTTCCCTTTTAATTTATTGGAATATATCATAATAATAAGCTACCAAAAACTATTTTAAATTGTTTGTGCTTTGTTAAAAGATGGCTCAAGAAGAAATATGGAATGAAATATCTGTTCCATGGGAAGAATACAGAATAGACCCTGTTCAAGAAGTAATAGAGTTTTTAAGAGGTAAATCTGGAAAGATTCTTGATCTTGGATGTGGGTCTGGAAGAAATTTCCTAAGAATAAAAGGAACAATACATGCTGTTGATTTTTCTGAAAAAATGCTAAAATTAGCAAAAAAGAAGGCAGACAGAATGGGTCTGGATGCAGAATTCACAAGAGCAGAAGCTAAAAAAATACCTTTTGAAAATGATTTTTTTGATGCCGCGGTGTTTATAGATGTGCTTCATTGTATCAAGGGAGAAGAGGAAAGAAGAAAAACAGCAAAAGAATTATTAAGAGTCTTAAAACCAGGTGCAGAAGCAATGGTAAGTGCATGGTCTAGAAATTCAGATAGAGTTAAGAACAAACCAAAAGAGAGCACGGTTCCGTGGTCTAAAGATGGAAAAAAACACATGAGATATTATTATATTTATGATAAAGAAGAACTTGAACACGTGTTTAAAAGGGTTGGATTTGAAATTTTAGATTCAAAAGAAGAAAAAAAGCTGATTTTAGTTGTAAAAAAGCCCTGATTTTAAACTATTTTAAAAAAATTCAAAATTCTTTAATTTTTCAAGAAATAACGTCGAGAAGTGAACAAAAAATGCCTATGTAAGTAACTATCTGGAATTACTTTTCCCGCCTTTTTTGATCTTCATAATGTCAAAAAACGATTTTTTTTCAAACAAAATTATTTTTTTGTCAGGCAAGACAATATGAACCTTTAACAAACCCAACATTGAGATAAAAACACTGCAAATTAGATAATCTTTCTTGTCAATTCTCTGCAAAGATATTATAATTTTTTGGACCTTGCTCTTAATCCCGTGCTTTTCCATTTTGTTAAGAATCATCTTCTCTATTTCATCAAAATCAAAATCATGATTAATTGAAACCTTATTAGGAATTCTTTTATCAATCATTTCAACAGGAATCTGCTGAAGCTCTTCTTCCAGCTGAAAGCTGATTATCTTTTTCTCTAGTGGAAGAAAATAATCAAAATGAACCTTATTATCTGCTCCTTCTTTATCAATCACAAAAAAACCAGAACACAAATATGCGTCTGGATTTTTCTTTATAAAATTCTTAAAACCATCAGAATTCTGCAGTTTTTCAGAATAAAATTGAAAGTTCATAAATAAGAAGAACTAGAATAGTTTATAAGATTTTTCATGGAAGATCTTCTACTTTTATTCCATAGAGTCTCCAAAGAGAAGTTTCAAATCTTACAACATCGCTGATATCTTTTCTTAAAACACTCATTTGGTTATTGCGCTTAAGCTCATTAATAAAATGCTCTCTACCATTAACTAATTCTAAACAATTAGCTTTTCTTTTTACAATAGCGTATGCTGCTGGCTGTAAATCAATACTTTTTGCATTCCTGGCCCTTAGTTTTCCATAAATAAACACTTCTTCTTCAGATTTTAAGGTAATTTGAACATAATGATTCAGGTTTATCTTATAAATTCTTACTGGCCTTTCCATGATTCAACAGAAAAAATATGGTATTTAAGTATTATGCTCTTTCTTCAATCTCTTTTTTGATTAAACAAAAACAGGCCTCTTGCTAAGCCTAATATCTAAAGAAAGGGGCTTCCAGGGCAGGCCACCCTGAAGTTTGTTAAGTTTTTCTCTTAATTTCTTCTCTGAAACAACTTCTAATTTTTTCTTTCCTCTTATCCTCAGATTAAATTTTTTATTTTTAAGCTCTTTCTCCCCAAAAAATATTGTAAAAGGAACCCAGTCTTTTTCAGAATCAACAATTTTTTTATTGCTTGTTTCACTTCTCTCGTCTATATCTACTCTAATATTATGTTTATAGAATTCTTTTGCAAGTTTTTCTGCATCTTTATTATATTTTTCTGAAATTGGCAATATCCTAAGCTGAGTTGGAGAGAGCCAGTAAGGAAGAGAATAGCTTTTTTTCCTATCTGCTTTTTCAAGAAGCGCATAAATAATTCGCTCTATAGCCCCTGAAGGAGAGCAATGCAATACAAGAGGGTATTTCTTTTTATTGTCTTTATCTTTAAACATCATCCCGTATCTTTCAGCATTTTCCACATCTATCTGGTCTGTAGATAAGGCAGCTGCTTTATCAACACTATCCACAAAATTCAATTCATATTTTAAGATAAAATAAAAAGAACGCTCATCCCACATCTCAATTAACACGGGCTTTCCAAACTCTTTTACTATCCATTCGACAAACTTCTTATTCTTTTTATAAAAATCCTTAGTAAACCTAACAGCCAACTCTACATCATCTTTTGCCAGACCAAGATTTTTCAGAACATCTAAAGATAACTTAAATCTGATTTTATACTCTTCCATTGCCTGATCCATATCTGCACAAAGAGCATGAACATCTGGCATTGTAAATGTCCTTAATCTCCTCAGCCCACTAAGCTCTCCCTTCTGTTCTCTTCTAAAACTATATTTAGTTAACTCATAAATTTTAAAGGGAAGATTTTTATACGAGATAGAAGCATCTTTTGCCATCATAAATTGCCCGAAACAAGCACTAAACCTTAAGAAGAAACTCCTCTTATCAGACTCTATTTGATACTGCCTTGCAGGAAATTTTTTCAAATAACTTTTTAAAACAGGGTTTTTCACGTCATACATTATGGGGGTTTCTACTTCCATTCCCCCGTATTCAACAACCCTTTTTGTAACATATTCTTCAATAAGAGATTTTATTAGTCTTCCTTTAGGATAATATCTTAGATTTCCAGAATCAGAACTTTTTTCATAATCAACTAATTCTAACTGCCTCATTAATTTAATATGAACAGGCTCTTTCACAACTTTTCTTGATTTTGATTTTTCATAAAAAGCAAATTTTTTCAAATTAGGATGTTTTGAATAATTAAATTTTCCAACATCCTTTATTTTTCCATTAGGAGTCATAATATACCAGTAAGACTTTAATTTTTTTTCAGCTTTCAAAGCTTTTGTCTCAGCTTTCCCCAGTTCAACAGAAATCTCCCTCGACAATTCACTCAGAGGATGGCCTTTAACTTTTAATTCAAATTCCTTATAATATCCAAAAGGTGCTCTAACAATTTTGAAATTCTTTTTAAGAGCTTTCTCAGCTTCGTCAAGCACTTTCTCAGCTTGTGCTGGATTTGCCAGCTCACTAGAAAGATGAGCATAAGGATAAAGAACAACATTTTTTGCTTTAAGAGACCTTGCAATCTCTTTTACATTTTTAAGTAATTCAGCAACAACTTTTTTCACGTCTTTGTCCTTTTTCTCAACAGCCACCCAAACCAGTAGTGCTTCTTCAGCACTAGAGCCTTTTTTCTCCTTATCAGAAAGAGCTTTCACCTCTTTTAGTGCTTTTTTCAAGGGTTTGAATTTAACGTAATCAACATGCAATGTTAAAATCTTCATATGTAAATTAGAAAAAAGGATTTTATAAAATTAATTATTTATACAAAAACTTCTTGATTTGTTTTTTAGCTCTTTTTCTCCGCTTTTGGTGTTGTTTTAAGAATTTGTTTATCTTTTTGATTGTAATTTGTTTAAGTTCTGCTGTTGAAAGCCTGCCTGATTTATAATCATCGTAAATCTTCTGCAGTTTTTTATCGTCGGGTTCAAACAAGAATTTTAAATACTGAAAGCTGACATCTACATCTGGGTTGCCCCC
Organism: Candidatus Woesearchaeota archaeon; assembly: GCA_964469785.1. Taxonomy (GTDB): domain Archaea; phylum Nanobdellota; class Nanobdellia; order Pacearchaeales; family GW2011-AR1; genus CAYPBR01. The sequence continues at coordinate 73,195 of CAYXYT010000001.1, read as the reverse complement.
TTTTTCACGATGCTCTTTTATTGTGTCTCTTCCACCTGAAAATGCGTATTTTTTAATCTTACGCTCAACCTGTTTTGGAGAGTCTGTTGTTAATATTGCTGTGTGAGCCTGACTACTGCTCATCTTTCCTTCTGCACCTTCTAAAGAAGGTAGGAATTTTGAATGTATTATTGCCGGTTTATAATACCCTAATTTTGGATAAACATCTCTTGCAACTCTAAAATGAGTGTCTTGATCAACAGCAAGAGGAATTAAACAAGGAATGTTTTTCTTTTTTAACACACTTGGGATAACAGCGGATGCGGCCTGCATACTTGTAAAAAAAATCTCCCCGAGATTCCTATCATTTGTAAATCCAAAGGCAGATTTCACTGTTGAAAATGTAATCTTCTTAGAAATCTTAATAGCTTCTGGGTAAAGTAAGTTTGCGTGCTTAGTATCTACAAGAAAGTGTGTTTTTCTAGGGTTAAAACCAAGTGCAATAACATCTAACATATTTTCGTGTGTCCATTTTTGAATTTCTTCGTAAGATTTCTCTTTGAAAAGGAATTTCTCGTCGTCTGTAAACTGAAACCATAATTCAACTCCAAATTTATCCTGCAGCCATTTTGTAAAGATCCAGGTTCCCAGGTGTCCAAGATGAATTGGACCAGAAGGCCCACAACCAGTATATAAAAAAAACTTATTTCCTTTTTCATACTGACTAAGAATCCAGTTCAAATCCCGGTGAGCAAAAAAGATTCCTCTTCTTAACATGGGGTGGAGTTTTTTTGTGTGTTTTTGAATTCTTTTTAAAAGCTCTTTATCAATTTTTTTTATTCCAAACTCTTTAATTAGTTTGTCATAATTAACTTCTCCGGAAACCCCCCAGGGTGTTACTTCCATCTTTTTTTTCATGTTATATCTAAAGAAAAATTGTTTTTAAATATTATCTCTCCGCTTCCATAAAAAATTTGTTAATCACAAAAATGTTTATAAACAATAATTCATTCTGAATATTAAAATGGGGAAAATACTATTAACATTGTTTTTTGTAATCTTGTTCACCTCTCTT
>CAYXYT010000001.1:62757-72131 GCA_964469785.1 Candidatus Woesearchaeota archaeon | reverse complement strand
GGTGCTGAGATAATTATTGACCAACAGCCCTTAGAGATTTACAATTTAGGAGATAGTATTGCTGTGCCTGTTACAATCAAGGCCTCCACAGACATTTCTGGAAGTTTTCAGATGAATCTGCTTTGCAATGGAAATGAAATTAACTTTTACAGAAACGGGGTGAGCTTAAGTTATGGAGAAGAATTAAAACTCTCGCCAGCACCCTCTCTGGTCTTAACAAAAGATGTTATTGAAAACTTAAAAGGAAATTGTAAAATAAAAGCTGTCCTTCTTGACGAGAGTATTTTAACAAATGAGTTTAAAATTTCAGATTTAATAATTATTGAGATAGCAGAGAAAGAAATAGTATTCAAGCCCGGCGAAAGTGTTTTAATTGAGGGTGAAGCAAGAAAAGAAAATGGAAATGCTGTAAACGGATTTATAGAGCTGATGATTCTTATTGATTACGAAAAAAATATAACAGAATCTATAGAACAATTAGGCACAATAAATAATGGTTTTTTCTCAATAAATATCTCTCTTTCAGAAGATACAAAGGCGGGAAATCACTGGTTGAAACTAACTGCATATGAAAAAAATTTTGCAGGAGAAATATCAAATAATGGTTTTATGGACTATAATATATATGTGATTCAGGTTCCTACAAGTGTGGAAATATTTTTTGAAAACAAAGAGCTAGAACCCGGAACAAATTTAAGGGTTAAGGCAATTCTCCACGACCAAACCGGAGAAAAAATAGAATCAACAGCAATGGTTACAATAAAAAATGCCAAGGATAAAATTATGGAAGAAAGAGAGGTTGCGACAGATGAATTTTTAGAATATGAAATTAAATATAATGAGCCTCCTGCAGAATGGAAAGTTATTGCGTTTTCTAATGAGCTGACAGGTGAGGCGGGTTTTAATATAGCTACAAAGCAGGATGTAAAAATTGAGTTAATAAATAAAACAATTATTTTAACAAATATAGGAAATGTTATGTATTGTGATAAAACAGTTTTGGTTAAAATAGGAAATGAGTCAGGAAATATTAATCCTTGTCTGGATGTTGACGGGGTTCAAAAATATGTCTTAACAGCTCCTGATGGAGAATATTATGTAGAAGTCATAAAAGATGGGGAAAGTGTGCTAAGTGAAAATGTTATGTTAACGGGAAAAGCAGTTGATGTGAAAGAAGCAAAAGGTGTTCTAAGTTTTGTGAGGCACCCAATTGTCTGGATTTTCTTAATATTAATTCTCGGGCTTATAGCATTTATGGTTTTCAAGAAAGGATATAAAAGGAGTTTTATTGGTGGTTTTAAAAAAAAGAGGGCAAAACCTCCAAAACCCCCTTCCAAAAAAAGAAAAATCTCTTTCGGAAAAAAACCATTAATCAGCCCAACAAATAAAGCAGAGCTTTCTCTCTCTATTAAAGGAAATAAACAAGACGCAAGTGTTGTCTGCTTAAAAATAAAAAATTTCAAAGAGGTTGAATCAGGAAAAGGCGGAGTTAGTGAAACCCTGAAAAAAATACTTGAGTTAACAGATAAGGCAAAAGCAGTTGTTTACGAAAATCAAAATAATATTTTCTTTATTTTAGCCCCTGCAAGAACAAAAACATTCAAAAACGAAAGGTCTGTTTTAATGCTTGCACAAAAAATTAAAGAAATTCTTGAAGACCATAATAAATTATTCAAACAAAAAATAAATTATGGAATCGGGCTGAACCATGGAGAAATAATTGCAAAAGATGAAGCTCATGTTTTAAAATTCATGGCTATGAAAAACCTAATAACAGCTGCAAGAAAAGTAGCAGAGCTTGCTGATAAAGAGGTTTTATTGAGTCAAGAGATAGAAGAAAGATTTGGCTCTGACGTAAAAACAAAGAAATATACTAGAGAGAAAACACGTGTTTACAAAGTAAAAAATATTGTTGATAGAGAAGAACACAGGGAATTTATAAGCGCTTTCTTAAAAAGAATAGAAGAAGGTAAGAAAAAGGAGGAATAAGTAATCTGGTTTTATTTACCTCTTGCCAAGTGCAGGCAGGCGTAAGTGTCTTCTCTTTGTTGTCTTTAATAATATCTTGAACATAATAGCAGGGGTCTGGAAAATATCAGCTCTTAAATTATACATAAACATTTTTATCTTAGAGTATAGATATTAAGAATAATTATTCTTCCTTAACCTTGTCCTGCTTTTTAGCTTTTTTTTCTCTGATTTTATTTGCAACACTTGTCCCTATCTTAATAAAGTGCAAAGCAATGCCCCCTGCAAAAATAACAATTCCTGGAATAAAGAATATCCAAAATGCTTTTGTTGATTCTGATATAAACACCTTTGCAAACTGCGCGTATCCTGCTGAAGAGGTGAGGTACAATCCCAGTTTCATAAATGGTATTGAAGAAACAAGAATCAGTGCACCAAGAACAATTGGGAAATTTCTCTTATTCGCAACTAATAAGAAAGCAACCACTGCTAATGCCAGCGCAATAAGAATTACAAAATAAAACTTTGATTCCCAGTAGTCATGAGCTTTTTTAGAAACTAAAAAGAATGGAATCTCTTCTTGCCCAAAACAATCCCAAAAACCACAATCATATTCTTTATAATAAATTCTGTCGAGAGCGTTTTCTACTCCTTTTTCAATAATAGCTTCTTTTCCTTGTTCTACAATGTTGCAGGGAATGACAAGAGTCTGCTCTCCCTCGCTAAAAACATATTCGGTCTCGTTCTGGCAGTGCTCCTGCATTGTTTCCATTCTCTCGTCTATTTCTTCTAATAAATTAAAATCTTCTTCCAACATTCCAGTCTCTTTGACAAACTCGGTTGAATCTCCTTGGAGAATATCTCCAAAAGCAGAAACAAATCCAGATTTAACATTATCATACTGCAAGGAGAGGGTTAGTGTCAAAAAAATATTTCCAGCTAAAAGTGCTACCAACAATAAAATGCCCACAAAGACCAGGAAAAAACCTCTTATAATCCCCATAAGAGAGAGATGGGGGAAGTATTTATAAAATTTGGGTTAGCTTAAATATTAGAAAAATTTATTTATGTTAAAATTTACATGAAAAAATACATTTATATTATTGGAATAATTGCAGTAATAGCAATAATTTTAATTAGTATGCTTGCTCTTAATTTTAGTAAAAAAGATTCAGAGCCAGGGGTCATAAGTAAAATGGAATTAAATAGTGTTTTTGGTGATGGCGAGAGAATTCCTGTGAAATACACTTGCGATGGCGAGGATATTAATCCCCTGCTTGTGATCAATGGCATTCCCGCAGAAACAAAAAGCATGGCATTAATTGTAGATGACCCGGATGCTCCTGGAAAGACCTGGGTTCACTGGGTTGTTTGGAATATTGCTCCTGACACAACAAGAATCGAGGAGAATAGCATCCCTAATGACGCTGTCCAGGGAATAAACGACTTTGGCAGAAAAAATTATGGTGGTATGTGTCCTCCTTCTGGAACTCACAGATATTATTTTAAAATTTATGCACTTGACACAACTCTTGAGCTTGACCCTGATTCTGAAAAGCCAGACCTAGAGGGAGCAATGCGGGGACATATTCTTGACCAGGCAACCCTGGTGGGCTTGTATTCAAGGGGATAAAATATCATACAAAATAATAAATTATATGTGCTGCCTTAAACACAGAAGATATTAAATTAAATTTTGTTTAAAGGTTTTTGTTTTAACAAAAACCTTTATTAACTTCTTGGGTTTTTATTTAGCATGCAGGAAAAAGAGGAAGAAAGGGGGAAGAAACTAGAAATTGATTTTGTAAAATGGTTTTCTGAGTTAAACAAGGATTCTGGAAACACTGCTGGTGGTAAGGGAGCAAATCTTGCAGAAATTTATAATTTAGGAATTCCTGTTCCTCCGGGATTTGTTGTAACTGCTCAGGCTTATGATTATTTTATAAAAAAATCAGGCATTGATGAGAAGATAAAAGAACTTCTTAGAAAAATAGATTATGAAAATACAAAACAGTTAAACGAGGTTACAGAAGATATCAGAAATCTCATAGTTAATTCAAAGATTCCAGGGGATATGGGAAGAGAAATTCTAGAGTCTTATGAACACCTAGATGTTCGTGAGGTTAGCCCTGAAATTAAAACAGGCACTGCCCTAGACATTTTAAAAAGTTCATCAGAGCCAATATTCGTCGCTGTGCGAAGCAGTGCAACTACAGAGGATTTAAAAACTGCGAGTTTTGCAGGACAGCAAGACACATATCTAAATGTCAAGGGAAAACAAAATCTGCTGGATAGTATAAAAAAATGCTTTGCGTCCTTGTTCACCGCAAGAGCTACTTACTACAGAAATAAAAAAGGGTTTAAACATGAAGAATCAAGTATAGCTGTTATTGTACAAAAAATGGTTGATGCCAAAAAGGCAGGAGTTGTATTTTCTAAAGATCCTTCTTCTCTAAAAAAAGAGGATGTAATAATAGAGGCTGTGTTTGGTCTTGGTGAGGGCGTTGTCTCGGGAAAAATCACTCCGGATAAGTATATTGTATCAAAAGATTTGGAGATTTTAGATAAGCAGGTTACAAACAAAAAAATAGCAATAACACGGGACTCTGCAGGTGATAAACTAGAAATAAAATTAAAAGAAGAAATAGCTAATTTACAGGTTTTGAAAAAATATGAGATACAAAAACTTGCAGAAATTGCACTTAAGCTTGAAGAGCATTACAAAAAACCACAAGACCTAGAGTTTGCGATTGAAGATGAAGAGATTTATATTGTTCAAACGCGCCCTATTACGACGATAAAAAAAGCTGCAGAAGAACTAAAAGAACTTAAGGGCGAGATAATACTAACAGGTCTTGCTGCTTCACCAGGTATTGCTTCTGGAAAAATAAAAATCATTGAGAGTCTGGATGATTTAGATAAAATAAAACAAGGAGATATTTTAGTAACAAAGATGACTAATCCCGACATGGTTGTTACAATGCAAAAATCCGCTGCAATTGTTACAGATGAGGGGGGCCTTACAGCACATGCAAGTATAGTGAGCAGAGAAATGGGAATTCCTGCTGTGGTCGGCACAGGAGAAGCAACAACAAAACTAAAAGAAAATGAAATAATTACTGTTAACGGCTCTACAGGAAAGGTCTATAAGGGAAAGGTTGCTGAAACACTTCAAAAAGAAGTAAAACCAGTCAGTGCACAAACAAAAACAAATCTAAAGGTTATTGTTGACCTTCCAACATTTGCAGAACGTGCAGCTAAAACAAAATTAAAAGAGGTTGGATTGTTAAGAATTGAGGGTATAATTGCAGAATCAGGCAAGCATCCAAATTATTTCTTAAAACAAAATAAAACACTAGATTATGAAGAAATAATTTTCAGAGGAGTGAAACAAATTGCTGATTATTTTGAAGAGCTTTGGGTTAGAACATCAGATATTAGAACAGACGAATTTCAAAACCTAAAAGGCGCTCCGGCAGAGGTTGAGGCAAATCCAATGCTGGGATTACACGGCATAAGATATAGCATTAAAAATCCGGAAATTCTAAAAGCAGAGCTCAGGGCATTGCAAAGAGTTTCAGACATGGGTAAAAAAATTGGGGTGTTGCTTCCACAAGTAATTAATATTGATGAAGTTCAAAAAGTGAAGGAATTGCTGAGAGAAATAAACTTTCACGACGCAAAACTAGGAGTCATGATTGAAACTCCTGCAGCAGTTCAGCTAATAAGAGACCTATGTAAAGAGGGAATTGATTTTATCTCATTCGGAACAAATGATTTAACACAATATATGTTGGCTATTGACCGCGGAAATGAAGAGATTCAAGAGCTTTATAATGAGATGCACCCCTCAATACTTTATCAATTACAATATGTAATAAGAGTTGCTAAGAGAAATAAAGTTGAGACAAGTATTTGCGGACAAGCGGGAAGCAAAAAACCAATGATAAAATTCCTGGTTGAACAGGGTATTGACAGCATAAGTGTAAATGCAGATGTTGCGGCAGAGATGGCAGAATATGTTGCAGAAGTTGAAAAAGAGCTTGTAAAAGGCACAGACAAAGAACCAAGACAATACCGGCCAGAAGAAAAAGAGAAAAAAGAAGAAGAGATTGAAAAAGACGCTGACGAAGAGATTGAAGGGCTTGAAGAAAAAGAAATGCAAGAGATTAAAGAAGAGCTAGAACAAGAAACTCCTGAGCAAAAAGAAGAAAGAATTGACAAAGAGATAGAAGCAATAGAAGAGGAAAAACAAGAATATTTAGAAAAAGAGAAAAAAGAAGAGCAGATTGAAGAAAAAAAACCAGAAGAAGAAACTAATGAGGTATTAGATATTTTCTAAAAGTTTAATTAAATTTATAAACACGGGAATCTTTTCAAAAATATGGCAAGAAAAGCTGTGAAAAAACCAGTAAAAAAAATAACCAGAAAAACTTCTATACATAAAAGGGCAATTTCCATTAAGAAAAAAAGCTTAAAAACACCTAAAATTACAAAAACAACATTTCCTAAAAAAGTTATAATTAAATCAGTTGCAAAACCACTCACCAAGCCAAAAGCTGTTGTAGAACAAAAACTAGCTGATAATTTTGTAGCTTTACAAAAAGTAATGGTGAATTTGTCTCTAAAATTTGACAATCTTGCCAACCAAATTTCTAAATTAATTGGATTATTTGAGATATCTGCAAGATCTCTAGCAAAAAAAGATTTTGATTTTGGGGTTGAAGATGCAAAAGAAATTAAAGATAAAATTGATAACCTGTTTGAACAAAACAAAGTGATTGCGCGTGGCTTAACCCTGATGCATGAAAAAATAGCTTCACGGCAAGCTCCTCCACTTAAACCTGTTCGTGTTCCTGTTCAAAGAAGAGTGCGGGTGCAAGGGCCAGTGCAGGCTCCGGGGCGAAGAATAAAGCCAGTAAAAGCAGAAACTTTTCCAAAGCCAGAAATGCCTCCAAGACCAGGGGCTCCACCAAAACAAGAAATACCACCAGGACCAAGCATGGAAGGTTATGAAAAATCAATTTCTTCTCAACCAGAAGAACCCAAAAAGCTAAAGGAATAAACCCAAAATGCTCAGCAAAACTTCAAATGAATTTAGAGCATTTTTTCTGTTGCAATTTACAAAAGAATTAATTGAAAATTTAATCCCAAAAGAAGTGCTTGAGCTAAAAAAAGTTTTAAAAGAAGAGGCAGAGAAGAAAAAGCAGGAATTTAAACTACCTCCAAAACCATCAAGAAAACTTGCTGGGACAAGGAAAAGGATTTTAATAGTTCCCAGGACAAAACTTCCAAAACATCTTCAGTATCTAAAACCAACACCAACAAGCAGGGTAGAAATATCTCTCGAAAAGCTTGATCACTTAATAAAAGACCCAATGGTGCGGGATATAGAATGTAACGGTCCTGACCAAAATATTGTTGTTAAGGGGGTTTTAGGAGTAAAAAAAACAAATATTGTTTTAACAAGAGAAGAAATAGATGAAATAATAAAAACGTTTTCTGAAACTGCAAAAATTCCTATAGAAGAGGGGCTGTTCAAGGTGGTCGTTGGAAGATTAGTCTTTTCAGCAATAATCTCCAGTCTAACTGGCTCAAGATTTATAATCAGAAAAATGACCTACTCTCCTAGTTTTAGAATTTAATCAGTTAAATTGAATTGATCAGCGCTCTCAAACCCTTATTCTGTTCTATAAATTTTATATCTGGCCTGTAAAAATCACAAACAAAATCAAATCTTAGGTAATTTGATTGTTTTTCTAAGCATCTAATGCCAATTGGAATATCTCCTTCTATGTCATATTTTCTTTTTCCATCTAAGCATGTGTTACAACACTTTATTTGTGTTAAATCCATGTCCCCTGGTTTTAGTTTATTCTGCTGTCTTTTAAACATTTTATCTATGTATATTACTTATCAATAATACTAAACCTTATAAGTTTTTCTATATGTTACTATTTCAGAATTAACACTGAACTTTGCTTATCTTATTAATATCAGATAGAATAATTTCCAAGGAACTCTTCTATGTCTTCTTCAACACGCTCTTCTTTAGAAAGACTTTTAACTATATCTTTTAACCATTTAGCCTTGTCAGCGTCCATTTGTTCTGTTAGTTCTTCTTTAGATAAGCTTACATCATAAGTTGCTTCAAACCAGTAATTCTCTAGTTCATATCTAATAGTAATTCTCTGCTCTCCTGCTTTTGCTTTTGTTATTTCTATGGACTCGTCTCCAAACTCCTGCATAAGTATTGCTCTTTCAGCATCTGTCAAATTCGCTGGAAGCCCTTTTAGTTCTGTTTCTGGTTGGGTCTCTGTTGTTGGGATTGTCTGGTTACTTGGTATAGTTTCAACCTGGTCTCCAACTACTTCTTCCCCGGTTCCTTCTTTAGCTGTCACCCCTCCCCCGCTAAGGATTGTGGTCAAAGAAACAATCTCTTCCTCTTCATAAACCAGACTTACTTTTAAGGTCCCTTGATTAAAAATCATGTTTAAATCAGAAAGAGCAATATCAAGAACCCTTTCATCACTTCCTAAATAATCTTCACCAAACCCGTGCTGTACTTCTGAATAATCTGTTGTTACAATAAGTGTGTTTCCGTCCATCTTTAGTGAAATATCATTCTCAGATAATTCTACAGAATCTGTTCTCACGCTTCCGGAAATAATCTCTGCTGTCTGGCCTTCTAAGAGCTCTAATTTAAAATCGTTTTCAGCAGATACCTCTCCATCAATACTTGTATCAAGCTCTAATGTGACTTGTCCTGTGGGGCTTAATGCTAAAAAAAAGTTTGAGATGGCTTCTGGCAAACCAGGGGCGGGCTCTAGTGCTTCTTCTGGTTCTTCTTCTGGTGCTTCCTCTGTTGTTTCTTCAACAGGTTCTTCCTCTGTTGTTTCTTCTGGTGCTTGCTCCGACGGTGTCTCTTCTGTAAAAGTTTCTTCAGCAGGCTCTTCCTCTGTTGCTTCTCCTGATTCTTCTTCTGGTGCTTCTCCCTCAGATACAGATTCTTCAGGAGTAGAATAAATATTTAAACTGAAATAAACAGGAGGAGATATTTCATCTATTCCTTGTTTACCAAAACCAGGGCCAGCTCCAGGAAGAGGTTTGCCTGCAACATAAAAATCTCCTTCAATTAATTCATCTGAAACAAGATTTTCTAAGCTGTACTCATATTTTTGTTCAGGGGTTTCAAAAATAAGTTTTGATGAGGCTGGAATTAGCTCTCCTTCTGTCAAAAAAAGCTTCAAACTACCATCAAGAGGCTTTCCTTCCTGATAATCCGCTCCCAAATCTAATACAACTTTACCAGAAACCCTGGTTAGGTCAATGTTTGCTAAAACATAGACGAGAAACAACAATAAAAAAACACCAAAAATAGGAACAGCGTATTTTTTGTAATTGAA
>CAYXYT010000001.1:44234-62747 GCA_964469785.1 Candidatus Woesearchaeota archaeon | reverse complement strand
ATTGAATTCTTTTTTGCCTCCGTGATACTCTGAAACTACTTTACCATTTACCCTACGGCTGTGATAATAATAAGGACCATAAACCTTTCCGTCTCTTTTAATATATTTTTTATACACCATTCTCTTTTGTAAGTAATTAATATTTAAAGAAAATGGTGTATTTAAAGTTTGCTTAAGCTGATTCACAAGCTTCAAATGTTTTATAAACACTAAATGTTTCTGTGGGCGAGAGATTTGGGTTTGTGATGGCAGATGCAAATCCTAAATGACTCATATCATATACAGGAGGTCCTACATTATACTGATATCCCGCCACATAAACCTGGAAACATAAACCTACACGCGCAGGTACCCCTGTAAAAGTCACCCATTTTCCAACATAAGTTTGCATTTCTGTATTATTTTTAGGAAGATTAGGACTGTCAAAATATCTTGGTGCACTTCCTGGCCATACAGAATCAATAACTGCATTTCCAAGTATTAGTGTGCAAGTTTCATCTTCAATATCTATTAAGCCATCGCAATCATTATCAATTCCATCACTACAACTCAATTCTATTGCCTCATAACCTATTATTGTGCTATAGTCACAACCTGGCCAAGCACTCGCTGTACAGGTTTGGTAAGATCCTGCACAAACACCTTGCTGTAAAGGACAGAGTTCTGTTTCTCCATCTGTACATAATCCGCCGGTGCAGCTAGAAGTATCAAACCCGGTACAATCTGGCAAGCAGGCTAAGGTTCCTTCTGAATATCCCTGAGTTATGCAATCTTCTCCTGCAAGCTCTATCCCGTCACAAACTTCATCCCCTTCAATAATATTATTTCCACATACTGCTCCAGTGCCTCCAGTGCCTCCGCCACCACCATTTCCTCCACCAGACCCAGTGCCTCCAACAAGGACCTGGGTATTTGCTTGACCCAGGGTTTGTTCTCCGGACTCAAGTTCAATAATCGGTGCAACTATGACCTCATTGGCTCCAGGTATCCCAAGTGCACTTAAATCATAACTAAACATTTTTTCTTCTAATTTTTCCAAATCTATAAATTCTTCAATAACCTCGCTATTTTCGCCATCAGAAAGAACAATTTTCACTCCAACAACATTTCCTTCTCCCGTACCTCTCTTAACAAGAACATTAGCTACTCCATCTTCGACGTAAGCCTTTTTAACCCCCACATCGGCTGTAAGTGTTTCAAAGCCAACTTCGCTGGCTCCTTCTTGAAGCACACCTCTCACAACAACCCAAACAATTCCTACTGCAACAATAACTAATAGAATTATAAGAAGTGTTGCAACAATACCAGACAGGCCTCTTTTTTGCATTTACTAAAAAAGAAATTCTCCTTTATAAATTTTACATTGAAATAAAAATTCAAGAAAATTTATGCTTGTGGTTGGGTTGGTGGTTGTGGTTGTTGTAAGCACTCTAAGGCAATTAAGTTGATGGTTTGATTGCCAAATGTTAAAGGAACTGGTTGACATGTAGAAGCTTGTTGCATCACTTGTAATATTGCAACCTGATATCCTTCAACCTGTCTCTCTGTCGCATAACCAGTAACAACTGGCCTTAATAAAAAGGTGTAAGCAAGAAAAACTACGAGAACTAAAATAACTAACAACAGAATCCATATAACCACTTTTGTTGATTTATCTGATGCCATTTTATTAGTTGTAGTAAAAGACTATTTAAAAGCTTTTTGTAAAAACATTATATACTTTAGTTTGCAGTTGTAATCTCAACTATTGTTATTACATTTTTCCACTCAATGTCTCCCTGGGCATCTACATAAGCAGAAATAACATCTCCTGCTTCAAAGGTTATTGTGTCTTCTGACTGTATATCATAATCACTCTTTACCTCCTTGACAGATGCGGGAAGAGTGTTTCCAAATCCTATTGCTACCCCATTTTTATAAATTATTACTTCTATCTGCCCTAGTGCGTCATCTTTAGTTACCTTAAGATTTGTTGAAATTCCTGTAATGCTTCCGCCCCTCATCATTACATAACCATTCTCTAAACTTGTTTCAGCTCCTGTTGCTGTTTCTAAGAATCCCACATCAGACATTTTCTTCTTATATCCAAAATTCAAGAACATTCTCTTATAATCCTTAGGACGGGCTAGATATTTTTCATATTTTTCATCAGCAAGGGTTATCACATAAACTGGTGGTCCGCCATCTGCAAAATCCACCTGAAAAAGACCAAGATTTGTGTCATCAATATTTTGTAAATTCACCTCATCCGGAAGATTATTAAAATCAACAGAAGTTATGTTTGTAATATTTGTGGCATTGATTCCTCTTCTTTCCACAATATTCCCAATAAAATCCTGAAAATCTTCTGAAAAATCAGAGCCTTCTGCGAAAACTCCTGATAGTATTATTAAAACCATTACAACTACTAGTATTAAAAATATTTTTTTCATTCTCTCCTCTTTTTAACATGATAACTAAGAAAAGATTGTATTTAAAGGTTTTTTCGAGAGATAAAATTAAAAACCAGGAGATATTAATTAATATATGGAAGATAAAATAACAAAACAAAAACTTGGAAAATATTTTAAGTTAACTTCAAATGCGTTAGAAAAAGCAAAGGAAAATATAATCAAAGGAAAAGAGGATTCTGCTCGAGAGATTATTGAAATGGTTTCTAATTATTTGTCAGATGCAAGGCATTTTGAAAAAAAAGGCAGGATTGTAAACGCTTTTGCTGCCCTGAATTATGCACACGGGTGGCTTGATTCCGGTGTAAGGTTAGGAATTTTTAATGTCAAGGATGATAAGTTGTTTAGTATTAAATAGGGAAGTAAACTATAAAATAATCTTTTAAAAAAAGATTAGACAAAAATACAAAGATAAATTATAAAAACTCCTTATTCTTTTTTTTCATATGAAAAAAAAGGTGATTGTCTTGAGTCTTGGCGGAAGCATGATTATTCCAAAAGATATAAATGTAAAATTTCTTCACAAATTTAGAGAGCTAATAAAAAAGAACACTGGAAAATACAAATTTGTTGTTGTTTGCGGCGGAGGAAGTACTGCTCGGGAATACATTGATGGCTTGGAGAAAGAAAAACTAACAAGAAAAAAATACTTTCAGGGTTTGCTTGGAATATCAACAACAAGGATAAATGCAAGATTTATGACATACTTCTTTGGAAGAGATGCAAACAAAGGCATCCCGCATAACATGGGGCAAGCAAAAAACATGTTAAAGATACATGATGTTGTGTTCTGCGGAGCACTTCGTTATGCAAAAGATGAAACTTCTGATGGAACTTCTGCAAAACTTGCTAATTACTTTAGAACAACTTTCATTAACATAACAAATGTTAAGGGATTGTATAATAAAAACCCAAGAAAATACGTGGGTGCAAAATTCATTCCTAAAATTTCTTGGAAAAAGTTTCATAAAATGGCAATTAAGCAAGGATTTAAGCCTGGGCAACATTTTGTCCTTGACCAAAGCGCCTCAAAAATAATTCTCAAATACAAAATCCCCACATATATTATTGGTCCTAATTTAAAACAACTTGAGAATATTCTAAAAAACAAAAAATTTAAAGGGACTAAGATCTTTGGTTAAAGATAATTTGCAAAATAGTCCTTTACAACCCTATTAATTTCCTCCCAGTGCTCAATCTCATTTTTCGGTTCTGCAAAATGAAAGGTATCTAACTTTAAAGGTAAACCAGTTTCTGAACCTTCTTCTTCACCATAGTTAAAATCCTCATTTATACATGTGAAATCGTAGTGTCCCTCATCACTCCCCCCAGGGAAAATTTTACCATAAACTATATTGCCTGCAATTGTTCTCCTTGGATAACCTACTTGTACCTCTTTCTCTAGCCTATAAGATACCTTTGCGGATAATCTCCTTGCCAAGAATTTTAAAAAATCTTCTGCTTGATCAACATTAATAGGATTAGGGAATTTTATTTGAGCCATTCTTTAATAGCCCCATCTTTTTATATAAAGATTGTTGAGATAAAATATATATTATACAAGACAAATATCAAAATACAAAAACCCCCTTTGCTAAGGATAATTATAAAAAATCGCGTTCTGATTCAAACTTAAAAGCTTAAATAGTTATTATCACAAATAGTAATAATATTATCACAAAAAGAGATAACCTGTTAAGACTTGAATTAAAAATAATTGATTTTATGAGCAAGAACCTAGAAAAGAATCGTCACAATTCTTTGACTCTCTTTTCGCTAAGCATTTTTCAACCTGTAATAGTTCTCTATTCCATATAAGATTATATTATTCTCTATTGCCTCTTGAACAACACTTGATTTTTTAGAGTCTTTCATTCTTAAAAATTCTTTTTCAGTAAATACTAGAGAATGGGTTTTAATAGGAAGTAATGAAAGAATGTTTGATATCTTTTCTTCAAAATCTTTCTCATTCGAAATAAACATTATATCTATATCTGAATATCTGGCTGGTTTGCCTTTTGCATAAGAACCAAACACTAAGAAAATAAAGAAACTCGATTTTGCCTTTGCCATAATCTCTTTGTATATTTGTCTGACATTTCTATTTTTAAGCAGCGCTTCTCTTCTCTCCCCTTCTGCTTCACATATTTCTATCCCGTAATAAAAAACATTTAATTCACAAACAGTGCTTTTACCGATACTTTCAGATAATAAAATTCTCTTATTCAACAATCTCTGTGTTGCTATATAAGTTATCCTATAATCTGCTTTTATTTGTTTAGATATTTCCCTAATGGTTTTGGGTTTTTTATCTTCTATAAATAATTTGATTATTTTATTTTCGGTTTTCATTATTATGTATATAAATACATCATATTATGTATATAAATCTTTCGGTTCTTTTTGTTAGATATTATTGGCATTAGTTTTTCTTGACAAAATATAAAAACCTTTCTTTCTAAATTAGGATATGAAAAGCACTTTAATCTGTGCAGATAATTTTGAAAAAGCCCGTAAAAAAATCCGTGAAAACCGGGGAAAAGATAAAGGAAAAAATATTATTTTTTCCAGCAACAACGACGAGTTAAATCGTAAGATACTGGAAAAAGAAAAAATTGATGTTTTATTGTTAAATCAAGCAGGAAGAAAAGATTTCCAGAAACAGAGAAATTCAGGATTTAATCAGGTGGTGGCAAAACTTGCTAAGAAAAAAAATGTTGCAATCGGGATAAATTTAGATGAGATTTTGGAATCAAAAGGAAAAAAGAAATCAGAAATTTTAGCAAGAGTTCAGCAAAATATAAAATTATGCAATAAAAATAAATTACATATGAAACTCATTGCACTAAAACAAAAAACCAAAAGAGATATTTATGGCCTAAAAGCCCTTGGATTAGTTCTCGGCATGCCAACCTGGATGACGAGGGAGTTATAATAAGGTTTTTTAATACACATTTCTTCAAAATAAAATGGATAGAAAACTCAAAAAGCTGGTGAACTCATTAAGCCCGAATGAGAAGAAGGTTATTCCTTACATCAAAGAAAGATATATAAACAAGATTTGTAAAAAATCAAATCTAGACAAAATCTCTGTCCTGCGTTCGCTTGAATATCTACAAAGAAAAAAAATACTGAAATTGCTCTCAAAAAAAAAGAAAATAATTGAAATTGGGGTTAACGGGGCATTATATAGAAAAAAAGGCCTTCCTGAAAGGAGATTGCTGAATTTGTTAAATGAAAAAAGAATTATTCCAATAAAAAAAGCGCAAGAGGAAAGCAACTTATCATCTAATGAGTTTAAGGCCTCTCTTGGTGCTTTAAAGAAAAAGGCAATGATTGAACTAAAAAACAGAAAGATAATTCTCAGTGCAGACAAAGAGGAGATTTCAAAGAAAAGTCTTGAAGAATCTTTACTTGAAATACTGCCGATTGAATATAAATCTCTGTCCAAAGAGCAACTCTATGCCTTAAAATTATTGCGGGGAAGGAGAGACATAATACAAATAAAAGAAGAAAAGACAATTAATACTGAAATAACAGATTTAGGAAGAAAGCTGGTTAATCTAGATTTTAAAGAAGGGAGTTTGATTGAACAAATAACTCCTGACCTTCTGAAAAAAGATTCTTTATGGAAAGGTAAAAAATTCCGTCGGTATGAAGTTGATTCTCCAGTGTCTGCAGTTTATGGTGGTAAAAGGCATTTTGTAAATCAGGCAATTGATAATGCAAGGAAAATCTGGACAGAGATGGGTTTCAAAGAAATGAGTGGAGATATGGTTATGAGCAGTTTTTGGAACTTCGATGCTTTGTTCACTGCACAAGACCATCCTGTAAGAGAAATACAAGACACTTTTTTCATAAATAAAAAAACACCTCTTCCCGACAAAAAAATTGTAAACGCTGTGAAAGACGCTCATGAAAAAGGCGTGGCTGGTAGTAAGGGGTGGGGTTATTCATGGGATATAGAAGAGGCAAAAAAATTGGTTTTGAGAACACACACAACCTGCTTATCTGCACAAACACTTGCAAAACTAAAGAAAGATGAGGTGCCAGCTAAATTCTTTGCAATTGGAAAATGCTTCAGAAACGAAACAGTAGACTGGAGTCATGGTTTTGAATTCAATCAAACAGAGGGAATTGTTGTGGATGAGAATGCAAACTTCAGGCACTTGCTTGGTTATTTGCAAAAATTCGCAAAAAAAATGGGTTTTGAAAAAGTGAGGTTTAGGCCGCATTATTTCCCGTATACAGAACCAAGTCTTGAAGGAGATGTCTGGAACGAGGACAGGAAAGAATGGGTGGAGGTTTTCGCAGCAGGGGTATTCAGACCAGAAGTAACAGCCCCCTTGCTTGGTAAACCAATTCCAGTATTAGCCTGGGGGCCTGGCTTTGACAGGATGATTATGAATATTTTCCAGATTAAAGATTTAAGAGAGATGTACAAAAACGATTTAAATCAACTAAGAAAAATTAAATTCAGGGTTAAATAAGATGAAAAAAGTTTTAACACTATGTGTAATTCACCAACACCCAAAAGTCCTCTTGGGGCTTAAAAAAAGAGGGTTTGGAGAAGGAAGATGGAATGGGTTTGGGGGGAAAGTCTCCGACGGAGAAACCACAGAAGAAGCAGCAAAAAGAGAGATAATGGAAGAGGTTGGATTGGAAGTAAATAAATTAGAAAAAGCTGGCGTTATTGATTTTGAATTTAGGGAAAATCCAGAGATTTTAGAGGTTCATGTTTTTCGTGTAAAAGAATTTGATGGAGAGCCCATAGAGACAGAAGAAATGAAACCAAGGTGGTTTCATATTGGTGAGATTCCATTTGAAGAAATGTGGTCAGATGATAAACACTGGTTACCATTACTTTTAGAAGGAAAAAAATTTCGTGGAAAATTTCTTTTTGACACTGAAAAATCTAACCAAATCCTTGATTTAGAATTATTGGAGGTTGAAAAAATATAAAAAATGGCTGTAATAACACTCAACAAAAAACAGTTTGAAAAAGATATGGGAAAGTTGAGCGAAAAAATGCAAAACAAAATTGCAATGTTTGGAACCCCTATTGAAAAAGTAACAGACGAGGAAATAGAAATTGAGGTTGCCCCTAATCGTCCAGACATGCTCTCTTATCAGGGTTTTAAGAGGTCTTTTCTCAGCTTCCTTGGGAAGAAAAAAGGTCTTAAAGAGTATAAAGTTCACAGGCCTAAAAAAGATTATAAAGTTATTATAGAAGGCTCTGTAAAAAATATTCGCCCTTATACCGCATGTGCTATTGTTAAAGGACTAAAACTAAATGATGATAAAATAAAAGAAATTATTGAAATTCAGGAAAAATTGCATTTAACTATTGGAAGAAAAAGAAAAAAGCTTGCGATTGGAATTTACCCTCTAGAAAAAATCAAACTTCCAATACACTATAAAGCTCTCCAGCCCGATCAAATAAAATTTATTCCTTTAGAACATAATAAAAAAATGTCTGGCCTTGAAATTCTTCAGAAGCACCAGGCAGGAAGAGATTATGCGCATCTTTTAGCAGGTAAAGAGAAATTCCCTGTTTTTATGGACTCGAACAAGGAAATACTAAGCATGCCCCCGATAATTAACTCTCAACTTACAGGCAAGATAACAGAAAGAACAAGGGATGTTTTTATTGAATGCTCTGGCTCTGATCTTGAAATCCTGAAGAAAGCACTTAACATAATCGTAACTACTCTTGCAGATATGGGCGGCAAAATTTACCAGATGAAACTAAACTACGGAAAAACCCCTAATTTAAAATCTGAAAAAGCAAAAATATCCTTGGAAAACACAAATAAACTTTTGGGTTTGAATTTAAATGAAAAGCAACTCAAACAATTGATTGAAAAAATGGGTTATAATTACAACAACAAAAGTGTGGAAATTCCTGCCTGGCGGGTGGATATTTTACATGAGGTTGATTTAATAGAAGATGTTGCAATTGCATATGGTTATGAAAACTTTGTTCCAGAAATTCCTGAAATCTCAGGTATCGGGCAAGAAGAGCCCCGCGAATCTATAAAAAGAAAAATATCAGAAATTCTTGCAGGACTTGGAATGATAGAAGTGTCTAATTATCACCTAACAACCAAAACAGACCAGTTTAAGAAAAGCGGAATCCCGGAAAAGCAGGAAAAAGGATTTATTGAGTTAGAAGACTCAAAAACAGATTATGAAATTTTGAGGAAAGATTTGGTACATTTTCTATTAAAGAACTTCTCAGAAAATGTTGATGCTGAATATCCTCAGAAAATCTTTGAGATAGGAAAGATATTTGAAATGAGTGAAACAACACACAAAATAAGCGAGATAGAAAAACTTGGAATAGCAATAACACCTGGGAACTATACAGAGATAAAACAAGCTCTTGAGTATTTATTTAATATGCTTAAACTTAAAATAAGCTTTAAAGAGCCAGAAGAGCCCCCGCAATATTTTATCGGTGGCAGGGTTGCAGAAATACTTTTAAGAGGAAAAAATATTGGATGTATTGGAGAGATTCATCCTAAAATTATAAGAAACTGGAAACTCAAAATGCCTCTTGCACTTCTTGAGATTAACTTAGAAGAGGTTTTTGAGAAGTTGGTTTAAATCCCATTTCGACAAATATAATTCACACAGTTTGGAAGGAGGGGATCCTCACAGAGTCCGCACATTACGTGCTCTCCACAAATTAGGGGGAGGCCACAGTTATATCCCCAACTGTCACAAGTATCAATACATGTTTTAAGAGCATCTGTGATTCTAAATGTGTTTGTAATTTTTCCCACCTTATCATCTCCTTTTGGAGCTATTGTTAATTCTATAATATCCTCTCCCTGCACTTCTGTTAAAGTTAGTGTAAATGTCTCGACCCCTATTTCTTGTATGCTTGTTGGTTCATCAAAACTTTCTGAAGATGTCCCGTCACTTAGAACAAACCTGATTTCAGAAAAACTTCCTCTTCCCGAGTTTCTCTTAACACTAACATCTACTTTATCATTTCCATCAATCTCGCTTGTAAAAACAGCAACATTCTGGATATCAAAACTAAGTAAAAAAGCATCCAAAGAAATCCCTTCCTCCCCTTTTTCAAGAACATTTCTAATAGCAACCCAAACAATTACAACTGCAATTATTACTAAAAGAACCATAAACAAGGTCCCAATAATTGTGGACAGGGCTTTTTTATTCATGTTCTCTTAAAGAAGAGCTTATTTAAAAATTTACCCAAAATATCCCCTTGTGCCTGTCTCAAACTTATTATCCCACTTCTCTTCTATTAATTTCAAAATCTTCAAAATATTTTTCTTCATTTCTCTCCAAATCTCATACGAGTTTTTTATAAATTCTGCTTCTTTTTTTTCTGAAAATTCCACATCTGTCTCTATCAACTTAATCTCGTTTTTAGCAAGTTTCTTATAAATCTCTGAAATGTGTTTCTTTTCTTCAGGACCAAGTGTTTTTATTATAGAAAAGATAAACATTGGCGCATTCACAGGATTGAGAAGAGTCTCTGTAAATCTCAAATACCCCATCATTTTATCTGCAATATTTTTTCTTATCTCCCTTATAGGAATGTCTGTCTCAGATTCTGCAGCCTTGTCTATAGGAAAATCTTCATTCAGGTCTTTAAAACTAGGCAGGCCATACTTCTTCTGGAGCTTTGCGTAATCTTTTTTTAGTTTTTCTAGATTATTCTCCTTTGCCATATCAAGTGTTAATAAGTTCCTTTTAATTAATTTTTGATTAAACTTTTTTCCTCCCTGGTTTTGATTAATCAAGTTTTTGCTAACCTTTTTCTTTCCTGGTTTTGATTAATCAATTTTTCGTTAACCTTTTCCTAAAAGGTTAGTTTTGTCCAATCTTTTTTGAAAAGATTGAAAGCCTCAGCCGGGATTTGAACCCGGGACCTCTACCTTACCAAGGTAACACTCTACCGACTGAGCTACTGAGGCCTATTTAAATTTTGCAAGAAACCTATAAAAAATTATCTATTTTTTCATAAACACAAAAACCAGCAAGGTAATTAAAAGTGCTACAGAAATAAATCCAAAAATTATTGCGAGTATGCCAAAGAAAGTAATCAATAGTGTATTTGAAGAAGCAGTATATAAAATCAGACTCAAAACAAATAAAATTACAAACAAGATGAAGTTCCTCAAAGCCAAATTAATTTTTCTTTTAACTTTGGGAGGAATCTTTTTTCTAGGTTTTGCTCTTTTACTAGGTTTAGCTTTTCTTTTTGCTTTCCTCTTTTTTTTCACCCTCTTTTTCCTTGGCATCTTATATTTTATATAATAAAATCCAGTATTTAAATGTTAGGTAACCAGTACATTGTAACGTTAAAGGGAGCTGAATAAACACAAATCCTTTATAAATAAGTTAATTCTTCATTATTATATGGCAAATAGATCTGAAAAAGATACTAGAGAAGAGCTAATTGATAAGCAACTAGCTTCTGCTGGATGGTATAAAAAATACGTCAAGGAAGAAGTTAATTCAGTTAAGTCGAATTTTAGTAGAAAGGAATATGTTCTATCAGAAGGTCCAAATGACGATTCTGGAAGGTTTATTGATTATCTTTTGTTAGCTGAAGATGAGAGTCCTGCTGCAGCCATTGGCCCTTTAGCCCTAATTGAAGCCAAAAAAGAATCTGCTTCAATAGATAAGGGGCGTGCACAAGCAAGAACTTATGTAAAAGATATAGAATCTCAAACAGGTAAAAAAATTCCGATATTTCTGACAAATGGAATAGAATGGCTTTTAATTGATGAAGATGGAGTAGAAAGACCATTAAGTGGGCCGTTTTCTCAATCGGATCTAAAAAGGAGAGCAGAACTTTTTAGAAAGAGAAGAGATCCCACTGAAGTGAATATAGATAGAATAGTTGATAGGCCCAAGAGTATTTTAATTGTTAAACAACTCGCCGAACATATTAAGAAAGGTCATAGGTCTGCTTTAGTTTCCATGGCTACAGGAACAGGAAAAACTAGAGTTGCTATGGCCTTAATAGATGTTTTAATGAAAGCCAATTTGGTTAGAAATGTTTTGTTTATTGCAGATAGGATTGCTTTAGTAAATCAAGCTAAATCTGCGGGTTTTAAGGAGTTTTTTAGTGAAGCAGTAGTCGATTTAAGAGAAAACCCAAAAAGTTTTCCGAACGGATTATATGTTTCAACAGTTCAAACATTAAGAAGTGGAAAGCAAAAAAAATATTTTGAAAAATTTAGTCCTGGGTTTTTTGATTTAATCATATTTGACGAAGCTCATAGGTCAATTTATGATCCAAACAGATTGATTCATAAATATTTTGATGCAATTAAAATAGGATTAACTGCCACCCCCTCAAATGCAGAAAGTAAAAACACATATGAATTATTTGAATGTAATGGAAACAAACCAACGGTAGATTATACTTATGATGAGGCTGTTAGAGATAAGGCCCTTGTTATGTATAATCCTCAAATTATAGACACTAAAAATCTGACTCTCGGAATTGAAGGGTCAAAGTTAAGTTCCCAATTGAAAACTCAATTAATGAAACAAGAAGAAGATCCAAGATACACTATGCTTCCAGGATCTCAGTTTGCAAAAGTTTTCATGGACGATAAAACTAATGAATTAATAGTTAGAGAGTTTATGAAAGAATGTTATAAGTCTGATGAAGGAAAACCTGCTAAAACAATTTTCTTTTGTGTAAATATTCCTCATGCAAAACATATTAAGAGAATTTTTACTAAACTCTATCCAAACCTGGGAAATGATGTTCAAATAATTGTGTCTGAAATTTATAGATATACAGATGAGATAGCTAGGTTTAAATTAGATTCAG
The DNA here is from genome assembly GCA_964469785.1 of Candidatus Woesearchaeota archaeon. Classification (GTDB taxonomy): domain Archaea; phylum Nanobdellota; class Nanobdellia; order Pacearchaeales; family GW2011-AR1; genus CAYPBR01. The sequence continues at coordinate 50,465 of CAYXYT010000001.1, read as the reverse complement.
AACCAAGAATTGCTTTATCTGTTGGTGTTCTTGATACTGGAGTTGATATTCCAGAAGTTTGCAATCTTGTTTTTGTAAAACCTGTTTATTCAGGAATTAGGTTTTGGCAAATGCTTGGAAGGGGAACAAGAAACTATAAATCTTGTAAGCATAAAGAGTGGTTACCAACAAAAGACGGAGTCCCAATAAAAGAAGATTTCTTAATATTGGATTTTAAATTTGGAGACCATTCTAATGTTGAATACCATCATCTTAGAGAAGCTAAAGAAAGGAAAGCGGGAACAGATGCTCTAACTAGGATCTTTTTGAATAGAGTAGAATTACTTAAGAAAAAACTAGATGATAAGCAAAAAAAGTTTGTTGAAAATAAAATAATTGAAGAGGTTTCTTCTTTAGATACAAATTCTTTCATAGTTCGGGAAAAATTACCTATAATTAAAAAAGTAGTATCGAGGAAATTTGATCTTAAAGAATATGTTAATGAATTAAAAAATGAGATTGCTCCCTTAATCTCATTGAATCCTGGAAAAAGTCCTCTTGTGATGTCTTTTATTGTAAAGGTTGAGGGATTGTTTAAGTTTATAGTTGAAGATAATAAAGACAAGATATTTGATGTTAAGAAGTATGTTGATGAAAGATTAAAAAATATCTTACAAAAGGACAATCTTGAATCCATCCAAGAAAAGAGAGAAGAAATTATGAAAGCTCTTCAAGAACAGTTTTGGGATGATTTGACTTTTGATGATGTTGAATTTATGATTAGAGAGCTGTCTCCTTTAATGGTTTATTATGAAAAGGATCCTAGACGAATGCTTCAGATTGATGCTCCAGATGTGATCCTTAGTAAGAAAAAATTCCAAGTTGAGATTAAAGAAGATGAAGAATTAAAGGAATTTTTGGAGAAAAATCCTATTATGAAAAAGCTAAAAGCTGGAGAAGGAATAACTTCTCAGGAATTATTTAGCTTAGAAAAGCAATTATCTGATTTAAGGCCAGGATACACTATAGAGAATATACAAAAAATCCAGAAGATAGATTTTATCTTATTTTTAAAAAGAATAATCGGACTAACAAAAGAGTATGACCCGAGAGTTCTTATTGAAAGAGAATTTGATAAACATATAATAGAAAAGAACAAGAATTATACTTCAGAACAGCTTAAAATTCTTAATTTGCTAAAGAAGATATTCTCGAGAGTTAAGCATATTGAATTGAAAGATTTTGCTTCTCCGCCTTTATCTGATGAAAATCCTTTAGATAAGTTCCAACTATCTGAATTAGTTGAGATTGTTCAAGAATGCAATAAAATTAAGATGAAATAGTCAACCATGGTTGACACAAAAACTTTATAAAGCTCCTAGTTTTCTCTTCTGCTATGGAATACAAATCAATATCTGCAAAGATGCCTAGAAATGAGACAACTTTAGTTGAATCTTATTGTAAAAAGAAAGGCATTACTTCCTCTTCATTGATTAGGGATTTATTGCTTAGAGAAATTAAAGTCACTATCCCGAATAATAAGTCTGGAAAGAATCTAATCTCATACAATAAATCTAAAGATAATTTTTCTTGGTCTATTGAATTAGATGATGGATCAAAAGTTGAAATCTTAAGGGATGTATCTGCAGAATATATTGAGGATCTCAAAGATGAATTATCTAAAGCTACTACTGAGAGGATGATGTCTCTTGATAAAAAGAAAACTAAATCTGTGCCTGTTCCAAGCAACATACTAAGAGGGAAGAAATGAAAACAGATAAATTAGAATTAAAAACAAAAATATTGAAAGAAATATTTAGAGTAGCTCCAAAAAAGTATAATGTAGATGATAAAACCAACAAGTTACTAGCCAAAAAATTCAAAGTTTCTGAAAAAGAAATAAATGACAACCTTGAATTTTTATTTGAACTCCACATAATAAAAAAAACTCCTGGAAAAAATTATAAGGAAGATAGAATTTTTGAATGGGAAATCACAGACAAGGGTTTAGATTACTTAGAAAAAAATGAGGCAGAAAAAAGACAAGAGAATATAAACAAAACTATAGCTTTTACAGGTTCAATAATCGCATTAGTCACAATATATAATTTTATTATAGCTAATTTTTCTTTTGATAATTATCCAGCTAATCTAGTAATAATAAAGGTTGTTTTTTTATTTTTGTTATTTCTTTGTATTGGTCCATTAGCAAAGATTGTTATTAATTTTTGGATAAAAGGAGTTTTTAGAAGATGAAAACAAAACAATTGCCTAAAGGATGGAAAGAAGTTGAGCTTGGAGATGTTTTAGATTATGAGCAACCAACAAAATATATAGTAAAAAGTGAGAAATACAATGATAAATATAAAACTCCTGTATTAACAGCTGGAAAAACTTTTTTATTGGGATATACAGATGAGAAAGAAGGAACATACAATAATCTTCCAGTTATAATCTTTGATGATTTCACTACAACAAGTAAATTTGTTGATTTCCCATTTAAAGTAAAATCTAGTGCTATGAAAATGCTTACTCCCAAAACAAAGTTGGTTAATTTAAAATTAGTTTATGCAATCATGCAAAGAATTAAAATTAACACTAAAACACATAAAAGGTATTATCTATCAACATATCAAAAAATAAGAATTCCCCTCCCATTTAAAGATGGAGAATTAGATAAGAATGAACAAGACAGAATTGTGAAAAATATAGAGAAAATAGAAAACATAAAGGAAAAACAAGAAGAAAGCTTGAAAGAAACAGAGAAATTGTACCATTCTTATATAGATAAAATTATCAAAGGAGAAAAATAATGTTAGACGCGAAATTAAAATCAAAGGTAAATCAGTTGTGGGATAAGTTTTGGAGTGGTGGAATTAGTAATCCTCTTCAGGCAATAGAGCAAATGTCTTACTTAATCTTTATGAAAAGACTTGAAGATCAAGATGTTTCAAGAGAACAAAATGCAAAATTAAGTGGTAAAACTTTTACCTCTATATTTAATAAAAATGAAGATTGTAAATGGTCTGTCTGGACAGAATATCCCGCTGACAGAATTTTAGAGCATGTTAGAGATAAGGTTTTTCCTTTCTTAAGAAAATTAAACGGCGGAGATGAATCTCTTTATGCTAGATATATGAAAGATGCTACTTTCAGCATACCCACTCCCTCATTATTGATAGAAGCTGTTAAAATAATTAATGAAATGCATATTAAAGAACAAAATAGAGACACTCAAGGAGATTTATATGAATATCTCTTAAGTGAACTAAAAACTGCTGGAAAAAATGGGCAGTTTAGAACTCCAAGACATATAATTAAAATGATGGTAAAAATGACAAATCCCAAATACGGAGACCACATCTGCGATCCTGCATGTGGAACTGCTGGATTTTTAGTTTCTGTCTATGAACATATTTTAAGAGAGAATACTTCAAAAGATCTAATAAAAAAAGACGAAGAGGGAAATGAATACAATTTCAAAGGAGATAAACTAAATACTAATCAATGGAGAATATTAAGGGAAGATAGTTTGTTTGGATATGATTTTGATCAAACAATGGTTAGAATTTCTTTAATGAATTTAATGATGCATGGGATTACTGATCCGAGAATTGAACAAAAAAGTACATTATCAAAAAGGTATGATGAATCTAATTGTTATGATGTTATACTAGCTAATCCTCCATTTACAGGAAGTATCGATGAATCTGAAATTGGTGAAAATTTTAGAAATAAGACAAAGAAAACAGAACTATTGTTCTTAGAATTAATGTTTAATCTTTTAGTAAACGGAGGACGATGTGCAGTTATTGTACCAGATGGAGTTTTGATAGGTAACTCTAAGGCTCATAAGAACATAAAGAAGTTATTGTTAGAAAAATGTAGATTAGATGCGATTATAAAAATGCCATCTGGAGTTTTTAAACCATATTCAGGAATATCAACTGCAGTTTTAATTTTCACTAAAGGAGAACCTACTAAAGAAGTTTGGTTTTATGATATGGAAAATGATGGTTTTAGTTTAGACGATAAGAGAACTAAAATAGGAAAGAATGATATTCCAGACATTCTTGAAAGATTTAATAATAGACACAAAGAAAATAACAAAGATAGAAAAAAGAAACACTTCTTTGTTTCTGTAGAGGAGATAAAAGAAAATAATTATGATTTAAGTATCACTAAATATAAGGAAATTGAATATGAAGAAGTAAAGTATGATAAGCCAGAAGTTATTAAGAAAAAGATTCTTGAACTTGAGCAGGACATTATTAAAGGATTGAAAGAATTAAATCTTACTTAACTTAATCAAATCTAGCCACTTATTTACTCCTAATTCTAGTTGAGGTATAGCAACTTCGGCAGGTGTCTTTTTACCTAAAGACATATGTTTTCTGTTAAAATTGTAATTTATCTCCAAACCCTTCATTATTGCATGAGCACTTTCAATGCAACCATGAAAACCACGCATGACTTTTGTTCTTTCTCTAATTGTATTGTGTAATCTTTCAATAGGATAATTAAAACCTCTTTCATCTGCTATCACAACATTATGAATTATCTTACTCTTTGTTCTTGAAGAAGCATGATAAGGAGATTGTAAGCTGAATGTCTTTCTTAACACTCTTGGATAGCCCCTTAATCCGTCTGTTGTAACAACCTCAACTTGCTCTCCAACTTTGAATTTTGATTTTTTCATAACTTTTATCAAGTTCTCATTAGTTCTATTTTTCATGTATTCTCCTGTTACCATAAACTTAGTTTCTACATCAAAAGTATCAACAAACCAATTTTGTTCTTTTCCTTTATGGTATTTGCTTTTTCTTCTGTAATATTCCATTTCATCGCTTTGCATTTCTTTTCCACATTTTATTGGAATATTATCAACTAAGATTCCGACCATTTCAGCATATTTTACAATCCAACGATAAACAGACATATGGCTTGAATTGTGAGGATAAAATGCTTGAAAATGTTCCTGCACTTTTCTTAACGAAACACCTTTGTAATACAAATCAATTCCAGCAGTTATTTTATTTGGATGGTTTCTCATTCTGTAAAAACCATCGTCTATAACAAACCTAAAATTACATTCATTACATCTGTATCTTTGTATCTTACCTCTGTTGCTCGTTTTCCTTTTTCCGTCTTTCTTAATCTGATTAGAATTGCATTTAGGACAAGTTACATTTTTATACTTCTGCTGAATTATATCTTTGGATTTCATTTTGGTTGGTAGCCGATTTGGAGTCTAGGGGGCTTTATGCCCTCTTTATATTTACTTAACTAATTACTAATTATATAAGTAAGTTAAACTATATAAATGTTTCGGTAGTTAATTATTAACTATATAGTTAATACTTTAAAAAGTAAGTTTTATAAAGAAAGAATTTCTATATTTGAATATGGCAGAGATTAAAATAGAAGTTAAGGGTTACAAGTGTGAAAGATGTGGACATGAATGGATTCCAAGAAAAAAAGAATATCCTGTTTTATGCCCAAATTGTAAATCTGCTTATTGGGATAAGCCAGCGAGAAAGAAGAAATAATTTTTTTGAGTCAAATAACTCCCTTTAACGTTACAATGTAGGTAACCAGTCGGATTTCACAACCTCTCCTGTTAAATTTTGCAGGTTTTGATAAAGTTGATTTAGCCATCCAAGATATAACTCAGAAAATTCTTCTAGATTTTCTTGTTTGTATAAAGCTAGGTCATTGTTACTAATTATTAAGAGTGCACTAATAGCTAAAAATAATAGAATAATAATTAAAACTTTCATTTTTTGTTAAAATCAAGAAAGGGTTCTTTCTCTATATCTTCAACTGTTTCATTAGTCCCCCAATCCATCCCTATTGCTCCAGTAGTTATGTGTTTCAAATTAGTGAATACACTACCAAGCCAGGAAAAATAAAGTCTTGTTGCTGTAATTATTCCTGGAATTGATTTGAAGTCAATGTCTTGGCCTCTAAAGATAAGTGCGGCACTAATATAAGAAAACAATATTAGGACAATTAAAAAGATAGCAAATAACTTGTGCCTCATCCTTTTTGCTTCTATTATTATCCATATTGCTATAACAAGTATAACAATAACAAATAAGGCAACCCCAATTACCATGATAAAAAAAAGAGTAGGGGGTTTAAATAATTTTTGAGAAAACCCCAGAATCAATTTTTGTCTAATCTTTTTTTAAAAGATTAATAGCCCCACCAGGATTGCTAGACAACCTATGGTTTTCTTAGCTTAACTTT
>CAYXYT010000001.1:18636-44134 GCA_964469785.1 Candidatus Woesearchaeota archaeon | reverse complement strand
CCCTAATCATTTAAACCTATTTACCTGGTTAAATAGAAATAGCCCCACCAGGATTGCTAGACAACCTATGGTTTTCTTAGCTTAACTTTCCCTAATCATTTAAACCTATTTACCTGGTTAAATAGAAATAGCCCCACCAGGATTCGAACCTGGGTCCATTGGTCCAGAACCAATGATGTTTGACCTCTACACTATGGGGCTATTTTATAAATTTCTCCAGTAATGAAACTATTAAAACCTTGCCAATCTGTAAAGTAAACCTGTAAAGTATACACCTGATAAAAAACATCATCTGGGCTAAAAAACAAAATTTTGGGATTTTAAAGTCTAATAACAGATATTTTTTCTAAGAAGTGTGCTGAAGAATGTGTATTTTCGAGGAGATAATGTTTACTTAGAAACTGGGCTTAACACAATCACTAAGTTTAAAAATACCATATACTTTAGAAAATAATGGCAGAAGAAAAAGAAATTGGGGTTGTTTCAAGTTATTTCGACAAGGTCGGAGTGGCTGCAATAAAACTTTCAAGTAAACTAAAAGTCGGAGATAAAGTGCATATAAAAGGCCATACAACTGACTTTGAAGAGAAAGTGAAAAGCATGCAAATTGAACGTAAAGACGTGAAAGTGGCAAAAAAAGGCGACCATATTGGTATAAAGGTTTCTGAAAGAGTAAGGCCTAATGATAAGATTTTCCTTGCAGAATAAGAATAAACCAGTCACTAAACTCCAAAAATGAAAAGTTCTTTTAAAAGCGAATGTTTTAGAGTTATTTGATGGGGGCAAAATATTATTAAAAGGTTAAAATTTATAAGCGGATTTTTATTATTTAAAAGAGAATGCCCCTGTAGTCTAGCGGCCAAGGATTCCACCCTCTCACGGTGGCGACCCGAGTTCAAATCTCGGCGGGGGCATTCCAAAACCTTTTAAAACAAATTCTTCTTCAACAAAGCATGAAACGTTCATCAAGACGATGGAAAAAGAAGAGGCAGATGCGCTGGAAATGGCAGCGTAAGCGTCTTAGAAAAGAAAAACACAAGAGAAAATTAAGAAGAGCCAGAGCTAAATAATCCCAAACACAATTCTAGCATAACAATCTTTATAAGTTCTTTTGAAAATAATTTATCATGATAAGCAAGATTTGGACAGAGAAATATCGTCCGCAGAAATTCCCGGGTGTTAAAGGCCAGGATGAAATCATAAAGAGGCTTGAATCACTAACAAATTCTTTGAATATTCCTCATCTATTGTTTGCAGGACCAGCGGGCGTGGGCAAGTCAAGTGTTGCTTTGATTATAGTAAAAGAGCTTTTTGGAAAAGACTGGCGTGAAAATTATCTTGAACTAAATGCTTCTGACGAAAGAGGCATTAATGTGATTCGTGAAAAAGTAAAGAATTTTGCAAGAACAAAATCCCTCGGAGATGTTCCGTTTAAGGTGATTTTTTTGGATGAGGGAGACGCCCTTACTCCTGAAGCACAGCAGGCCTTGCGTAGAACCATGGAAAACTTTTCAACAACATGCAGATTTATATTATCTTGTAATTATTCAAGTAAAGTTATTGACCCCATTCAGTCTAGATGTGCGCTTTTCAGATTCAAACTATTGGAGAAAAAAGATATTGAAAAAGTTATTCAAAAAATTGCAAAAGAAGAGGGCCTGACCATAGACCCAAATGCTATGGAACTTATATATGAAGGAAGTGAAGGAGATTGTCGGCGGGCTATTAACCTGATTCAATCAACAGCATCTATTTCCCCATCAATAACCTCTGAACTTGTTTCAACAATAATTGCAAGCGCAAAACCCAAGGACATTAAAATAGTTTTAGATTATGCGCTTGCTGGAGACTTCCGCCAGGCTCGTGAAAAGTTATTTGACATTATGCTCAAAGAAAGCATCGCTGGACAGGATGTAATTAAAGCAATACAAAAAGAAATTTGGAATTTGCCTGTAGAACCAGATATAAAAGTAAAACTAACAGAAAAAACAGGAGAAATTGAATTCAGAATTACAGAGGGTTCTGATCCTTTTATACAGCTTGAATCCCTAATAGCAAGTTTTGTGCTGGCTGGGTTGGGGAAATAAAATGCCTCGCTTAAATATAGAAATAAAAGCAAAAGTTTCTAATCATAAAAAAATAAGAGAAATCTTGAAACAGAACAATGCAAATTATGCTGGTAGAGACGACCAGGTTGACACTTATTTTAAAGTTAAGTTTGGAAGATTAAAACTAAGGCAGGGAGATATTGAAAACAATCTTGTATATTATAACAGAGAGCGCCGAAGGGGTCCTAAAAGATCTCTTGTAACCACACTAAAGGTTGAGCAGAATACTCCCTTAAAAGAAATATTAGAAAAATCATTAGGGGTTTTAGCAGAAGTTAATAAAAAAAGAGAGATCTACTTTATTAGCAATGTTAAATTTCATTTAGATGATGTGGGGGGGCTGGGGAAATTTGTTGAGATAGAGGCAAGAGAGGAAGAAGCGGTCTTAGATAAAGATATTCTTCTAGAGCAATGTAAACATTACATGGAATTATTAAAAATAAACAAAAAAGATTTAATTGATAATTCATATAGTGATTTATTATTAGAACAGAGGAAATAAAATGAAAGACTTATATTATTTTGCACACCCATACACAGTAAAGGATAAGGATGGGAGAAATGTTTTTGCGGCAGAAGAGGCAAACTTCAATTTATGTTGCGTAAGAACGGCAGAATTATTAAAAAGAGGTTATTATGTTTACTCTCCTATTGCTCATTCCCATCCAATACATGCTAGAGACCCTACTTTCTTAAAAAACGGGGAATATAACCTCTGGGTAATGTTAAATAAACTTATAATGGATAAGACAGAATTTAAAGGAATAATACTGGCTCCTGTTTGGGAAGCTTCTTCTGGTTGCAGAGATGAAAAAGAAAGATTTGAAAAAGAAGGATTGGAAGTATTATTTTATAAGGACATTGTAAAAGAATAAAATGAAGATTGAAATTTGTGGAAGTATGATTTTTTCAAGAAGAATGTTAGAAATAAAGGAATCTCTTTTAGAGATGGGGCATATAGCTAATACTCCTCCTTTTACAGAAAAGTATGCTAAATTAGAATCTCCAGAAAAAAGGCATTCTGAATCTCTTGGAAATAAAATTAAACATGATTTAATTAGAGTTTATTTTAATAAGATAAAAAATTCTGACGCTGTTTTAATTGTAAATGAAAATAAGAACAATATTGAAAGTTATATAGGGGGTAACTCTTTCTTAGAGATGGCTTTTGCTCATATTTTGAATAAAAAGATATTTTTATTAAATCCTATTCCTAAATTAAGCTATACTGATGAGATAGAAGCTATGCAACCAATCATATTACATGGAGATTTAGAAAAAATTTCTCAAAATGAAAAACTGGACTGAAAAATATAGGCCAAAGAAGTTCTCAGAAATTGTTGGGCAGAATTTGGCAATTGAAAAAGTAAGTGACTTTGTTAAGAATTTCCCTTCTGAAAAAAAGGCTATTATTTTTCATGGACCACCTGGAACAGGTAAAACAGCCCTTGCTCAGGTAATTGCTCTTGAAACCTCTGCAGAGCTTTTTGAATTAAATGCTTCGGATCTAAGAAACCGCAACAAATTACGGGAGATTTTAAAACCAGCAATTGAACAAAAATCTTTGACAAAAAAAGAAAAGATAATTTTAGTGGATGAAGTTGACGGGCTTTCTGCTGCTGACTGGGGGGGATTAAATGAATTGTTATATTTTATAGACCAAACAAAATATCCCATAATTATAACTGCGAATGATATATGGAAAAGAGAGCTTGGTCAGCTAAGAAAAAAATCAGAACTTGTGAAATTGAAGGAAATTGATTACAGAACAATAAAAAGGTTTTTGATAGATATCCTGAGAAAAGAAAATAAATTCATCAAGGGAGATATTTTAACAAGCATTGCAATAAAAGCACGGGGGGATGTGAGAGCGGCAATAAATGATTTGCAAACACTTTCAGAACTAAAAGAGCCTTCAGAAATATCTATTGATGAAAGAAATAAGGAAATTGATATTTTTAATGCATTAAGATCAATCTTCAAAGGAAAACCAACAAATGAGATCTTGCGTGTTTTTGATTCTGTAAATATGTCAATGGATGACATAATTCTCTGGATGGAAGAAAATATTCCGGCAGAGTATCAGGGAGAAGAACTTGCAAAAGCTTTTGAGCGTTTGAGCAAAGTTGATGTGTTTAAAGGAAGAATCTATAAACAACAATACTGGAGATTTTTAGTTTATGAAAACCTTCTTTTAAGTTATGGTATTTCTGCTTCAAAAAAAGATATAAAAACAGGATTTACAAAATACAAAAAACCGACGAGGGTTTTGAAAATCTGGTTGCATAACCAGCGTATTGCAAAGAAAAAATCCATTGCACGAAAATATGCTAAATATGTTCATGTTGGTCCAAGACGTGCACTAAAAGAATTTCCAGTAATAAAGCAAATTCTAAAAGATCCTGACATAAGAAAAGAATTAAAACTTGATGAAGAAGAAATTGAGTATTTGAGTTCTAGTTAGATTGAATAGAGGTTTATTCTTCCTTGTTTTTGAACTTTTACTAAACCTAAATCTATTAATCCAGGATTACTTTTTCTAGTTTTTCTTTTCCATCCATGTAAATGACCATAAATGACTTGAGAATTCATGTTTAACAAATCAGCAATTTCCTCTCTTGTCTTTGGAGATTCTTTTAACAATCCTAAAATCTTATTTTTTGTTACAAATTCCGGTCTTAATATGCTCTCTATCATTTTACTTAATTGTTTATTTTTTCTATAACTCGCTGAAAAATTTATTTTATCTCTGAATTTAATCATATTTTCATAACCCATAATTCTTAAGTGCCATGTTCCACTATCTCCCCCTATCTGAGATTTTATTTCCAGTTCTTCCAGGGTTTCTTTAATAAATAAGATTAAATGTTTTAATTTTTGTTTAATAGCTACGACCTTATAATTGGGGGGTAAATTTATAACACTGCCATCATCATTAAACCATGCTTGCAACATTTTTACCTTCCATTTTAAAGGCATATTCTTAATTTTCTGAGTTATTACTTTTGTGTCCTTACCAGAACTGAATTTGCCAAAAATATTCCATAATTTGTTTCCTATTTCAGCAGAATATCTAATCCTTGTAACATTGGCTTCTCTCTTAATCCAAGGTTTCACACCAAATACCTTATTCATAGATTCTACAAATTCCTTAATAAGAAAATCTTCAGAATTGCAATAATGCACTCTTCCAGTCTTTGTAATTCCTCCATCGCCATATAAATGCCCAACAACAAGTGCTAACTCTTTACTTTCTTTGTTAATCTTAAGAACCATATTTATCTCTTTTTCTTTTTTAATTCTTGTTTCATATATTTCTCTAACTTCTTAGACATATTTATTGCCTCTTCTTCACAATATTCTTTAAACTTTTTAAGAATCTCTTCTTCAATAGAAATTGTCAATGGCTTTCTCATATTCTTATCCTCCTTATACTTATTAGATATACTTATATATAAGAGAAACTAATATATAAATATTTGTGTGGTAGAGAATATGGATTGAATAAAGAAAATTATTTAGCAGTTACCTGAAGCAGTATTAGTGTTACTAGAATCTAAAACTCTTGAACATTCTTCTGGAACTTCATTAAATGCTTCGCAAATAGCAGTTTTAAATGCTTCAGAATTTCTAGCTGTGCTAACTTTTACCCCATTAATAATTAAGCTTGGTGAACCAGTAACCCCATATGCACTAGCACGAGAAGAATATTCTGCGATTAAATCTTCTCCCCTTTCATCAACACAAGACATAACTTCTAAATCATCAATGCCTAAAGATTTCATTAATTTAACTGATTCTGTTTTATCACATTCAACATCTCTCAAAGAGCCACATTCAGGATAAATATCTTTTACAAAACTAGAGGCATACTGCCAGTATTTATCTGGAGCAATTTCTTGTATGCACGCTTGTATTTTATTTTGTTGAGTCTCATATGCCCCGTGGCCATCATAGTAGAGAACAACTTCAAAATCTGCATTTTCTCCAAGTAGAGAAACTACATCAGCTAAAGGTCCTTGGGCTTGAACCCCATATGGACAATAACTCCATATAAACAACTCAATAACAGGAATGTCAGCTTTTGGGACATTACTAGGACCAACATCTTGCTGAGTTTCCTGTTCTGAGAGAAAACCCCTTAATAAAGAAACAGGCATTAAATTTGAAACTAAATTTTCTCCGTCTAGTGTAAGATAGACGGGGGTCTCTTCCCCTTCAATTGAAAGAATAACCTCATATAGCCCACTTACTATATTTACTTCTAATAACTGAGCATCACTTGCCTGGGCGCTAACTAAAGCCAAAACCGTCTGACCTGCATCATTTTCAGAAATAACCTCTCCAGTAATTCCTCCGCCAGAACCATTAATTAAAAGAACTAAAGCCAAGATTAGCAAAACAAATGTAGAAACTATCCATGGGTTTTTCCTTAATTTCGGGGTAATGCCACTTAGGAATTTTGGAATCTTAATCTTAATAACTTCTTTGTCTTCCTTGTTTTCTTTCTCCATCCAGAATTTAAACAAAATTCATTTAAAAAGATTTTGGTGAACATCGCGATTAAGAGAAGTCGCGACCGAAGGAAAGAGGGTGCAACGCTCCAAAGGGAAAAAACAAAATCGCCGTGTTTAAAATTAAGAGTGTGCGTGAGTGCAGATAAATTTAATTGCATAACAACTTTATTAAATATAAAATATTTTACATTACAATGCCTTATAACATAATTATTGGAAGAGATGAAGCTGATAAGAAAGCTTTTGCTGAGCGTGGACTGGTCTTTGTTGGAAAAGGGTATGTGCGTATGGGCCAGTATACCTCTTTAAGTAATAAGATTTTCATGGATATTGCCAGAAGTCATGTTATCCTCGTTGCTGGGAAACGTGGCGCGGGCAAAAGTTATACATTAGGAGTAATAGCAGAAGAGCTTTCAAGCCTTCCAAAACCCATAAACAAAAATGTTGCATCTTTAATTTTTGATACAATGGGAATTTATTGGACAATGAAATTTGAAAATGAAAAAGATAAAGATTTACTGCGTGAATGGGATTTAAAATCAGGAACTCTTCCTGTAAAAATTTTCGTGCCATATGGACATTATGATAGTTATCTGGAAAAAGGAATTCCTATTGATTCTGCTTTTGCTTTAGATGTTTCTGAGCTAAATCCAGAGGATTGGATAATAACTTTTGGCTTAGACCTTACAGAACCTGTGGCTGTTGTAATTGAAAGAGCAATAACTCAATTAAAAAAACAAGGAAGCTTTGATATTGAGGAAATTATTTCAACACTAGAACAAGACGAGAAAACCCCTAGAGAAACAAAAAATTCTGCAATTGGCTTGTTTGAGGCTGCTGATACCTGGGGAGTATTTGCAAAAAAACAGCAAAAATCCACAGAAGTAAAAGATCTCGTCACAGCAGGAACAACCTCTATCCTTGACCTAAGTGTTTATAGTTCAATAGGTGCTTTTAATGTTCGTGCTTTAGTAATTAGTTTAATCTCCAGAAAAATCTTTAATCAGAGAATGGATGCTAGAAAAAAAGAAGAAATCAAAGCTATTTCCAGTGGTCTTGATTATCTCTCTGCAGAAGAAAAAAAAGAATACCCTTTGGTTTGGATGTTCCTCGATGAAAGCCATGAGTTTCTCCCCCTCAACGGAAAAACAGCTGCTACAGATGCATTAATTCAATTGCTGAGAGAAGGAAGACAGCCAGGGATTTCTCTAGTCTTAGCAACACAACAGCCAGGGCAGATTCATCGTGATGTAATGACCCAGTCAGACCTGGTTATAGCTCATCGTGTTACATCACAACCAGATCTTGAAGCCCTGAACTATATTATGCAGAGTTATCTTCTTGAAAGCATTAAAAAATATATGGATGACTTACCTGCCCTTAAAGGATCTGCAATAATCCTAGACGATAATTCAGAGAGAATATATCCAATGAGAATACGTCCAAGATTCACCTGGCACGGGGGAGAAGCTCCGACAGCTGTAAAAGCTGAGAAGAGGTTATAAAATAATCTTTTCAAAAAAGATTAGACAAAACCAAAATATTGAAATTAAACTCACAAAACCTTAAAATCAACCCTAACCCTAATTCTATAAGGTGCAACTTCACCAGCTATTTTTGTCTTTAGAATTTTTATTTTCTTTCGTGATTTCTTAGCTTCTTTTTTTATTTTCTCAACGACAGAATCAATCTCATCAGCCTTGCAAAAATCATAATAATAAATTCGTGTGGCTTTTTTGCTTAACATAAATGCCTCTTTCAAAAAAGTTTCTTTTAGACGTGGGCGAGGCATTACAATCACGTCAAATTTAGAGGGAATATCTTCCAGTTCATTTTTTTTAACATTAATACTTTTGGGGCGGTGGTTGGGGTGAATAGTGGACTTGCTAAGTATTTTTTTAGCAACTCTTTTTATATCTCCTGGAATAAGCTCAACCTTGCCTTTAAGATTATTCAACCCTATGTTAAGTTCAGCATACTTGTTTGCCTCTTTATTAATCTCATTAGAAAAAACTTTTCCTGCTTTGGATTTTTTAGCTATAACAATTGAAAAAGGTGCAACACCTGCAAACATAACTAAAACCCCATCACCTTTCTTTATCTTACTTGCAATCTCTTTTCTCTCGTTGCTTAATCTGGGTGAAAAATAAGTTTTATCTATATTAAACCTAAACACACACGCATTTTCTCTGTACAAAACCTCTTTTGTCTTTTCTCCAGCAAGATATTTTGTTTGCATTCTTCTTAACCTTCCCTTGAACTTACGTGTTTTCTCTAAAACAGTTTTAATAGATTTATTATCACGTAAAATCTTGTTGGCAAATTGTTTTTTATCTTTAGCTTTTGTCTTAGCAGAAAACTTCACAACTGCTATATTTCCAAAGACATCAAATGCCCTAAAAACTTGTCTTACCATGTAAATTAGACTGATGAAAAATTTATAAACATATCTTCTTTAGTGCTGTCATGAAAAAGAGGTCTGTATTTGTTCTTCTTTTAGGAGTCCTCTGGATAATGCTAATTAATTTTGTAAGTGCGCAGTTTGGATACGGAGGATATGGATTTTCATTGAGCAATTTTTTATATAGTATTAATTCTTCAACACTAATCCTTGTAGTTTTATTTATAATTTTCTTTGCGATTCTTCACGGCCTAGTTTTTACTAAATTTTTCCGTGGAAACATGGCTCTTTCCTCTATTGTGTCTTTTTGTGTCTCAATACTAGCTGTCTGGGGAATAAACCGTATGCAGTGGAACATGGGGGGATTTTTCTATGGGTTAGGAATTTCAGAAGATGCCTTATATACAATCCTTATGATTGTGCTGTTGCTTACAGCAATTTACCTTGTTATTAAAAAGAAACTAAGATATTTGTTCCTAGGTTTAGGTATACTTTTAATTGCACTGGCATTGTTCACAGAGATTTTCTATGAATACGGAACAGCTCTCACAATTGGAATTATAATTTTAGTAATTGGATTATTTATGGCGTGGTGGAATAGTAAGAGACAGAAAGAAAAGGGATATTATGGTGGTAGAGGATATGGCTTGAAAGATTTAGGCGGCAGAGCTTGGAGAGGAACTAAAGCAGTTGGCAGAGGAGCACAGGAAGCTGGACAATATACTCGCGAACGTTATAAAAGAGGTAGAGAATATATAGATCCCAGAAGTAGATTAGAGAGAATAAAAAAAAGACAAAAAACTAGAGAAGAGAGAAGGTCTGCTAGAAGGCAAATAAGAACATTAAAGCGTAAGACAAGTAAATATTAAACCCACTTATTCAGGCCTTTTTGTTTTTGTTCTTCCTTAATTTTCCTTAATCTTTCAAGTTGTTTATTAACTCTTTGCTCAGAAAAATCATGTTCCTCCACAAGGATTTCTTTTATCTTTTCTTCGTCGGTATCTTTAAATTTTAAATCCGCGTCTTTTACATCATGTTTATGAAATAACTTAAAAACCTCTTTCCAATCAAAACGATCCTCCTCTGCTAAACTCATTATTTGTTCTTCAACCTCTTTAAAAATCAAGATTGGTTGTTTATACTTCCCAACAATTTGTAACGCTTTTTTCTGTCCAATTCCTGGAACTCCTTTTGGGTTGTAATCTGTTCCAACAAGTATTCCCAAGCAGATTAACTGATCTAAATTTATTTCCAGGCTGTTTAAAACTCTTTCTAATTCTATTAGTTCTGGTTTTATTTCTACAACTCCTGAAAAAGTTTTTCGCGTTCTTGCTAAAGTTAGGTTTCTAATCAGAAGAGGGGCGCCAAAAAGCAAGCTATCATAGTCCTGACTTGCACTTGCATAAACCTCTTCTTTAATTTTACAAAGATATGCAGCTTCTGCTTCTCCCTCGCTAGGAGCCTGAACAACAGCAATCCCCATTGCTTCAAGCAACGCTTTACTCTCTCTAACCATTTCTTCATCAAGCCTTATAAATTGAGAACTATAGCGCCTCATTGCCACAATGTCATCAACCTTTTTTGCTTGTTTATACCGTTGTTTTGCCAGGTCTCGTCCCTCCTCTCTTTTCTCACGAGTTTTTCCTTTAAGTTCTGGGGCTTCTCCATCAAAAACATAAACAAGCTTAAGCCCTTCTGAAAGTAAATTAATGTTTCTGTAAAAAATCCCGGATAAATGACTCGTGACTCTTTTTTTATTGTCCATTAAAGGAGTTCCATCTGGCTGTCTTATTGTTGATAAAAACTGATAAATAGTGTTGTAAGCATCGACACAAATGATTTTTCCTTTTAAATCAGCAAGTTCAACTTCTTTTCTTGAAATTATTTCCCGTATGTTTAAGCCCATGTTTAGATAAAGAAAACTAAATATAAATAATTATCTGATAATTATTTAATGAGATTATCCTTGGGCTTTAACAGTAACATTTATTCTTTGGTTTCTTGATTTTCCAGACTCTACCACGTAAGGACTGACCACTTTACGTAAATCATCTATAAGATCTCCTAAAATCTCGTCGTTCATCATACTGCGAAGGTCGTAATGTTTTTCTACCTCAACTACTTTTCCTAGAATACTGTAAAATCCTCTTGCAATAGCATCCCCGATATGGGTTTCGGGTATATAACTGATGGGCACAATTAATGTCTCTCCCGATTCAAGTAGTTCTTTAACTTCTTCTCCTAATTCTTCTAATGTTCTCATTTTTTATTCAATATCTCCTTCTCCCTTGTCTTGAAAAATACTCTGCCTGCGTTTTCCTTTGTCGCTCGTTTTTAGTGGAAATCTCTTCTGCAACATCTGGACAATGCTCCCATGCTCTTCCCCAAACATATCTTCTAAGCCTTCTATTAACCTCCTTTAATTTTTCCCTGGACCCGTGCCTATAATCCTCAGCAGTAATCCTTTTAACAGAGGTTCCTAATTTCCTTAGCTCTATATCGCCGGTTCTTAACCTATTTCGATATTCTTCAAAAGTAATGTGCTCTCCTGGTTCTAAAAGCGGAAAACATGGTAACACAGCTCTTGCCACGTTTGCCCAATCCTCATGAAATAACGGAATCTGACTCCCTATCTCCATAACCTACCAAGTAAAATAAGGATATATAAATATTATGCTACCCACATCCAACAATCCAAACCTTAATTTTAAATAACTTAAATAACTCTTAATAATGTGGGTTGCTGGAACTACTAGAAACCCGCTGGAGGTTTGCAGATGAAAACTGATTTCATCCCCATAGACTACGATTATTTTGATTTTGAAGGAAGAAACTATGCAAAGATAATTGGCAGAAACTCTAAAGGAAAAAGAATTTGTATAATTGATTCCTGTGAGGTATATTTATGGGCAATCTTGAAAGATAAATTAAGTGGAAAAAAAATAGAAAAACTTGTTGAAAAAATAAGCAAAATAAAGCTGGATTTAAAAGGCAGGCAGACAAAAGTTGAAAAAGTTGAATTAAAAGAAAAAAATTTTCTTGGAAAAAAAGTTAATGCTTTAAAAATTTATGCTACAAATTACAAAGACCTGCATGATATTGCAAATTGTCTGGGAATGAAAGAGATAGTGTGTAGGAGAGGATATGACCTTGGGTTTGTAACACATTATATTATAGAGAAAAAAATTAATCCGTTCTGCTGGTATGAAATTTCTGGTGAAATGCTAAACAATTCAGATGAATTTGCAGGGATTGATAAAGTCCTTGATGTTGATTTTTGCATAAAGCTTGAGAATCATAAGGAAATACTTAACAAAAAGTTCTCTCCAAAAATCCTGGCTTATGATATAGAAACAGATGAATTTAAAATTGGCGGGGGTGAAATTCTGATGCTCTCTCTCATCGGAAAGAATTTTAAAAAGGTTATAACCTGGAAAAAATCTCCTCAAAAACCAGGTTATGTTGAATATGTAAAAGATGAGGCAGAGCTTTTGGAAAAATTTGTTGAATATGTAAGAAAAATCTCTCCTGATTTTCTTGTTGGATATTTTTCAGATGGATTTGATTTGCCATATATAAAAGCTCGTGCTGAAAAACATGGGGTGAAACTTTCTCTTGGACTAGATGAAGGTGTGCCGAGGTTTTATCGCGGAGCAATTCTGACGGGAAAAATATCAGGAATTGTCCACGTCGACTTGCTCAAGTTCATTCAGACAGCTTACTCTCAGTATATGCAATCTGAAACTCTCTCGCTAAACGAGGTTGCAAAAGAGTTTTTAGGCGAAGGAAAAAAAGATTTTAAGCTGAAACACTCATCAAAAATCAGGGACCATGATTGGAAAAAATACTTTGAATATAACTTACATGATTCTGTTCTAACATATAATTTATTTGGAAAATTCTGGCCAGATCTCTTAGAATTTGCAAGAGTAACACAAGAACCTGTTTTTGACATCTCAAGGGCAGGCTTATCAAAACTAGTTGAGTCATATATTTTACATAATCTAGAAAAATTCAATGAGATTCCTGAAAAGCGGCCAACATATGATGAGATAAGAGAGAGGAGACACCGGCAAAAAGTAGAAGGAGCATTTGTTCTTGAACCAAAACCCGGACTTTATGAAAATATTGCTCTGTTTGATTTTACATCCATGCATACAAGCATTATAATTTCAATGAATATCTCAAAAGCAACACTTTTAGATAAAAAAGAAAAAGGAGCTTACAAATCTCCTGGATTGGAATTAAAGGGCAGAAAAACAAGTTTTTATTTTTCAAAAAAACCAGGATTCTTCTCCAGCTTATTCAAAGAGATTCTGGAAAAAAGGAAAAAATACAAGGCAGAATATAAGAAAGATCCAAACAGAATAACACTAGCAAGGAGCAATGCATTTAAACTTCTTTCTGCATCTGTTCACGGCTATATTGGATTTTTTGGAGCAAGATATTATTCCTTAGAATCTTCAGCATCAATCCTTGCATTTGTAAGAAAGTTTAATAAGGAAATTATTAAAAAGGTGGAAAAAATAGGACACGAGGTTGTTTTCGGAGATACTGACTCCATCGGCTTTTTACAAGGAAACAAAACTAAAAATGATGTTAAAAAATTGCTAAAAAAATTAAATTCAGAGCTTCCTGGTGTAATGGAGCTTGAACTAGAAGGTTTTTTCAAAAGAGGGATTTGGGTTACAAAAAGAACAGGAGTAATTGGAGCAAAAAAGAAATATGCTCTAATAAACGAAGATGGAAAAATAAAAATTCGTGGATTTGAAACAGTAAGGCGTGATTGGTGTAATTTAGCGAGAAGAGTTCAAAATAATGTATTAAGGCTTGTTTTGAGAGAAGGAAACGAGAAAAAAGCTCTGGAATATGTAAAGAAAGTAATTAAAAAAATAAAACAAAGGGAATTTCCTCGCGAAGATTTAATTATAAAAACACAACTCAAAAAACCACTTTCAGAATATAAAGCTATCTCACCGCACGTAATTGCTGCGAGAAAAATGCGGGAAAAAGAAATTCCAATAACACAAGGCAATCTGGTTGAATATTTTATTGCAGAAACACGAGAAAAGAAAAAACTTGTTCGCGAGAAAGTAAAACTTCCTGATGAGAAAGGCAAGTACAACATTAAATATTATCTTGAAAGGCAGATTCTTCCTGCTGTTGAAAACATCTTCCAGGTTTTTAATATAGATGTAAGAGAAGTTATAGAGGGAAAAAAGCAGACGAAGTTAGGGGATTTTTAGAATAATTCTACAGATACCTTACTTTTCTCTAGAGTTCGAACAAGTTCTTCAAATTTTTCAATTCTGCTTACTTCAGTATACTCTGGAAATTGATTTTCTTCTAATACTCTTTTCATTACTATCATGTTTCCGTCTCTCCATCTCGTTATTCTCTCATAATATGAAGTGGGTTGGAATAAATCAAAAAGATGCGGATGAAGTCCAAAAGCATACACTTTGTTATCTGGTCTATTTCCACCAGTAGGCTTATGAGATGCGAGGCAAAGACCATATGTTCCCACGGCACCAGGATTTATATTAAAAATTCTTCCATTTGAGGGAGTGAGAAACCGTTCTTCTACCTTTTTAGTTCTCATCTTTAGGTGATGTAAATCTGTGTATGCTCCCCTTAGTTTCAAAATAATCATTACAGTTGCTAGAGGTTGGCTTCCCATCTCTCTAAAATAGCTTTCTGGAGGATCTGGAAAATCTTGCATCGACAATAGGTCCTCAATTGTTCCAAATTTCTTTTCAATGGCATGAAGGAATTCAGGATTAATTTCTGGTGAAAATTTTCTAGAATGACCTATACAACCCAATATAAATCTACAGGGAAGATATGACAGTTGCTTTTTTAATATGTATTTAACTGGAGATGTCATAATCCTTTACCATAGATAACTTTAATAAATATTACTATGCTGCAATATACAAAATGAAACCTCAACCAAAACCAGTTTTTCTTGAAAGAATGCAGAAACTTCTTGGAAAAGATTTTGAAAAATATATGAAAATTCTGAAAAAAGAACCTGTAAAATCAATTCGTTGTAACAAATTAAAAATTTCTCCAGCAGAATTAAAGAAAAAACTGCAACAAAAGGGCTGGAAAATAAAACAGCCATTTAAAAAATATCCAGAAGTTATGATTGTTGAAGGGAAGATTACTAGTGAGAATAATAATAGTAAAAAGAATAATGTTAACACTGAGAATAGAATGGATGTTTCTATTAATAACCCAGGGGGTGGTGGTTGGGGTAGTGGTGGAAAGATATTAGTGCCCTTAGAGCCAGGAGAGTTAGGAAGGACACTAGAACACCTGCTTGGGTATTATTATATTCAAGAACTTGCAAGCATGCTTCCTGTTATAGTGCTCAAACCAAAACCAAATCAAATGATTTTAGACTTGTGTGCCGCCCCTGGAAGCAAAACAACACAGATTGCAGCTGAAATGAGAAACACAGGCACAATAATTGCAAATGATATTAGTTTAGGAAGAATAAAAATACTTGCATCAAATCTAGAAAGATGCGGGGTTGTAAATACAATAATAACAAGAAAAGAAGGGTTTTCTTTGTGCAAGAGATTGAAAAATGCTAATTTAAAAGAGGTTGGTGGTCAAGGACAATCTTTAAAAAAGATTGGACAAAATATAAACTTGGTGCCTTCTCGGTTTGACAAAATTCTCGTCGATGCTCCCTGCTCTGGAGAAGGAACAATTAGAAGTAGCCCAAAAACACTTTTAATGTGGAATATAAAAAGTATTAAAAGCCTGTCAAAAATTCAAAAAAGTCTTCTCTCAGCTGCAATTGAAATCCTAAAGCCCGGAGGAGAAATTGTTTACAGCACCTGCACGCATGCTCCAGAAGAAAATGAAGAAGTTATTGATTTCATTTTAAAAAAATTTAGGGGTAACATTAAAATTGAGGATATAAAGTTACCTATAAAATGCAGGATGGGCATTACTAGCTGGAATAATATAAAGTATGGTAAAAATGTTGCAAAATCGTGCAGAATTTATCCTCACGACGCTGATACAGAAGGATTTTTCATTACAAAATTCAGGAGGGTGAAATGAAACCAAAAAAAACACTCTATAAAAATCAAGAAGAAATATTTTTAAAATTTCTAAAATTTATTAATCCTTTCTTTAAAAAATATAAAGAAATAGGAGAAGCTTATTTATGGGGGAGCATAGCAGATAAAACTTTTGGGATTTACGAAGAAGAATATCGTGGTCATACAGGAAGTGATATAGATCTGGTTATATTTCCAGATCCTAAATTAGGAATTCCAAAAAATTGGAAATTGCTTCACGATCATTCTTGGATGGGGGTATATAAGGATCATGAATTTAGAGAATTTAAGTACAAGAAAAATATACACAAGGTAGATCTCTTAACTGCGCACCCAGGAGAACCTTTTGAAAAATTAGAAAGAGCTAATAAAAAATTAAAAAAAACATTCTTCCGAATTTACAAAAAATAAACCTAAACAGCAATTTTCTTCCTTGTCATAATTATTTCATCAAAAATTTCAACTAATTTTTTTACAAAAGGATTTTTAAGATTTAATTTATATAACTTAGCGTTTCCTATCTGTCTTGTCGGCACTATAATCTTATTTTTTATCAAATCTTCAAAACTTCTAAATAAAGTTGTCCTTCCAATTTCTGCTCCTTCTGCAATATCTGATATGCTATAATCTAACTCACGCCCTTCTATAAGAAACTCCAACACTCTTATTTTAGGTGTATCTCCAAGAGCTTTTCTAAATAAAGTTTCCATGCTTATATAAAAAAAGAGGGATTTATAAACGTTTCTATTTTGAAACACTACTGTTCCACCCTATTCAGAATCTTTAAATAATCGCAGAGAGTAGATTACTTATGGAATTAAAAGAGGCCATCATGAAAAGATTTCTCAGAAAACTGCTTAACTTAAATATCTGGGGTGGCCGTCATACAGAGCTGAGAAATTTACGAAAAGCATTACCATCGCATTTAAGAGGAAGCAAAGAAGCAAAAAAAGCAATGAAAGAACTAATAAAAAAAGGTTTTTTAAATATAAAACCATCAACAGGAGAGATGCATGTTTCACTTAATAGCCATAAACAAAAAGAAATTTATGAATTTTTAGAAAAATGATCCCCTTAAAAATTTTAAGCAAAAACGAGAAAAAAGAACTAGAAAGAAGACTGAATGAACAATTTGGTATTGAAAAAATTCCGGGTCTAATTTTAAAAAGAGGAAGAGAGAAATTATTTCTTTTTTCAGGCAGCCTCGATAAAAAAGACATAAAAGAGCTTGAAAAAGCTGTTCGTGTTGAAAGAATTGGGATTTATTTTGCAAAAATTGCTGATTGGGGGATAAGATTAAGTATTGAAGGAACACAATTGCTAAAAGACCAGATAAACAAAAACATTTTTGAGCTAAATAAAAAACAAGCAGAGCAGTGGATGATGGGAAGTGAGTTAAACATATCAACTGGAAAAAGGGGATTTTTAGTTATGAAATACAGAGATAATTATCTTGGGTGTGGAAAAGCATCTGAAAAGAAGATTGG
This sequence comes from Candidatus Woesearchaeota archaeon, assembly GCA_964469785.1. Classification (GTDB taxonomy): domain Archaea; phylum Nanobdellota; class Nanobdellia; order Pacearchaeales; family GW2011-AR1; genus CAYPBR01. The sequence continues at coordinate 26,542 of CAYXYT010000001.1, read as the reverse complement.
AAATTTTATTCCTAAGTCAAGAAGACTTAAAAATAAGGAAAATTAAGTTAAAAAATGGGAAGATTTTTAATAAAAAAGAAAAGCAAAATTCATAGAAATGGTATATTTACAAATAAGAAAATAGAAAAAAGAGATAAATTTTATATTATTCCATTAGATAAAGTATATAACAAGCCAAAAAAACACTGTGCAAGAATAAGAGATAACAGATATGTAGATGATAAGATAGTTTTAAACCATATTAATCACTCTTGTGATTCAAATACAAAGATTTGCTTTAGAGGAAAAATAGGATTAAAAGCATTAAGAGATATTAAAAAAGGGGAAGAAATAACAGTTAACTATGGAAAAACAGAATTAAAAAAGAATAAACTTAAATGTAATTGTAAATCCAAAAATTGTAAAAAATACTTTTACAGGGGAGAATAATCATGAACAAAGAAAAAATCCTCAAAGCAGGAAAAATTGCTTCAGAAGTTAAGAAATATGCACGTGAGATTATAAAAAAAGACACACCACTCCTGGAAATAGCTGAAAAAATCGAGGCAAAAATACTTGAGCTTGGTGGAATACCAGCTTTTCCATGTAATTTAAGTATAAATGAAATAGCTGCTCATTATACACCTGGTCACGATGATGAAAAAGTTGCACACGGTCTTTTGAAAATAGATATAGGAGTTCACCTAGATGGTTGGATTGCAGATACTGCTTTTTCTCTTGATTTAGAAAACAGCGAGGAAAACAAAAAACTAATTCAGGCTGCAGAGGATGCTGTCAAAGCCGGAATCAAAACCATCAAAAATAGTGTTGGACTAAATGAAATTGGTGGTGCTATTGAAAAAGCAATTGAGTTGCATGGATTTGCTCCAATAATAAATCTATCAGGACACTCAATTGAGCGTTATGAATTGCACTCTGGATTAACAATTCCAAATATAGACGATAAAAGAAACATCAAAGTAGAAAAAGGGCTTTATGCAATAGAGCCTTTTGCAACAGCTGGCAATGGCAAGGTTTATGACGGACCTGATTCTGGAATTTATGAATTAATTAATGAAAGAAATGTGCGTAGCCCTATTGCTAGAGAAATTTTAGGATTTATTATAGAAGAATATAAAACACTTCCATTTTGCTCGCGTTGGCTTGTGAAAAAATTCGGAACAAAAGCCCTGCTTGGATTAAAGCATCTTGAAGCAAATGGCAATTTACATCATTTTGCACAGCTTATTGAAACATCTAAAAAGAAAGTTTCTCAAGCAGAACAAACCGCGTTAGTAGAAAAAGATAAAATTATTGTGATAACAGAATAAAAGTTTATTCATCAAAATTTCTAGTAAGTAATTTATAAGACCCCGCATGTTGGTAAAGATTTCCATCATCTATTATAGCAAAATATTTTTATCGTCAGCGTAAGATAGGATTTTTGCTCTTCCTTCCTGTTCTAACTTTTTAACTTGTTTCTCACTCAACTTGTCTGGCAGTTCCTTTGTCATTTTACCCTAAATAACTTCCTTTTACAGGAACAGCTGCTTTTGCAGATTTTAAATAGTTTTCTTCAGCTTTTTTATAAGTATCAATTGTTGATTTTGTCACACTTGGTTGAACTTTCTTTAAAGCTTCTGTAAAGTGCTTCTTTTTTACTTCTTTAGCTTTAACATCTTCTCTAAGAGCTAGCATTGCTGCTTCTCTTGCAACAGATTCAATATCAGCTCCTGTATATCCAATTGTTTTCTTAGCAACTTCAACTAGATCAACATCTTTTGCAAGTGGCATGTTTTTTGTATGAACTTGTAAAACCATGTTTCTTCCTTTTTCTGTTGGAGCATTTACAAGTAAAATTCTGTCAAATCTCCCGGGACGAAGAAGTGCCGGGTCGAGAAGGTCTGGTCTATTTGTTGCAGCAATAACAAGAATATCTTTTAAATCTTCAAGCCCGTCCATCTCAGCAAGAATCTGATTTAGAACTCTCTCTGTTACTTTTGTTCCTGTTTCTACTCCTCTTCTTCCTGCAAGTGCATCAACTTCATCGAAAAAGACAATGCATGGAGATACCTGTCTTGCTCTCTCAAAAATCTTTCTAACACCTTTTTCTGATTCCCCAACCCACATTGATAACAACGATGGTCCTTTAACCTGAATAAAGTTTGCTTCTGATTCTTTTGCAACAGCTTTTGCAAGCAGGGTTTTACCTGTTCCAGGTGGTCCGTAAAGTAAAATTCCTCTAGAAGGCCTTATTCCCATTCTTGTAAAACCCTCTGGATATTTTAACGGCCATTCTACAGCTTCTTTTAATTCGCGCTTAACTTCCTCTAAGCCACCAACATCTTTCCAACCAACCATTGGAGTTTCAACCAAAACCTCTCTCATAGCACTTGGCCTTACTATTTTTAAAGCAGCAGTAAAATCCTTGTGTTTAATTATTAATTTCTCTAAAACCTTTTGAGGAATCTGTTCGTCTTCGTCAAGTTTTAGTTGCGGCAGATATTTTCTTAAGACATTCATAGCAGCTTCTTTTGATAAGGCCTCTATATCAGCCCCAACAAATCCGTGTGTTAGTGCTGCGAAATCTTTTAATTTAACATCTTTTGCAAGGGGCATTCCTCTTGTGTGGATTTTTAAAATTGCGAGTCTTCCTTCTTTGTCTGGAACATTTATTTCTATCTCTCTGTCAAACCTCCCGGGTCTACGCAAAGCCTGATCAATAGCATTAACTCTGTTTGTTGCTGCTATAACAATAACTTTCCCACGAGCTTTCATACCATCCATCGTTGTCAATATCTGTGAAACAACACGTCTCTCTACCTCACCAGTAACATCTTCACGTTTAGGAGCAACCGCATCCAACTCATCAATAAAAATAATTGTCGGGGCTGTTTTTTCTGCCTCTTCAAATATATCTCTAATCCTTTTTTCAGACTCTCCGTAAAATTTACTCATGCATTCCGGACCATTCAGTAAGATGAAATTAGCGTCAGACTCGGTTGCAACAGCTTTTGCAAGCAGGGTTTTACCTGTACCAGGTGGGCCGTGAAGTAAAACTCCTTTTGGAGGCTCAATACCAAGTCTCTGGAAAATTTCAGGACGTTTTAATGGAATTTCAACCATTTCACGAATCTTTTTTATTTCTTCATTAAGGCCGCCAATATCCTCATAAGTAATCTCCGGGATTTTTTCATCTGTTATTTCAACTGCCTTGGGGCTTAGTGTAACCTGTGTATTCTCTGTTATAACAACCGGCTGATTCGGGCTTGTGTTTACAACTAAGAATCTAATCTGCGTGATTGCTCCCCCTAAATTTCCAAAACCCATATTATTAAGAACATCCCCAAACAATCCTCCAAACTCTTCGTCCATACCCATTCCTGAAAACAAATCTCTTCTACGTTGCACACCGCCAAGAACAACAATATCTCCTTTTATCATGGTTCTTCCAAGCAAGCCCCTTCTCAATCTTTCTGGATCTCCCTGAACCATGATTCCTTTTTGTGCAGGAGCAATTATTATTTTCTTTGCCTCTTTAATCTCTGCCTTAGAAACCACAACATTTTCACCAATACCTGTTTTTGCATTTCTTCTTAAGATACCATCAATCCTAACCAAGCCTTCGCCGACATCTGCAGGATAAGCTCTATCAACAATTGCAACTGTCTGTCTGTTTCCTTTAATAAAAATAATATCCCCCCTTCTAACCCCCATTTCTTTCATTGTCTCGGCGTCTACTCTAGCTATTCCTTTATATGCATCATCTTGCATAGCTTCAATAACTTTTAACTGAACTTCTTGTTTTTTCATTTTCTCTTACCCCTCATCATGCCAAAATCTAAAGATAACATCCCCATTTCCTTAAAGCATAATTTCACCATATCATTTAAAGCTTTCTCCTGCTCTTCCATAAATGAGACAATCTCTTTTGGAATTGAAACAGCGTAACTATTCCCAACAAGACGCATTTTAACCCTAAATTCTTTATTTTTCAGATTCATGAACTTGTGATATTCTTGCTCGTCTACAGGATGAATTATTTTCTCATTACATTTAGGGCAGAGCATAACCCTAAGCACAAATCCATTTCTAGAAATCTTGGACTTTTGCATGGGCTTTTCACACTTCTTGCAAAGAACCTTGTTATCAAATATGTCGTGAGTCATTTTAATAGATTGTTTTGTCCAATCTTTTTTTAAATTTATAATTTATTTTTGTTTGGTCTTAATTTATTTTTGTCCAATCTTTTTTTAAAAGATTGGTATACACAATGTGTATATACTGCAGAATATACTTTTTAAAGGTTTTGGTGAATTATTGTCATCTCTTTAGAGTGGTTAAAAAAGCAACATTTAAATACTTTTGTTGCATCTAAATATCATGGAAATAGACAAAAAATTGGTTGAAAAAGAGAAGGAAAATCCTGAAAAGTGTAAACTTTCAAAAATGGATAAAATTTTAAAAACAGCTCCATGGGTAGCAGCTTTAGGGCTTACAGCTATGCAGGTAGCAGAAGCTTCTGGAGATCCTTCATTATATCGTGTTTCAGAACAATTAGGAAATCTCTCTGCTGGTGTCAGAAACTACATACTCGGTAGTGAACAAAACACTAGAGAGATGGAGGTTCTTGGTTTTAGCAGCCAGGCCCTTGGTTTATTCAATATCTTTGGAGGTCAAGTTCAACTTTTAATTGATAAAATAAAAAAGAAAAAGCTATCAGAGAAATTACTTTTCGGAGTATATAGGCATCCTATTTATACTGGACTTAAATTTCTTTCAGCAGGAATAACAATAGCAAATCCAACTCTGGAAGATATGGCCTTGACAAGTGCTATTTTTTATTCAACAAACAAAGCTGGAAAGAATGAGATAGAAGAACTAGAGGATAAATATGGAAAAGGAATGAGAGATAACACTTTATTTGTTGATGGATACAGGGATGTGAAATCTCAACTAAAAGAAATTGGGCAATTTATAAAAGGATATTTCTCTGCTAGGAAATCCTTAAAAACCCCAAGACACTAGGCTTTTTATGAAATCAAAAAAGAGGCAAGTGAGAAAATTCTGGAAAAACTTCTGGTATCTCCTTTGGAAAGATGATAGTTTTAAGGGCTGGTTGTTCTCAGTTATATTTCTCGTTATCTTTATATTATTCATCTTCTTCCCGTTCCTGCGTTTAGTAACAGGCACCTCGCTGCCGTTAGCAATTGTTGAATCTTGCAGTATGTATCACAAAGGAAATCTTTTCTCTGACTTTGATTCGTGGTGGGAACGTCATGATTCAAAATACGCTTCACTGATAATAAATGATCTTGACTTTAGAGATTTTCCATTTAGAAACGGGTTTAATAAAGGAGATATATTGTTCATTGTTGGTGCAAAGCCTGAAAAACTTGAACAAGGTGATATAATAATTTTTAATACAAATAGAAAAAACCCGGTAATCCATAGGATAATTAAAATAGAGGAAGAAAACAACGAATACATTTTATCAACCCTGGGAGATAATAATAAAGCCCAGTTAGAAATTGAAAAAAGAATTAGTTCTGACCAATTAGTCGGGAAAGCTGTGATTAAATTAACGCCTTATCTTGGCTGGATAAAATTAATCTTCTATGAGTATCTAAGGCCAGCGTCAGAAAGGGGATTTTGCTCTGAAAACTAAAGCGCAAAGCTTTTAAATGAAAGGGATTAATTAGAAAACAAACCTTTTAGATTTAAAATGCAATTTTGTCCGAGATGCGGTGCTGTTCTTATACAAAAGAGAAAAAATTATGGGTGCCCTAGATGTAGTTATTCTACAACAGAAAAAGTTAAGATAATTAGTTCTGAAAAAATGGGTGAAAAGAAAGAGGTTGCAATTATTAAAAAAGATGAACAAGCTTTGCCCCTAACCTCAGAAACATGCAAAAAATGTAAAAATGATAAAGCATATTTCTGGACAGTTCAGACAAGGTCTGGAGATGAAGCAGAAACAAAATTCTTCAAGTGCACAAAGTGTGAATATACTTGGAGGGAGTATAGGTGATCAATAAAATTTTAATTTAATGCTTACTATATTTTCCTTTCTTTTCATATTCCTTATGTGTTTCGTGGACTTCGAGGATAATCTGAAGGATTGTATATTCATCTTGTGAGGTATTTGTATAAAATGCCCTTGCTTCCCTTGTAAGTTTAATTAAAAATAAATTTGTAATCCCATATTTTAATTCAAAATATTTGTAAATTGGAAGTTTTTTTGAAATTGGTTCTCCTCTTCTTTTTTGCTTCAAGAAATCAATTGCTTTTTGAATTAATGAATATAATTTTTCGTTTGTTTTATTCCCTTTTCTAAGTTCATATTCTATTTTTAGTTTTGCTTCAAATAATTCTTTACTTAATTTTGGGATAAATTGCTTCATACACTAACAGCCTCCTGAATTAAGGTATTTAATTTTTCGTTGTTTGCAAAAATCCAAATTATTTTTCCTTCTTCAAACATGATTTTATTTGACCTTTCTAAATACTCTAAAATTAATTTAAATGTTTGATACTGCATTTTTCTTGGTAAGCTTTTCCATAATTGCATACGTGTTGGATATTCTTTGCTATCTAAAATGGCTTTTTCTACCATTAAAATAGAATCTAGTTTAGGGTAATGTAATATGTTTCTCATTGTATAAACTTATACAACTAACTATTTAAATATTTCTGCTTAGGAAATTATTCACATCGTCTTCCTTCCAATTCTTTCAGTATAACCACACTTACCACATGTCAACAATATTAAATTATCCTCGTCAGAATAATAAACACCTGAATCTATAATCTGTGCCTTGCCATAGCCGCACTTCTTGCACTTGTGTTTATATGTTGCAAAAATATTTTTATCTTTTAAAACTCCTTTTCCTCTTTTTGGCAGGGGTTTGATTTTTTCTTCTTCAATAAGAGGCTTAGCTTTTCCCTCTGCAAAAAATCCACAATTCCTGCATCTGACAATAAACCTCTCGCCAATACTCTTAGGAACCAATACATTTTTACACTTAGGGCAAAATCTCATCTTCATTATATTTTTAAAAAAGAGAAATTTAAAAAACCTTTTAAAGAAAAAATCACTCACAGAGCCAGGCTCTGTAGCTCAGTCTGGTAGAGCACTGGACTCTTATAAAAACCACCCGCGGGTTTTTAGAATCCTGTGGCCGTGAGAAATCCAGGTGTCGGGGGTTCAAATCCCTCCAGGGCCATGATTATTTTTTTCTCTTTTTAGCCCTTCTCGCACACCAGAGACCATATAAAAAAAGAACCAAATAAATAAAACTAACAACAACAAATAAAGAAAATAAGAAAGGTATCTCTCTTAAAAGATCTGCTCCAATGTATGACTGGATATAAATTAAGGGTGCCAAACCCAGCGCTGTTCCCAAGATAAACCTCTGCATAGACATAGAACTTAAACCAGCAAGGTAACTAAATGCATCTGAAGATGTCAAAGGATTAAGACGTAATAAAAAGATTGAAACCCCCCCATATTTTTCTGAAAATCTATCAAATACCTCTCTTGTTTTTTTGGGTATGCCTTTCTCAATAAATTTTCTTCCATATCTTCTAGCAATGTAAAACGCAATTGCAGAACCAATGATATTTCCAATCAAAACTATTGTGCCCCCAAGAAATGTTCCAAAAATAAATCCACCCACTATATATAAAACAAAAGGAGGTATGACAGCAACAACCACCTCTAAAATAACTAACAATAAAAGAACCAATACAGAAAGTAAATTAGGTGGGCCTATAAAATCTGAAACAGCTTTAACATCGCTTGTAAAAAGAGAGTAAACTATTCCGTGGTTATAATAAGAATAATATGAAATAAAAATAAGTGCCAAGAGTATAATTGTTATTATTTCGTATTTGAATTAAAAAAAGCCATTAACTATTATAAAAA
>CAYXYT010000001.1:0-18626 GCA_964469785.1 Candidatus Woesearchaeota archaeon | reverse complement strand
AAATTAAAAAGGGACTTTGAAAAATTGTTGTTTTTCATATAATCTTGCATAAATCAGACTTTATAACCATTCCTGGAAGCAGATTAAATAATAAGAAATAAAAAAAGAATTGTTCTTCCAGTGCCATAAATTTATATATTCCACTTAACTTATTCTTATATAAAATGGGAAAAGTTATAAAAAAAGGGGGAAGAAGACAGGCGTTTAGTCCTATAAAAATAAGGCGTTCTATACAAAGGGCTGCAAAAGAAGCGGGTTTTTCTCCTGCAAAGATAAGAAAAACAGTAAGAGAAGTTGGAGACGAGGTAATTACTTTTTACAAAAAGAAGAGACTTGTACCATCAGGTGTCTTAAGAAGATCTGTTCTCGGAAGAATAGAGAGAAGATCAAAAGCTACTGCACTTGCATGGCGTAGACAAGAGAAGAGAAAAAGAAAAAAGAAAAAAAGATAATTAGGAAGACGACAGATAACTACCTCCTATGCTTAAAGAACCGCACTTGCCTAAAGTGTTTCATAACTTTAGAATAGCTGGCTTTTTCAACGAGAATCTCTAAAATAATATTCGCTAGCAGGATATTTCAGTTTATCTTATTTAAAGTTTATAATTATTCTGGATAAATATCAATCCTTAATCCTCTTCTAAAGTATTTTCTTCCCCGACTAAAATGTTCATCATTTATATCTTTCACTCTTTTCCCGTCGTAGACCCTCTCCACTTGTCCAGCCGGGGTAAATATAATAGCGATGTCTTCGCCATCCTCGTTTGGGCGGAATTCAACTTCTCTCTGTCCGTGTTGTGTGTAGTCTTCCATAAGTAAACCACAGATATTAAACCCGTGATGAGCAACAACCCCTAGAAGATTGGGTCCTCTGCCCTGTTCAGAGCATTTTTCTAAATATCCAAGCTCTTGAACCAAACCAGGCACACGGCCCATTTCTAAACCCCGTTTGCTTATAAAGCAATAAGGTAACTCCTTATTGCACATTTTTAAGCCCGAATATAACCTTTCTTGATTAGCAGAGTCTATCAATTCAACAGGAGGGGTGTAGAAAACTCTGCACTTCCCTGTTTTATTTATATGCACATTTGGATATTTATCTGTCAAAGAATGTTCTTTTTCCATTGGATTTTTATAGATGTTTTCAAAACAAGCATTTAGCATATTCATCATTCCCCTATCACCTTCTATTATCGGATTAATTCTCTTTATCCTGTCATAAAGCTTAATTTCCATTTTTACAAACATAAAAAAGAGTGGCCTTTTTTAAACTACTCTCTACGCTAACAAGTACTTTTTCATTCTCAGGGGCGTTTTTTAGAAGAATCATCTAATTAAATTTCTTATGTTCTCTATTGCGTCTGCAACATCACGGCCTTTTTTGGTGAGTTTTATTAATTTTATACGCCCCTTTTTTTTAAACTCAACCAACTTAAGCTCTTCAAGTGTTTGCAAAATCTTCACTGCATGACTGTATGTGCAATCAACTTCTTTAGCCAAAACGCTCCCATATCGCATCCTTGAATTCTTCTTCAGGCAGACCAGCATCAAGGCCGGCTTCCTTCTGAAAAAGATATCAAAATTCTCTTTCATCTTAACCGCATCTGGGAAATGTGTGATTTAATGTATATATTCAGATAGTGGTGTGCTTTTAAATGTTTTGGAAACTATATATTTACCCACTATCAGTAGGTATTTTTTGGATTTTTTACTAACTGATTCTCTAAAAAGATTTTTATAACCAGGGTTCATGTGAGTATTATGCGAAAAAAACGTGCAAAAACAAAAGAAGAAAAAGTTGCAGAAGAGTATTTCCCGGTTGATGAAACTGATTTAAAAATAGCAATTGAGAAAGAATATAAAAAACCAGAAAGAAAATCACTAGAAAAAGTAGAGAAAAAAGCAAGAAAAAAGAAAGTGATGCCTAAAAAGAAAACAAAGTATAGCCCTCCAAAAATCAAGTTAAAGAAAGACAGCTATGAATTAATAATCACTGAAAAGCCCCAGGCTGCTTTGAAAATTGCATCTGCTTTAGGAAAATCAACAAAGAAAATAAATGGGGGGGTTCCATATTATGTGGTCTCCCGAGATGGGAAAAAAATCTTTATTGCTTGTGCAGTGGGTCATTTATTCGCATTAAAGCAAAAAAACTCCAGAGCAGAGCTCCCTGTTTTTGATTTGGTCTGGGTTCCAAATTATCTTGTCAGAAAAAGAGATTTTTCAAAAAAATACTATAACACAATTTTAAAACTTGTGAAAGAAGCAGGAAGTATAACAATTGCAATGGATTATGATGTTGAAGGAGAGTTAATTGGATTGAATGTTGTAAGATTTATATGTAATCAAAAAGATGCAGGCAGGATGAAATTTTCCACTCTAACAGACAAAGAACTAAATCAGGCATATGAAAACAAATCACCTCATCTGGATTGGGGGCAAGCAATTGCGGGCGAGACAAGACATTACTTAGACTGGTTTTACGGAATTAATTTATCTCGGGCATTAATGAACGCTATAAAGAAAACAGGCAAATTCAAAATAATGTCTATTGGCAGAGTTCAAGGACCTGCTCTTAATTTAATTGTTCAGCGTGAGAAAAAAATTCAAGCATTCAAGCCAGTGCCTTATTGGCAAATTTTCATAAAAGTAAAAAACTCCCATATCCTTGAATTAAAATATAACAAAGACATTTTCAAAAAACCAGAGCTAAAGAAATTTGAAGATTTAAAAGGAAAAACAGCTCAGGCAAAAACCACAAAAACAGAACGAGCAATAAAACCCCCTCCCCCCTTTAATCTCACAACTCTTCAAACAGAAGCTTATAAGTTCTACAAAATAACTCCTGTCCGCACATTGCAAATAGCTCAGAGCTTATATCTAAATGGCCTAATCTCTTATCCTAGAACCTCAAGTCAAAAACTGCCAGAATCAATTGGCTATAAAGAAATCTTAAAAAAACTTGCAAAAAAATACAAAGCAGAAAAACTAATCACAAGACGCAAACCAGTTGAAGGAGGAAAGTCAGATCCTGCTCATCCTTGTTTTACAGAAGAAACAAAAATCACTCTAAAAAATAAAGAAACAACATTTTCTGAAATAGGAAAAAAAGTCAAAAAGTGGAAATATAATAAAAACAAGAATTATTTTTATTCCGATATCAAAATATTAGATGTTGTAAGCTATGACCATAAGAATAAATCTAATGCTTTTTCTAAGGGGTATAGAATATTCAAAACACCAATTGATTCTAAATTAATTCATCTAAAAGATGTTAATCTAAAAATAACTCAAAATCACCCCATTTACTCGATAACCAAAAAGGGGGTGGGGCACACAATTGCTGGAGAACTAAAAAATGGAGATTATATATTTAAAAAAAAGAAAATATCTACAAAGAAATATCGTCCAAAAATTACAAAGGAAAACATATTGGAAGCATACTCAGAAAAGCATCAAAAAGAGATCATTCAAAAGGATAAATCAAGGATCTTACAAAATTACAAAAAAATTAAAAAATTCCTAAAAGAATTAACATTAAAAGAGGCTATCCTTCTTGCAAAAATAATCGGTTTCTGTAATGGTGATGGACATATACACTTTCAAAGACCATCTAACGGGAGAGAAAAATATCCAAGTGTGACATTTATAGGAAAAAAAGAAGATATGAAAACTCTAAGAAAAGATATAAATTATTTGGGTTTCTCATGTTACTTAATAAAAAAAGATGGGCAACATTCTTATCTATCATCTAAAGATTCAGTATTTGGAAGAACATTAATTGCATTAGGATGCCCACCTGGAGACAAAATATCAACAGAATTTAATATTCCAAAATGGATAATAAATGCCTCAAAAGAAATAAAATCTGCATTTCTCGGAGGATTATTTTCCGCTGAATTAACTAAAACAAGAATACACATAAAAAATCCAAGAGACATAAGGCCTTTTAGTTTTAATCAACATAAAATAAAAAAATTTGAAAAATCGTTCCAAAATTATCTAATAAATCTAAAGAAAATTCTAAAACAATTAAAAATAGAGACTAACAAAATAAGATTCAGAAATAGAATAAAGAGGAAAAAAGATAATGAATTAACAATAGAGGGAGGACTTGATATTAAAAATAACAGGGCTAACTTAATAAATTTTCTCTCCACAATTGACTTTGGATATTGCAGATATAAAGAAAAGTCATATCGAAAAGCCCTAGCATATCTTCTTCAAAGAGAAATTGCCATAAGTTACAAGCGAAAGTTAAGAAAAAGAGCAAAGAAACTCCATTTAAAAGGGAATAGTTTTAAAAAAATAGGTGAAATTATTGGGGTCTCAAAATATACTATCAAGGGATGGATATATTACAAAAAAGCAAGAAGAGAAGATCACGTATCTATAAATGATATAAAAAAATTTAAAGACTTCTGGGGGGAGGTTCCAGAAGATTGTACCCCCATAAAAATAAATAATAAAAGGGTTATCCAATTTAAAGGATTTGTATATGACCTAGAAATTGAGGGCACGCATACATTCTTTAGCAATGGAATTCTGGTTCACAACTGCGTTTATCCAACAGGTGAAACCCAAATTCTTTCAAGAGATGATGAAAAAATCTATAATTTAATTGTAAAAAGGTTCTTAGCTGTTTTTTGTGATGAAGCAATAATTGAAAATAAGAAAATAACTGCTAGCTTTGGTAATTTATATTTCTCAGCAAAAGGCTCTTCAATAAAGAGGAAGGCATGGACAGAAATTTATCCTTTTAAATTGCAAGAAAAAGAAATTCCTGATTTAGAAGGAGAGGTTAAGGTAATAGATTTGAGAATAGAAGAAAAAGAAACCCAACCTCCAAGACGTTATACGCCAGCCTCAATAATTTCAGAGCTCACAAAAAGAAAACTTGGAACAAAAACTACGCGGGCATCAATACTTGAAACACTATATGGCAGGGATTATATAAGAGAAAAATCAATAGAGGCGACTCCCTTAGGAATCTCGTTAATTGAAACTCTTGAAAAACACTCTCCGATAATTATTGATGAGAAGTTAACAAGAAAATTTGAAAATGAAATGACTCAAATTCAAAAGTCTAAAAAACAGCTTGATAAAAAAGGACAAAAAATAATTGAAGAGGCAAAACAAGCCATCATAAAAATTATGGCTGGCTTCAAGGAAAAGGAGAAAGAAATAGGAATAGAGCTTCTTGTTGCAAACGCAAAACTAATAGAACAAAAAAGAAAAGAAAATATTCTTAATATTTGTCCTATTTGTAAAAAGGGTAATCTAATAATTAATTACTCTAAAAAGAACAAAAGATATTTTGTCTCGTGCAATAAATATCCAAAATGCAGGACAACTTTCACCCTGCCGCCTCGTGGCTTAATAAAAAGAACAAACAGGGTTTGTGACGAATGCGGTTTCCCAAAACTTCTGCTGTTAAAAAAAAGAAGAAGGCCCTGGGAATTTTGCTTTAATCCTACGTGTCCAACTAATAAAGAGAGGATTGCGGGGTATAAAGAAGGTAAAACTTCATAGACAATTACTTGTAAACCTTTTTTCTATGCTCAAACTTCAATAAGATTATTTCATCCCCCCTAAAAGCATAAATTAACCTAAAAGGCTTAACATAAAGAGCTCTCTCCCCCCTTTTATATTTCAATGGTTTTCCAACATTAACATTTTTAATTATTTTCTTAATCTGTTTCTCAAGTTTTTCTTTTTCAAAACCCCTAAGTTTTTTGACGTCCTTAATAAATTTCTTACTAGGTGTTATTTTCACCATTTTTTAAAATTTTCAAAGAATTCTTTTTCAGTGTATGTTTCACACTTACCTTTATCAATTTCTTTCCAAATTGCATCTAGTTCTCTCATCTCTTTTTCCTCTTCTTTAGTAAGTCCTTCCACTTCTTTTAAAACAATTAAGTTATCTTTTCTTGTTATAATAAAGGGAGTTCCAACATTCAGGTCTTTCCTAAGTGATTCTGGAATAACAATCTGTCCTTTTGTACTCAGTTTAGTTATTTTCATAAGTAAGATTGTCTTACTAACTATATAAATGTTTTGCTTCTATGTGGGCACAATCATGGGCTCTGAAAATATGTGCCCACCCTAATTAATAAAGAACGTCTAGAAAAATATAAAGAAAGAAAAGAGAATTAGTCATAAATACTTTTTCTATAACCAATTTTAATAACAATTATTTTATTTTTAGAAACAACAACATCTATTATGGTTCTATATTTTAAGATTCTTAATCGCCATAGTTTATATCCTCTTAATCTTTTTAAATATCTAAATGGATTTTCTCTTAAAGAATATATTTTGTTTAAGATTATCTTAGAGTCTTGTGCAGGGATTTTTTTGAGGAATCTTTTAGCTTTCTTTGTAATAATTATAAAATACATCTTATTTAAGAATAATTCCTAATTCCTTTGCAACATCTTCAATAGGATAAACTTCTCCTCTTTTAACTTCATCTAAAGCTTCTTTAATATCTTCAATATCCTCTTCTGATAACTCCTCATCTTGAACTTCATCAATTAAATAATTTAAAACCTCGTCATAAGACTCTCTAATATGTCTTTTCATGACCTTTAATCTGTCCAAAGTTTCTTTGCTTATTTGCACAGTTGTTTTATCCATGTTATATAGTAGTTATAGTTGCTATATAAATGTTTTGATTCTATGCGGGCACAATTCTCTCTTCTTTCGCTTTGATCCTGATTTTGCCTTTACACCACAGCAACCCTTGCACCTTATAGAGTGTATAAACCAGATAACTGCAATTACGACAATTATTTATTTGGAATAAGCTGCCCCCATGTCTAATACAAAAATCAATTAATAAATTTAATCTTTCTTAATTTGGGAACTCAGCTCAGCTTCTGGAACCTGTAAAGTTTTTCTCTAGTAAAAAATGGAAATTGTTCTTTAGTGAAACCCTCCCTTTTTAAAAGAAATTCCCATGCATCCGCAATTCCATAATCATTAGACAACAAAGCAGTGGAACCGTTTTTTTGTACTAAAACAACTCCTGAAATTAAAAAATCAAAATCAGTAATACCTAAATCCTTTTTCTCATCAAGCCATTTATATCTCCAATATAAACTATCATACAAAACTTCTTCCTCACAACTTATATCAATAATTCTGTTGTTTTCTTGGAAAACGTTAATTAATTTTTCTGATTCTCTTCTAGCTTTATCTATGGCCCTAATCCTTTTTGAAAGTTGTCTGTAAATCTCGCTTCCCCACCCATAATCAAAGTCCTTAAGAATCTTTTTATATGGATGTTCCCTTGTATTTAAACACTCATCACGTACATTAGAAGTGATAAATATTGGCATACCTTTCTTGATATACTTCTTTAACCTTTTTTTGAATCCACGCTCTTCATGTATGGAGCGTTTTGTCTGCTTAAAAAAATCCTGTTTTGACAAAGAATATTTCAAATTATTTCTTAATTGTTCATCTCCGTAATGGGTAATAGCACATGTATCCATCAAAACAAGAGAGTAATGAGATGCTATTTCCTCTAAACTGAAAAGATTATTTTTTAAATTCCCTGCTTTCATTCTAAATCCATCTTTTTTTATATATTCCTTTATTCTTTATTTCAAAACTAAGCTCTCTCCTCGGAAGACTTCTATGTTTCAATAACACGGCTTTTTTTCCTCTGTTTTCATTTTTAAGTTCAATTATGCACTTGCTCCAGTATTTAAACAAATCCCCTCCAACCAGGTGTATTTCTCCTTTTTTTCCTTTTTCTCCTTTAGTAAACATTGAGTAAACCTGATTAGTTATGAGAATTGGAATGTCCTGCTTTCTTGAAATTTCTGCAAGAGCCCTCATTTGCTGAGCCACCCCTCTATTAACACCTCTTATCAATTCTGTATCTTTCATTTTAATTGCATCTCCAAGTTCCAGTCTATAAAGCATTGCTATTCCATCAATAATAAGAAGGCTTACATGCTCTTTTTTCACCTTCTTGGGTAAACTCAAAAGAATCTTTTTCTGCTCTGGAAAACTTGTCGGCTCTAGCAACAAAATATTATCTAAAATTTTTTTGTAATCTTCTCCTGCAATCTGCTTTACTCTCGATACACTAAACCCCCCTTCTGTATCAATAAAAAGAATTTTGTTTCCTTTTTTTGCCTGACTACCCGCAGCAAGAATGCAAAAATTTGTCTTACCAGACCCGGGTGGACCTGCAATCATGGTTATAACTCCTTTTTCATAACCCCCGTATAACCATTTGTTCAAATCATAACTTCCTGCTGAAATTTTTTCAACGTCTCGCGGACTCATTTTTCAATTTTATAAATAGCCGTCCCCTCTAAGAGCCACCATAACTTGTTTAGTTATTTTTGAAATATCCACGATTTCAGTATTGCTCATCCACAAATAATCGCCAATTTCAGACGAAGGTTCTCCTAATTTCCCATCTATGCTAGCAAAATAAACTTCTGATAAAATCTTATCTCCTGTGTGGGGGGTCTTACCAATGAATGGCTTGTAATAAACCAGATTTGCAATCTTTGTTCCAGAAAGTTCTTCTCCAACCTCTCTCGCCAAACATTCAAGGTCAGACTCTTTATCTTGTGGTTTTCCTCCTGGAAGAATCCATATCTGTTTTTTTCTGACAAGTAAGATTTTTTTATTATCTATAATTGCCACATGAATTGCCTTCCTCATGATAAAAATAAGTAGTTAAAGGTTATAAGAATTATGATAATCAAGAATAAGATTACTGCATCAAATTTTAAAATAAGAGATTAAAATAAAGCCTATTTGCCCTGCTTATTTCAACTTCTTAAAATCTTTTAATATTTTGCCAAGTTGATTATTTATTGTAGAGACAGCGTCATTTATTGCTTTTTTTGCTGTTTTGCCTTTTGTTTTAACCAGGAGAATGGGATTTTCTGTTGGATGCTCTCTCCGCCAGGCTGCAAAATCCACACTAGAATCTTTATTTAAATAAACCCGAAGAATTTCTGCAATTGTCACGTTGTCAAATTCAATTTCAATCTCGTCTTTTGATTCCTTCAAAATTTTTATTTCCATTTTGAATTTTGGTTTACTCTAAATTTTTTCAAAAAATTTACTCTTTATCTAGTCTTGGTTTACTCTAAATTTTTCCAAAAAATTTATTTCCCTGATATTTAAACTCGTTTAGTTTACCTCCAATAATAGAGTTTGAATGTTTGAGAATCTTTGATTCTCATTATAAGAATTCATCAACTTAATTTATAAAGTTTTCTTACTTGCCCCAAAAAATTAAATCATCGCGCTCTTCATCACTTAAACCTCTCTCATCAAGTGGCTTTTCCTTTTTAGTTTCTTTTTGCTCTTCTTTTTCAAAAGTTCTTTTCAGTACATCTCCTTCTCTTTTTTCCTTGATTACTCTTAAATCAGCAATTGTCATGCTTTTTGTGACCATTGGATCAAAACTTAATTTTGATTTAGGGTATTTTTGAACTTCCTCTCTCTGTAAGGTTTCTATAGATTTTTTAACAGGAAAAAGCTCTCGTTGGACCTTGTGATTAATCTCTTGCATAAGTTTCTCTCCCTGGTCTTTTTTAAGATGTATTCCTAAATAATTTTCAATCTTTTCAATAAGGTGCGGGGTTTGTTTTGAAATTATGCCCTGCTCTGCCATCTTAACTGCAACCTCTTGTTCTTCAATCTCTTGTGCAAGTTCTTTTTGAGTTAGTTTTTTTAGTCTTCTCGCACGCATAATAATCCAGTGAAAATTATCAATAAATTGGTCTGTTGGAACAGCAGTTGCCCTAATAAATCCGGGAAGATTTTTGTTGACGATTTCCTGCAGAGCTGTTTCTTGCTTTTTCAGCTCTTGTTTTTTTTCAGGAGTTTTTTCCAGAGCAGGCTTAATCCCTGAAAGCCTTTCTAAAACCTCGCGAACTGTTGTTTTTTCCTTAACCTCTTCTAATTGAGATTCTGCTGATTTCCTGATTATGGGAAAATCCAGGTCTGGTAAACACTTTTTACATACTTTAATAATTCCATCTGGAGAAATTGCGTCATAGAGCAAAGCCCTGCTATCCGGAACACCGCACCTGAAACATTCCATAAAAAACCAAGTAGAAACACATTTTTTAATATTGCTGTGATAGAAAATAATCTTTTTAAAAAGGTTTAATCAAAACCAGGAAATTAAACAAGAAATACAAATTATTCAAGATATTTTTTAAGCTCTTCAACACTGCTAAGCTCCTCAATAACATGCTCTTCATTTATAATAACCACTGGAAATTGAGATATCTCAAACTTTTCAATTAAAGAGTCTAAAGAAGTTAAGCCAGTATCAACAGCTATCGGAATCAGAATAACCCCCTCTCCTTTTTCTTCTTTTAAGTCAGATAAAATCCTTGACCAAACCTTTTGAGTTGCTTTCTGACTTAAATCGTCTGCTTCATATTCATATAGATAGACAAGCACAGAAAAATTTCCTTCGCAGTTTTCCATTGTTTTTACAGTATTTATCCACAAAAAAGTTCTTAAGAGATCATATTTCCTATGTGCCAACCAGAGATAATCTGTCATTTTCCCCGCATCTTCGTATTTTTCCAATAAACGCGCCTCCCCGTAGATTCTATCTGCAAATTTTATGTTGGACTGAACCAAAATCTCGCAACTAGCAGTATCTAAACTAGCCAGGTTATGCAAAGCAAGAGCATCCATTAAAAAGATTTCTGACTCTGCATAATACTCGTTTATTTTATCTAACCGGCTTGCTTCATAAGCTATACCTAAAAGCAATCCGACAACAAATACAACCGCTGCTAAAAAGAACGCTTCCCAAAACGCATTTTTTGGATTTCCTAATTTCATCTTACCAGGATTTTTTTCCTCTCCAGTATTTATACACTGAAATCACTAATATCAGTGGATATGACAATAAATAAAAAAACATATAAACTAAAATATAGAATAATCCGTGCTTTTTAAATTCTTTTTCTTTGGTATATGATAGTGCAAGCATTGTGAATAAAATACTAAAAACTAGTATTGATAGGCCAAAGAAAACCAGGATATTTGGTGTTAGATTTATCTCGCTTATTCTCAGAATAGCTGTCTGGGCTTGAATAGAATATACCGTAGACAAATATCTAATCACAAGTGTTCTAAAAACTCTATAAAACAAGACTAATAATCCAAAAATCCCTACAAACCAGGAAAAAATGAAAAAAGGAAGAATAAAACTCCCCAGTATCCCTCTGTTTAAAAAAGATTTTTTATATTTATTAATTGATTGTATGCCCCCTAGATTCCATCTTATTCTCTGTCTAAACCAGTCTCTAATTCTCCTCGGAGCTACTGTGTAAACTTTTGCTGGAATAGACATCTGAATGTCATATCCTTCTGCAACAAGATGCCAGGTTATCTCTATATCCTCGGTCATATTATTTTCATCAAAACCAGCAACATCATCAAAAGCGCTTTTTCGATAAATTGCAAGAGGACCAGGCGTAACATAAATAGCACCAACAAAACTCAAAAGCTTACGGGTGAAAGAAATTATCTTATACTCTATGGCCTGAAGGTTTTCTATCAGATTCTTTCTTTTCTTAACCATTATCATAGAAGTTACTGCTGCCATATTTTTATTATTAAAAAACCCAAGCATTTTCCCCACAGAATCTTTTTTTGGAGAAGAATCAGCGTCTGTAAAACCAATTAGTTCTGTTTTCACAAACCTGGCTCCATAATTTTTAGCGCCACTTGCCTTTCCTGTATTTTTTGGAGTTTGCACACCTATTACCCTTTTATATTTTTTTGCATATTTTTTAATGATCTCGTAAGAACCATCTGTGCTGCAATCATCAACAATAATTATTTTTTTCAGATTTTTATAATTTATATTTAACAGGGCCTGAATAGTATTTCCTATATCTTTTTCCTCATTATAACAAGGAACAACAATACTAAGTCCATAATTCTTCTTTGCCCTCGGATAAAAAAAGAATTTTTTCCTATTTGGTAGATACATTAAAAGATACATAAACATAAAGTAAAGTGCAACAAAGGAATAAAATAAGAAAACAACAGTTAACCAATTTAACATTTTATTCTTCTCCAATTTTTTCTGATTTTGAGATATTAAAATACTCATAGAATTCGTCACTTAAACTAAGCTCATAAGTACGTCCCATTTTCTTCTTTTTTACCAAACCCAACTCATAAAAGTTCTTGACATGGTCATACGCCTTATTCCCACGTATTTTAACTAAGACTGACTGCTTAATTGGCTGTTTAAATGCAACAATTGCAAGGGTCTCTTGTTCTGCTTTTGAAAACTCTGCGCTCCCGGTAGCTAACTTGTTTATCACATGGCTATACTCCTTACGAACATTCATTTTCCACGAATTATTTTTCTCAACAATTTCAAGAGCTGAATCCCCCCTATTATATTTCTTCTTAAGTTGCTCAATTAATTCATAAATAAGTATTGAATGAAATCCTGAAACAGCAAATAATTCCTGAACAGATAAAAATCTGCCTGAAACAAAAAATATTGCTTCTAGTAATTTTAGATTTTCTTTCTCTTTTAAACTATCAATTTCTTCTGTTGTTTTGGTGCTAATGGGCATGATTTAACTAAAAGAAACAAGATTTTAAAGTTTGTTGCACAATATAGAAAGATTTAAATATTACTTAATATTACTTAATATTACAATGAAAACTGTAAGTTTAAAGCTTAAGCCTCAATTTGCTAGGGAAATGGAGAAAATTATGAAGAAAAACAGATATATGACCAAGACAGAGTTTATCAGGGAGTCTATAAGGGATAAAATAAGAGAATTAGAAAAAAGAGAGATGTTAAAATCCGTAGATAAAATTTTTGGTTCTTCAAAACATAAAACTACCGACGAAGAATTGCACAGAGCAAGGGAAAGAGCAGTTAAAGAACTTGAAAAGAAATTTGGTTTTAAATAACTAAATAAGCTCTTGTGGTTTATGGGGTTTTGTAATATCAGCTAATTTCTGAAAATGTTCATCTAGAGTTACAAGTATCGCATGATTATTTCTAGCAATAAGGGCATGAATAGTGTCTCCTTTAGGAATTTCTCTCTTTTGGGATAAATCTCTTCCTTTACCAATCTCAATCTTACTAGCTTCTACAAAAATAAGCTGTGCTTTAAAAGGCAGTAACATATCCTCAAGTTCATAAATAGAATAACCCGTACTTCCCAATTCAATCATGGTAAGATCAGAATATAGTATCTTACTGTTTTCTTTTAAGATTTTTTCAATTAGTTTTATTGCCCATGTTCCTTTTGGAAGATTTGGCTCATTTCTTTTTTCAAAAAAGTCCAGCCAGATAGAAGTATCTAGATAATACCTCTTTTGTTTTTTCATTTTAAACCCTAAATCTCAAAACAGCCCCAATCCCAGACAAATTCTTAAATTGCTCGCCTTCTTCTGTTTCTGTAGAAATCTTCTCAATCCCTGCGCTTATGTTCTCTGCCATCTTTTTTAACTCTTTTAAGAGTTTTTTATCAAGATTATCAGATAAAAATAATGTTTCAACAGCCCCGTGTCTAAGGGCATTTTTTGTATCCTCTTCGCCACGAACAGCCATATCAGGATTTGAGCCGAGAGTTTCAAAAAATTTCTTTAAAACTTTTTTCTCGTGAATTATTTCTTGCTGAACAAGTATGTCTTTTGATTTTTCAACAAGTTCCTTCAAACCAGATTCAGAAGAATCTCCCAAATCAATTCTTCCTATAACTTTCTGCTGTAGCTTATCTGTCATATACTCTCTTTCTAAAAACTCGTCCTTTGTAGGAATCGGTCCACCAACTAAAATTCCTTTAAGTTTTGGCATCTCAAAAAATATCTTTTTCATCTGTTCTGCAACTCTTTTATAAAACTCTTTTGTTAGCCCTTCTGTAATTCTGTGAAAACGCTGAGATGAATTGTGGACAAGGGTCCAGTTAACAAAGAAATTTTTTACCCTCGTTTCAATATCTATCATCTCTAATTTTTTATTAATATCTTTAATTCTAGTAACATCCATTACAAATAGTCTACCTTTGTCGTCACTACTAATTAAATTATCCTTCTTCTTTAAGTCTTTAGCTAATATTTCGACAATCTTCCTTTTTTCTTTTTTAAAAAAAATGTGCTCATCTGAAGCAATAATAGGCCAACATAACTCTCTAACCCAAATCTCCTTATATTTATTTTTAACAACCTTCCATCTATTTTTCACTTTAGTGAAAACAATTTTGTTGGATTTTAAATTTAATGCTTTTATTTCCTCACCTTTTTTAACATCTCCTATTCTCTTGGGAGTTTTTTTAGTTTTTACTAACATATCGGGCGCCAAGCACTGCCCCCCTGCTTTTACCTTGCCCGGAACCCCTGAAGTCATGTGCCGTAAAACTTCTATGCGCTTACCCTCGAGCAATCCAATTGTTGCCTCTTTCCTATCCATAACAAGCAAACCAAAAACCTCCTCAACCTCAAGCATTTGCTTTAATGGCTCTAAAACAAATTCCTTATCACACCTGTATAACCTGCTCTTCAAAGCCACTGGTGGTTCAATATCCCATAATTGTAAATCTTGCTGCCCTTCTGATGCCGAGACATTGCCGGAAAAAATAGCCAGTCCGTTTTCAGGTGTTTTTTTAAGGGTTTTTAAATATCTCACCATTTTATCGAGAGCGTCAATGACATTTTTTCTCGTCGCTGTTGATTTAATATTTTTTGCAGTGGCTTTTTCCGCTTCAAGCTGTTTCTGAACAGAATTAACATCATAACCTTTTGGAATATAAACTGTAATAAGCTCTGTATGCCTGCCTTTATACGTTTCAAGCTCCTCTAAAACTTCTGAAAGTTCTTCTTTGCTCAATTTTGTCATTTTACCTTAAACATATCTCCATGTCCGGGAATTATAAAATCAGCTTTTTTTAAAACCAATTTTCTACTGCCTCTTAATTTTTCTTTATCGCTTGCATAAGGATCATCGTCTGGCTCATTTTCCTTCCAAAAAACATCTCCCACTATTGCAACTATGCCTTTTTCTGTTTTCACTAGAAGTGTTATCCCACTATAATCATGTCCCGGGGTTTTTATTATCTCAATATTTTCTGTAAATTTGGAACTCCAATCTTCAACACTATCCCCTTGCCACAATCCAAAATACTCTAAGGTTTTTGCTTTTGGAAACATCCCTATATTCCTATAATGATCTATATGTGAATGAGTTATACAAACTATATTTATATCATCTACACTCAATCCCTCTTTTTTTAATTTCTCAATAAGTATCTTTTGGTCTTTCAATGCTCCTGGATCAACAACCATGGTAATGCCTTCATCTTTCACTAATGTAATTGTGGGGCAGGTCCTCTCTTCCCCTACCTCGTCACTTGTATATCCTTTAATCAATATTTTAACATTTGCCATCTTACAAAAACTCAACTTTAAATTTACCTTCTTTTACTTCAGAAGCATTTGTAACATCTTCTAAATCTTCTAAAACACTTTTCATTTTTGTCTTGTCTTTTTTTGAAAGAGTCAATACAATTTTAGCATTCATTGCTTTTTTAGCTTTTGTTTTTTCTTGTCTAATTTGAGATAAGACCTCAATAAACCTATCTCCTGCTTCTATCTTCTCACTAACATTAATCTCAGAAAATTCTGTTAAGTGTATGCTTTTTGCTTTTTCAAATCTCTTAAAATACTTTTGATAAAGTTCTTCTGTAATAAACGGCATTATAGGAGCAACTAGTTTTAATATACTTAAAAGAGAATTGTAAAGGGTGTATTGGGCTGAAAGTTTTTTATCTCCTTTCTCATTATAGATTCTCTTTTTAACAATTTCCAGATAATTATCACAAAAAGTATGCCAGAAAAAATCTTCAAGCTCTCTTTTAGCTCCTGCAATATTATATTCTAAATAATATTTTTTTGTTTCTTCAGTTACTCTTTTTGTCTTCTCTAACATCCACTTATCAATTGCTTCAAGCTTTTTTGGTTTCCCTCCCCGGTAACCCTTTAAATTTGTTATCACAAAGTGTGAAGCATTCCATAGTTTCGTCATAAATTTTTTTCCAGTTACCAGCTCTTGTTCTTTAAAAGAAAGGTCATTTCCAAGACTTGCTGTTCCAACCCAGTATCTAAATACATCAACGCCATATTTTTTAATTAAATCATCTGCCCAAATTACATTGCCTCTGCTTTTACTCATTCCTTTACCTTTTGAGTCTAAGACAAAAGTTCCAATCATAACCTCTTTCCACGGAATTCTATTAAAAAGTAAATAGCTTTTCAAAATGGTATAAAACGCCCATGTTCTAATTATATCATGACTCTGGGGGCGAAGGCTCATTGGTGCTAATTTTTTATATTGCTTTGGTTTTTCTAACCACCTCAATGCAACTTCTGGAGTATTTGAAGAAGTCATCCATGTGTCAAAAACATCTTTTTCAGGAATTCCTCTTCCTCCACACCCGCATTTTTTCTTAACTTGCATTGGGTCTATTGGAAGCTCCTTTTCATCTGGAAATATACTTTTTCCACATTTATCACAATACCAAACAGGTATTGGAACCCCATAATATCTTTGTCTTGAAATAGTCCAGTTCCAGGCCAGATTTTTAACCCAATCATTATATCTCACTTTCATAAATTTAGGATACCACTTAACTTTACTTCCCATTTCTAAAAGTTTTTTCTTATGCTTTAATGTGTGTATAAACCATTGGTCTGTAACAATGTACTCAACAGGAGTACCGCATCTCCAACAACTTCCAAGTGTTTGAGCTAGAGATTCTTGTTTCTTTAGCCGTCCTTCTTTTTCTAAATCTTTTAACATCGCTTCTCTTGCTTCTTGCATCGTCATTGATTTATACTTTCCCGCAACACCACTCATTTTTCCTTTTTCATCAATACATATTTTAAGACCAAGTTTATACTTTTTCCACCACTCAATATCTGTATTGTCTCCAAACGTACAAACCATAACAATTCCTGTTCCAAATTCAGGGTCTACTTTTTCATCTGTTCTAACTTTAACATTGTAATTAAATAATGGAACCATAATTTCTTTCCCAACTAGTTTTTTATATCTTTTATCACCGGGGTGGACGAAAATTCCAACGCAGGCTGGAATAAATTCAGGTCTTGTTGTTGCAATTAAAATTCTTTCTTTATCTCCAAATTCAACGTAATAGAGTTTTGTTGTCCTATCTAAATCCTCAACTTCTGCTTGTGCAAGCGCTGTTTCATGATGTGGACACCAAATACTTGGCTCTTTTGCTCTATAACACTCTTTTTTCTTTATTAATCTCAAAAACACTGTTTGGGCAACTTTCTGAGCTTCTGGAGAAATTGTCTGATATAATAAATTCCAATCATAGCTATGCCCTAATTTCTTGAATACATTATCTGTGTAAATTTTTTCAACTCTTTTAGATTCTTCCAAACATAATTTTCTAAATTTAACCCTATCTGTCTTTGATTTATCAATTCCAAATTTTTCTTCAACATATTTCTCTGTCGGAAGCCCATTGTCATCATAACCAGGAGGGAAATAAACATTTTTACCCAGCATTCTCATAATTCTTGCAACAATTTCAAATTGAGTATAATGTAAAGCATGCCCAACATGTAAGTGACCTGCAGAAGCATATGGCGGTGGAGTATCTATAGAATAAACTTTCTTCTTAGATTTTGAATCAAACCTGTAAATCTTCTCCTTCTCCCAAAACTTTCTTATTTTTTCTTCAACCTTCTTAGCGTTATATCTCTCAATCATTAAAATCATAAATAAAATAAGTTTTTAAAATTGTGGTTTCACAATTTTAATTTAGCAAATCGCTCTCCGTAAATTTTCTCTTTACAAAACCTTTTTATATGTATCTTGCATCAGAAAAACATGGCAAGAGAAACAGGAGTAAATGTGCCCACTGGATTTGGCGGGTTAATGCGTTTTAAAGAAGAATATGCAAGCAAAATTAACCTAAAACCAACCCATGTAATCGCATTTGTAATTCTAATACTTGCTTTTAGAGTTTTCTTAGGGATATTTTATGGTTAAAAATTTAAAATGATTGAGAAAGAAGTTATCATGGTAACAAAGAGGGTTCCTACAGAGTTTGAAGGGGTTGAACAATTCATACCAACAGATTTTATAGAATATAATGGAAGTTATATTCCAACTAAATTCGAGGAGGTTGAAGTTCCACTTCTCGTTCCAAGCTAAACAAAAATGCTTCCTAAATTGAATCCAAAAAAAATGCAGGCTCTTATGAAACAAATGGGCATGTCTCAGGAAGAAATACCTGCTTCCCGGGTTACAATTGAGAAAAGAGATGGCAGTAAGATTTTAATTAAAAATCCTCATGTGACAAAAATCAAAATTCAGGGCCAAGAAAGCTTTCAGGTCTCTGGAGATGTGAGAGAGGAAACAGGTTTTTCTGAACATGATATAAAAACAATAATAGAAAAAACAAACTGCACAGAAGAGCGGGCAAGAGAAACACTGCAAGAAACAGGAGATCTGGCTGAAGCGATTTTAAAGTTGAGCAAATAATTATTTCTTTTTAATATTCTCAACTAAAAACCCAATAATTAATCAAAATAAAAAACCCATATTTAAC